>CAKKRD010000025.1 GCA_919902515.1 Nitrosomonadaceae bacterium | reverse complement strand
CCCACATTGTCATCAGGTAAGTCCAAGATTACGTTTGTGACACAGTAAGACTAAGGAGAGAGCAGAGTAAGAAGTCTCTTTACTTTGAGCAGGTAGCGGGATCAGGTGGTATGACCTTACCCCTGTATTTCGTATCTCTTAACAACAGTTGGGATACAGCAAGACGCATCGTCGTGGTACGGCAGTCAATCAAACGCAAAAACGCACCGGGCAAAACACTCGTCCTGTTTGCCGATGACCCGGACATTCAAGGGTGGCGTTATGGCGCGATGGTGACCAGCCTGTCATTGCCTGCCGTGGAAGTGTGGCGCAGCTATCGGGGACGTGCGGATTGCGAGAATCGCATCAAGGAACTGAAGAACGACTTCGGCCTGGATAGCTTCAACCTAAACAGTTTCTATGCGACGGAAGCGGCAGGATTCACAATGTCCTGAATTTTGGCAACAGGTTGTTGCAATGGCTGGCATGAGGCGGCAGTCATTGCCAACCCGATCGCAGCGGCTGCGACAGACAGTTTGTATATCGATTTTTTCAATCTGGTCAGTAGAGGCCTATTTCCACAACAGCTATCGATTGTAGAGAGAACAGCTACTCGACGGAATGTGGCAAATTGCCGCAGGACAAAACCTGCTTCAGGTTATCGCTGGCCGATACAAACCGACGGCGGAGTAAAATCCTTTCGCTGGGTTTTTCTGGGTGAGGTGCATGCCAGGGGCATCGGACACATCCTGATCGGACCGGGGAAGCCGATACGGATGCCTGCATCGAGAGTTTTAACGGCAAGTTTCGCAACGAGCGCTTGAGCGGACACTGCGAACACGGATTTGAGATACTGGCAGGCACGTGCAGAAATCACAGCGTGGTGGCGCGACTACAACGCAAAATGCCAGTGAAATGCAACCCCACGGCGTTGCTACTTATCGATGGCAGGGCGATAGGGGGCGCAGGTCAGCACGATGATCTTGTAGCGCATCAACCCACAACCTGGGCTGATGCGCTTGCCGAGTTATAAACTGTGGCTGAATTTATTTCATTTGCTCTTTTCGGTTTTCTTCTTGGCCATTTCGCCTTTTCCTGTTTCGGCCTTATCGACAAAGCCATCCTTGTTGGCATCCAGATGCTCAAACATGGCATCGTGATGCTTGGTCCATTCTTCCTTGCTGACCTTGCCATCCTTGTTGATATCCGCCATGGCCGCGCCACACAAGCCTTCACTGGCTTTTGCACCACATGTACCCTCACCCGCTTTCATTCCACCGCATTTGCCTTCCCCGGCTTTCTTTTCTCCATATCCTTGGGCGACCATGTAGCCTTTATCCAGAGATTGGATAGCGAAGGGGTTGTCAGCGGCAGAAGCAATAGGCGCAGCCCCGAGAGTGGCAGCAAAGGCGGAACCAACAGCAATAGAAATGACAGATTTTTTATGAGACATGATGTTTCTCCTGGGCATGAAAAAATGTTACGTCACAATTCACCGGGAACGCCGGTGCGCGTTTATTGCAGGAAACCCATGAATTGAGTTCCCCTTCATTCAAGTTAGCATATGTTCGCGGTTTTCCAGTCTTGTAAATTTGCATGCATCAGTCCCTGATCCTCCAGAGAGTCCGTCTGTGCCAGCAGCACCAATTAAGGTGTCATCATGGAATTGGAGGGGTTAAGTGTCTGTCGGAAATTAGAGTCCACAAACTACCATCCGTAAGGCCCATAGTATCCTCGCCAGTAAAATGGATAACCGGAATAGCCAAAATAAGGGTTGAAGCGCGGGTGGATCTAACCATGTGGGTTGAATTGTAAGGACGAAAAACCATTATGGGAATGTGGCAAATTGTCGCAGGACGATTTGTCGCACCCCAATATCTACGCTGCATCTAGGTATAAATAATTCTTTACAAACAGCACGGTGCCAGATCGGATTTTGGGGGAGACGTAATCTGATATTGTTTTTCTGGATGGGGTGTGTACAATTTCCGTGATCTTGGCTGGGCGGTTGGGTGGTTTTGCCAAGGTGATACAACTGCTGCAACAGGGAAACTAGGGTTCCGGCTGCCTTAACTGGGAGCGTCTGGTCCGAGAGTTTCCGGTCTCGTCATGACGAGGCTCCACGGAGGGATAAAAGCCCGGGAGATAATGTACAGGTGATACATTGCCTTCTCGGAATTTAACCCGCTGAACAAAGGAGATCGTTATGCACTTCCACTCCGTATTTCTTTCTTGTACTGGATCAGGCTGACTTGCTGCCAGGCGAGAACGGAACGTCATGTCAATCAAACAAAGTCAGGACTCTTCTTCCCCTGTTACTGCCACAACTGCTGGCGATAAACTCGACCGCAGCCTGAGTGTCTGGAATAGCTTTACCCTTGGCTTTGCGGTCGTCTCGCCAGTGGTGGGGCTCTACGCCATCATTGGCGTGCAGACGGTGGTGACGGGGGGTGGCTGGTTTGCCGCGCTGGCCATCTGCCTGGTGATGCAGTTGCTGGTGGCAACTGTTTACGCTGAACTGTCGTCGCAATTTCCAATTGCGGGCGGAGCCTATAAGTGGGCACGGCAACTCGGCGGGGCTACTGCCGGCCAGTATGCCGGGGTCATTTATGTCAGTTCTGCCATCGCCATGCTGACCACCACTGCCTACACCGGCGGCATCTGGCTGGCTACTTTCTTCGGTTCGACGGGCGGGGGAGGTGGCATGATGGTGCTGTGGGGCGCGGTGTTCCTGCTGTTGTGTACGTTGCTCAACCTGGCTCATGTCAATGTCTTCAAGCTGGTCATCACCCTGGGTGTTTACGCTGAAGTAATCGGGTCACTCGGCGTGGCGCTGCTGCTGTTTTTCTTTTTCCGGCAGCATTCATTTTCCGAATTGTTCCAGCATCTGGGCACGGGGACAGCGCCCAGTGAGACCGCCGCTTTTCTGGCGGCGCTCGTTATTGCAGGCTGGGCATTTATCGGTTTTGACGCCTGCTCCACCACCGCCGAAGAAACCTGTCAGCCCCGGCGCATGGTGCCGCGCGCGATCTTTTTTTCGCTATGCACTGTGGGGGCAGTGGTGCTGTTTAATTCCGCCGCACTGACGCTGGCCTTTGACCACGACACCCTGGTGAAAACCAGTGCCACGTCCGATCCGATCACCCCTCTAATTGCCAGCAGCATCGGCGTCTGGTTTGAGAAACCCTTTCTGGCGATCGTCATGATTGCTTTTCTTGCTTGCGGGGCGTCAGTGGTCAAGTACGTTTCGCGCATCGTCTACTCGATGGCGCGCGAAGGCAACATGCCGGTTGCGCTAAGCCGGGTGACGGTCGCCAAAGTTCCACGTAATGCGATTGTTTGTACCGTTCTGCTGGCAGGGCTCGGGTTGCTGTTCGGGTTGAATGATGGAGCAGTTGCCACGGTGATTGCTTTCGGCACAGGCGGTTTGTACGCCATGTTCGCCATGACTACCGGCGTAGGATTATATGCCCGCCTCACGGGCCGCTGGAATCCGGCACTAGGTGAACTGAGACTGGGTGTCTGGGGATTGGTGATCAATGTGCTGGCCTTCCTCTGGTCAGTGTTTGAATTCGTCAACATCGCCTGGCCGCGTGCCTACGCCGTTTCACCCAATGCACCCTGGTGGCAACTCTGGGCGGTGCCCCTGGTATTGGGCAGCATTCTGGGGGTGACCACGCTGTATGTTCTGATCAACGGACATCCTTATTTTGCAGACAAGAAAAAGAGCAGAGCATGTTCGAGAAAATACTGATTGCCAATCGCGGCGCCATTGCCTGCCGCATCATCCGTACCCTGCGCCGCATCGGCGTGAAAAGCGTGGCGGTTTATACCGATGCCGATGTATTGTCGCGGCATGTGGTGGAAGCCGATGAAGCGTATTGCATCGGTAGCGGAGTCGCGGTGGAAAGTTATCTGCGTGCCGACAAGATCCTGCAAGTCGCAAGGCAAAGCGGTGCACAAGCCATTCATCCTGGTTACGGCTTCCTCAGTGAGAAAGCGGATTTCGCCGAGCAATGCGCCACCCAGGGCATTTGCTTCATCGGCCCCAGCCCGCAGCAGATGCGTACTTTTGGCCTGAAGCACGCGGCGCGCGCCCTGGCCTTGCAAAATCAGGTGCCGCTGCTGCCGGGAACTGGCTTGCTGGAAAACGTGGAACGGGCGCTGCACGAAGCGGCGCAGATCGGTTATCCACTCATGCTGAAAAGCACTGCTGGTGGCGGCGGTATCGGCATGCGTTTGTGCTGGAACAAGGATGAACTGACCGGCGCCTACGAATCGGTGAAATACCTGGCGCAGAACAACTTCCAGGATGCCGGTCTGTTTCTGGAAAAATATGTCGAGAATGCCCGCCATATCGAGGTGCAGATTTTCGGCGACGGCAAGGGTGGAGTGATTGAGCTGGGGGAGCGCGACTGCTCGGTACAGCGGCGCAACCAGAAGGTAATAGAAGAAACCCCTGCGCCCAATCTTACCCCACGTTTACGCCAGGCTCTGCTGGATACCGCTGTGCGCCTGGGCAGGGCGGTCAACTACCAGTCGGCCGGCACGGTGGAATACATTTTCGATGCATCCAGCGGCGAGTTTTATTTCCTCGAGGTGAATACACGCCTGCAAGTCGAGCATGGCGTGACCGAAGAAGTGACCGGCATTGATCTGGTGGAATGGATGGTGTGGCAGGCTGCCGGAGATATGCCACCGCTGGACTCGTTTGACATCAAGCCGCGCGGTATTGCTATTCAGGCGCGCGTGTATGCCGAGAATCCAGCCAAAGATTTTCAGCCTTGCTGCGGGATACTCACTGCCGCGGAATTTTCATCTGCGGTGCGCGTCGAAACCTGGGTGGAGCGTGGTATTGAAGTATCTTCGTTCTATGACCCGCTGTTGGCCAAGATCATCGTGCATGCGGCAGAGCGTGAACAGGCCATCACCAACCTGCTGGCCGCACTCGACGCGACCGCACTGTATGGTATCGAAACCAATCTGGATTATCTCAAGCAGATCTTGCACAGCACGCTGTTCCGCAGTGGCCAGCACACCACGGGTTTTCTGAACGGCTTCCATTACCTTGTACACACCATCGAGGTACTCGACCCCGGCGTGCAGACTACGCTGCAGGATTATCCGGGGCGGCTGGGCTATTGGCATGTCGGTGTGCCGCCATCCGGGCCGATGGACAGTCTGGCATTCCGTCTGGCTAATCGTCTGGTTAGCAACGTGCAAGACCAGGCCGGACTCGAGATCACCTTCATCGGCCCGACCCTGCGTTTCAACTGCGACAGTGTGATTGCCGTGACCGGTGCCCCCATTGAGGTGCGTCTGGATGGTGAGCCATTGGCGCAATGGCAGTCGCATGCGGTCAAGGCAGGGGCGCTGCTACAGTTCGGGAAAATCAGGAACCACGGCTGCCGTGCTTATCTGGCGGTGCAGGGTGGCTTCCAGGTACCTGCTTATCTTGGTAGCAAAGCCACCTTCACGCTCGGTCAGTTCGGCGGACATGCCGGGCGTGCCTTGCGTAGCGGTGACGTGCTGCATATCGCGGCGATGCACAGTCATGCCCGTTGCACCCTGCCGCAGGAACTGATTCCGCACTACACCGATAGATGGGAAATCGGCGTACTGTACGGTCCGCATGGGGCACCGGATTTTTTCACCGAAGCGGATATCCGGAATTTTTTTGCGACTAGCTGGAAAGTGCACCACAATTCCAATCGCACCGGTGTGCGTCTGCTCGGTCCAAAACCGGAATGGGCGCGCAGCGATGGCGGTGAAGCGGGATTGCATCCATCCAACATCCACGACAATGCCTACGCCATTGGTGCCGTGGATTTCACCGGCGACATGCCGGTGATACTGGGGCCGGATGGCCCCAGTCTGGGCGGCTTCGTCTGCCCAGTCACCATTATTGCTGCCGAATTATGGAAGGCGGGGCAGCTCAAGCCGGGCGACAGCGTGCATTTCCGCTGGATGACAACAGAGCAGGCACTGGCGCTGGAGAAGTTACAGGACGTGACCATCCAGCATCTTCGGCTGCCAAAAGTCATTCCGCTACTGCCCAAGGCAAGCGCAATGGGTAGCTCCATTCTGCACCGCATTCCGGAAAGCTCCCGGCAGGTGCAGGTGGTGTATCGCCAGTCCGGTGACAAGAATCTGCTGATCGAATATGGCCCACCGGTGCTTGATCTCAATCTACGCTTTCGCGTACATGCGCTGATGGAGTGGGTGCAGCGAACCATTGATGTGGGCTGCCTGCAGGGAATCGTGGATCTAACGCCGGGTATCCGTTCGCTGCAAATCCATTTCGATTCGCGCGTACTGTCGTGCGACAAATTGCTGGGCATACTCATTGCTGCGGAGAAGAAACTACCCGCCATCGAGGATATGAAAGTGCCGACGCGCATCGTGCATCTGCCGTTATCGTGGGACGATGCGGCGACGCGACTGGCAATCGAGAAATACATGCGGTCGGTACGCAACGATGCACCATGGTGCCCGAACAATATCGAGTTTATCCGCCGCATCAACGGGCTCGACAGCATCGAGGCGGTGCAGCGTATCCTGTTTGAGGCGAGCTATCTGGTGCTGGGGCTGGGCGACGTGTATCTGGGCGCGCCCGTGGCGACCCCGCTGGATCCCCGTCATCGCCTGGTCACCACCAAGTACAACCCGGCACGCACCTGGACACCAGAGAACGCGGTAGGTATAGGCGGGGCTTATTTGTGCGTGTACGGCATGGAAGGTCCCGGCGGCTACCAGTTCGTCGGCCGTACTGTGCAGATGTGGAACCGCTATCGTCAGACTGCCGATTTCAAGCATGGCAAGCCTTGGCTATTGCGCTTTTTCGACCAGATCCGCTTCTGTCCGGTGAGCGAAAGCGAGCTGCTTGAACTACGCAAGGATTTTGTCGCCGGGCGCTTTAAGTTGCGCGTGGAGGAAACCACTTTCAGTTTGAAACAGTACAGCGACTTCCTGCAACAGAATGCGGTAGCAATCAGCGCTTTCAAAGCCGGACAGCAGGCTGCGTTTGAAGCCGAGCGTGAACGCTGGAAGAGCAGTGGCCAGACAGAATACGTGAGTGAAATTACACTCGACGAGGCGGATGCGCAGAGCGAGCTGGATCTGCCGGAGGGGGCGCGTGCTATTGGTACGCACGTGACCGGCACGGTGTGGAAGTTGCTGGTCAAGCAAGGGCAGTACGTCACGGCGGGAAGTTCGCTGCTGATAGTTGAATCGATGAAAATGGAAATCGCACTGGACGCGCCGGTCAACGGCACGGTGCAGCAGCTATTTTGCAAGGAAGGTGAGCATGTATCCGCCGGGCAGATGCTGCTCGTGATTGAAGAGGATTGAGTGGAGGCTGGTTGGAATTTTTTTGTAAAAATATGACAGGAATAGGCTTTGTCAGCCTTCCTTCCTTGTGGGTCGATGGAGCACATCGACCTGCCCGTTCATGAGACCGGACTTCGCTTAAAAACCCAAGGTTGTGTATTATCGAATAGTTGGATTGGAAATCATGCTTTTGGAGAACGCTCTGCAAACAGAAAACCAGCGCTTGCGTGACCAACTGCAAACACTACTTGCCGAGGCGCGCCTGAATGAACAAAAAATGCACCGCTTTGATCAGCTCGAGCGATGCTTGATCCGCACGCGCTCGCTGGCGGAATTGATCCAAATACTGTTGTGTGATTTTAAGACTGCTTTTGACCATGATGCTGTGACCTTGTTGCTCATCGACCCGGAATACGAAATCGCACGCATCCTGGAGGAGGAAAAAGGAGGGGATGCAAAAATGGCTGGGCTGGTTCTGCTGGAAAGCTCGTTTGTGCTGACAAATCTGTATGGTGATAACCTCCGGCCTTTCCTCGGAGCTTTCGATGCAGGGCGACACAGCGCCATACTCGATTCATCGTCCTGCGGATGTGTATCAGTAGCGTTCCTGCCGCTGCTGAGCCAGGGTGAGTTGATTGGCAGTCTCAATATAGGTAGTCGCAAAGTGGAACGCTTTGCCACCGGCAGTGGCACCGACTTCCTTGAACGGCTGGCAGCCATCTTTGCGATCTGTCTGGAGAATGCCCTTAATCATGAGCGACTTAAACTGATGGGGCTGACCGACCCACTTACCGGTGTCAACAACCGTCGCTATTTCGAGAGTCGTTGTCTGGAGGAAATTACCCATGCGCAACGCCATGGCCTGCCGCTTGCCTGCATGTTTCTCGATGTGGACAAGTTCAAGCGCATAAACGATACCTTTGGCCATCAGGCGGGGGATGAAGTGCTGCGCAATGTCGCCAAGCTGATTAAGGTACAGCTTCGGGCTGGCGACGTCATGGCGCGCTACGGCGGTGAAGAATTCGTTGTTCTGCTACCGCAGGCCGCCATTCCCCCAGCTTGCGATATTGCCGAGCGGATTCGGGCCACCATGTCGTCCTATTCCTTCCAGTCACTCTCTGGCGAGAGTATCCAGGTCACGATTTCTATCGGCGTTTCCATGTTAATTGCAGACTCGGCAGAAAGAGATGTCAGTACGCTGGCCGAGAAATTTGTTGGTTCAGCCGATGAAGCGTTGCATCAGGCCAAGAGAGATGGGCGAAATAGAGTGGTTTGCAAAGTAGATTGATCCGCAGTGCAGCTTCCCGCTCACCGCAGCAGTGCGCCGAATTGCGGATCGGTAACGGCCTTCTTTATCAAGTCTTGAACGGCAGGGGTCAGTGCCTGGGCGGTCCGGTCGCAGGCGACATATCTATCAAGGCTACTCTGGAACTCGTACCGGTTCGCTACTCGCATCGATTTTCCATTGCCGGAGTTAAGCGATAGCGACAGATCCCACCACCCGTTCGCGAGTAGTCCCCCGTGGCCGGATGAAAAGTTGATCTCTGTAAGGCTGCCAATGAGCGATACGCCGTTGTCCGAGTAGATGTTGGCAAGTTTCAGTTCATCGTTGAACGCTTTTTCGACAAACTGCGCAATACTCATGCCGTCGGGTCCCAGAATCTTCCCTGTTATTAGTCGACAGCTTGCGCGGTAGTTGACAGGCGTTAACATGGCAGCGATCCGAACCTGGCTTCCGGCATATTTTTTCAGCGCCTGATGGTTGTCAACCAGGATTGAATACCGCCCCGGAGTGATGGTTATGCAACCGGCAAGCAAGGCAATGCCAATTAATGCAATGATTCTTCTCATGGATGATTTATTTTGTGCAGTAAATGCGGCAGTGCCGCAGTGATGCCGGACGCCCTTTGTCCGGAGCAAAGCACTGCCGCATAGGGATTCAGATGATGGAAAGAACAGCCTGGGTATGCTTGGATCATACGGACACCAGAATACTTTCTTAACTTGTTGATGGCAGGTAGACTATCCAAATTCTTCCTGACATACAAGGCTGATCATGCAGGCAGCCAGAACCGGATGCCTTAAGCGATAGTAGCGATTGGTGGCGGCCATCCTGATGGAACGGTCTATCTGGAATTATGCGCCGTTATTGCAAGCTGATGCGCCGATCAACGCTGGTCTGATTTAACGTTATTTTCATTACGTGTATTATGAGCATGATACCTGCCTGAAGGAGTCTGCTATGTCACAAGAAGAGGATCTGTTTCCGCACCAGGATATATTGGCCCAGTTGCACGAAAGCCTGCCGCTGTCCGATAAGCTGCGTTTCCTGCACCAGGTGATCCGCGAGGATTTTCCCTTTATCGATCGCCTGGCCATCGCTCTTTTTGATGAAAAAACCAGCATGCTCAAAACTTATACCCACAGCACCGAAGGTGCCAGCCCATTGGCCGCGTATGAAGTACCGCTCGGAGCCGCTTCATCACTGCGCGAGATCATGCAGCGTCGCCGTCCGCGTGTGGTGCAGGATATGTCTATTTTCGCCCATGGCACCCAGGAGCACACCAAACGGGTAGCGAGCAAGGGTTATCAGGCCAGCTACACCATGCCGCTCTACCAGAGCAACACTTTCATCGGCTTCTTATTTTTCAACTCATTCAAGCCCCACCCATTCGTGCCGAGGGTGCTGCGCCAGATCGATATCTACGGCCATCTTATCGCCTTGATGGTCATCAATGAGCTGACCGCTATCCGCACCCTGCTGGCTGCGGTGCAGGCAGCGCGCAGCATGACCCACTATCGTGACGTCGAAACCGGTTCGCACATCGACCGCACCGCGCACTATGCCCGCCTCATCGCGCGTGAACTGGCTCCACGCTATAATCTCAGCGACGAACAGATCGAGCATATTTTTCTGTTTTCACCGCTGCATGATGTTGGCAAGATCGGCATCCCGGACAGTGTCCTGCGCAAACCGGGCAAGCTTGATGAAGAGGAATTCAAGGTGATGATGACTCACCCGCAAAAAGGCCGCGAGATTATTGACGTCATCCTTGAGGATTTCAGCCTGGGCACATTTGGCCATGTCAGCATCATGCGCAATATTGCCGAATACCATCATGAAGCCATTGATGGCAGTGGCTATCCCAAGGGCTTGAAAGGAGATGAAATTCCCATTGAAGCACGCATCAGTGCCGTGGCGGACATATTCGACGCGCTTACCTCGCGCCGCACCTACAAGGCGCCCTGGAGCAACGATGACGCCTTCGCCATGCTGCGGCGTCTGGCCGATACCAAGCTCGATCGCGACTGCGTCGACGCCATGCTTAAAAATATCGACAAGGTGCAGGAAATTCAGCAGCGCTTCCGCGACGAGGGAGTTGTTTAAACTGAAGCACGGTATATCCTTGATCTGTCTGGCCCCAGGCTGACCGTAATTCCTCACCCGCTAAGCTAAACCGTCCTGAGCGGCCGCGTTCCAGAACGAAGGCTGCATTACAGCTATCATCAGTGGTAGCATTCGCAATGGTCATCTCCCTGGGGCGATGGGTGCATCAGCTTTTGTCTTGCGGGTTTAATATGGACTCTGGGTGTTAAGGATTAAATCATTTTGAAATCATTGGTCACTGGGGCAAACGGTTTTGTCGGCTCGGCGGTCATGCGTTGTTTGCTGGCTGCCGGTCATGAAGTGCGTTGCCTGGTCAGGCCAGGCAGTGATCGGCGAAATCTTGATAAATTAACCGTTGAAATTTCGGAAGGTGATCTGCGTGATACTGCATCTTTGCAGCGTGCGGTTGTCGGTTGTGACAGCCTGTTCCATGTCGCTGCAGATTATCGTCTCTGGGTGCCAGATCCGGAAACCATGTATGACATTAATGTCAGGGGAACTCAGGCACTGATCCTTGCTGCTGCCGAAGCCGGCATAAAACGCATGATATACACCAGCAGTGTGGCAACGCTGGGGTTGAATCCTGACGGCGTCCCGGCCAATGAAGAGACTCCCTCCAACCTTGCCGATATGACCGGGCACTATAAGCGTTCCAAATTCCTGGCAGAGCAGGCTGTGCAGCAGCTCACCGACGAACATAAGCTGCCGCTGGTTATTGTCAATCCTTCCACCCCGATAGGGCCGTGTGATATCAGGCCCACCCCCACCGGACGTATGGTGCTGAATACATTATGCGGGCGGATGCCGGCCTACATAAATACGGGTCTGAACGTCGCGCATGTTGATGATATTGCGCAGGGTCACCTGCTGGCACATGCCCACGGCAGAGCAGGGGAGCGTTATATCTTGGGTGGCGAGAACATGACCTTATTGAAAATATTGCAGACCATCGATGAGATCAGCGGCAAGCAGATAAAGCGAATGAATCTCTCGGCAAACTTTATGTTACCCATAGCCTGGATGATGGAAAAATCTGCAATGATTACAGATGTTGAGCCGCGTGCAACCGTGGACAGTGTGCGTATGGCGAAGAAAATGATGTTTTTCTCCAGCGAAAAGGCCACGCGTGAACTGGGCTATCACTACCGGCCTGCAGCGGAAGCGCTCAGGGATGCGATGTCCTGGTTTCAGGATAATGGCTACTGTAGCGGGGTTCCGGTTCGTTCGCTGCAGCGGGCATAGAATTTCCCTGATCACCGCAGTTTCAGATAATCCTCGTCGGTAATCTTGGTCCAGACCCGGGCCTTGGTGAGGAATGTTTTCTGGCTTTCGATCACTTCCTTCGCTTCCGGCGACCTGGCAGCAAACTCGGCAAGCAGTTCGTCGTTGGCTTTTCTGAACGCATCCAGTACATCCTTTGGGAAAGTACGGATTTTGACCGTGCCCTCTTTCTGCATTTTCTCCCACGCCAGAGTATTACGGTAAAAAGACTCTGACAGCATATCAAGGGACGTTTCTTTCGCCGCTACCGCGATGATGGTTTTAAGGTCTTCCGGCAGGGCGTCAAATTTTTTCTTGTTAATGAACACATGCAATTCCGCACCCGGCTCATGCCAGCCGGTGTAGTAGTAAGGTGCAATTTTATGGAATCCCATTTTCTCGTCGTTGGCCGGGCCGATCCACTCCACCGCATCTATCGTGCCACGTTCCAGCGCGGTGTAAAGCTCACCAGGCGGAATACTCGTGGGTTTCATGCCGACCTTCTCAACCACTTCACCGGCATGGCCGGGAATGCGCATCTTCAAGCCATTCAAGTCTTTCAGTGAGTTGATTTCCTTCCTGAACCAGCCGCCCATCTGGATGTGGGTGTTTCCTCCGGGGAACGCAACGATGTTGTGCTTGGCGTAAACTTTGTTCAGTAAAGCCAGGCCGCCGCCATAGTAATACCAAGCGTTCATCTCGGTCGGGGTCATGCCGAACGGCGTGGCAGTAAAAAAAGTGGCGGCTGGGTCTTTGCCTTTGTAATAGTAGGAGGAGGTGTGTCCCATTTCATAGGAGCCGGAACGCACCATGTCGAAAATACCCAGCGGCGCCTTATGCTTGCCGGGTGCATCGATGGCGATGCTCATGCGTCCGGCCGACATCTTTCTTACATTATCGGCAAAACGCTGGGCAGCATTGTGCAGCATGGGCGTGCCTTCTGGCCATGACATCGCAAGCCGCCACTTATACACGGGCTGGGCAGATGCGGTTTGTATTGTTAGCGGCAGAACGAGCGCGATGACAGCGATCAAGGCGGGTAAAAATTTCATTGCTCTCTCCTTAGTTTTTATCTTGCCCTTAACTTAACCCGGTTCTCTGCGGTTAGATACTCATCCAAGCAGCGAAATCATGCCAGGAAAGACTATTATCAAAGCCAGAACCAATAGCTGCAAAAAAATGAACGGGATCACCCCGCGATAAATATCCGTTGTGCTGACCGTAGCTGGTGCCACCCCACGCAGATAGAATAGCGCAAAGCCGAACGGAGGCGTAAGAAAGGAAGTCTGCAGGTTGAGCGCAATCAGTATGCCGAACCAGAGCGGGTCTATGCCGAGCGTAACCAGTATCGGCGCGATCATGGGAACGAAGATATAGGCGATTTCGACAAAATCGAGGAAAAAGCCAAGCAGGAATATCGCCAGCATGGAAAGAACAATGAAGCCCCACTTGCCTCCCGGCAGATGCTGCATGACCTGTTCCACCGCCTCATCGCCGCCGGTGTAGGTAAACACCATTGAGAAAAAAGTTGCTCCCGCGAGGATGGTGAACACCATGGCACTGATCTTGGTGGTTTCCATCGCCACCTGGTGCAGCATGGGAAATCTGAAATTTCCGCCAGCCAGTGCCAGCGCTACAGCACCCACCGCACCCATTGCGGCAGATTCGGTCGGCGTGGCGATACCGGCAAATACCGTTCCCAGCACAATCATCACCAGGGCGAGCGCGGGTACGATGGCCTTGAATGCTGTCCAATATTGTATTGCGAGCGGCGCATTGTTACTGGGCATGGCGGGCGCAGCATCTTTTCTGGCAAATGCGAGGATGAGAACGTAAATAATATAAAACGTTACCAACAGCAGTCCCGGAATCAGCGCAGCCCGATACAAATCGCCTACCGGTTGCTGCAGCACATCGCCCAGGATGATGAGGATAATGGAAGGCGGAATGATTTGCCCGAGCGTGCCCGAGGCGCAAATCACGCCGCTGGCTAAGCGTTTGTCGTAATTGTATTTCAGCATTACCGGCAGCGCGATCAACCCCATCGTCACGACCGATGCACCGACCACGCCGGTGGATGCTGCCAGTACCATGCCCACCAGCACGGTGGATGCTGCCAGCCCGCCGCGCACGCGACCAAATAGCGAGCCCATTGATTCCAGCATTCTTTCCGCGATGCCCGATCTTTCCAGCACCAGCCCCATGAAAATGAACAGCGGCACTGCCATCAGGGTGACGTTGGTCATGATCGAATGCATGCGCTCTGCCACCAGTTGGAACAGTTGCAGGCCTTCCGCATACAGTCCGAAAATAAGCGCCACACCACCGAAAGTGAATGCCACCGGGAAGCCCAGTGCCAGCAGCACCAGACAGACGAGGAACATGGCGAGGCCGATCATACTTCTTCCCGGTGGGTGTAGCCGGGCCCGGCAGTGGCGTCTCCGTGCAACAGGCGCACATTGCGCGAAATCACCGCCAGGGATTGCACCAGCACCAGCAAGTAGCCGAGCGGAAGCAGTGCTTTGAAGGCGAAGCGGTAAGGCAGCCCGCCCGGATCGACGGACACTTCCTGTATCTGGTAGGAATAGGTAACGAAATCGTAGGAGCTGTACAGGATCAGCGTACACATGGGGATGACAAACAGCAGTGTGCCGAGAATATCCACCACGGCTTTTGTGCGCGGATTCATGCGCCCATAAAATACATCCACCCGCACGTTGGCATTCTCGCGCATGGTATAGGCTGCACCCAGCAGAAACATAGCGGCAAACAAATGCCACTCCAGTTCCTGCATGGCGATGGAACCGGATGCAAAAACGTAGCGTGCAACCACGTCGATGAACACCACGCCGATCATGGCCACGCATAGCCAGCCAGCCAGCCAGCCGAATGCCCCTGACAGCCGGTTGATGGCTTGCTCAAATTTGCGCAGGAAATTCATCTGGAGTTTTGGCTATGGAGGCAAACCAAACGATACGGTCTACTGGGAATCGGTGCGCACTATCTCATGCTCTGCAGGTATGCGAGCGAAGTGCCCGCATGCTTTTAGCCGCCCGCAACCGTCATCCGGTCTATCAACAAGGAGCCGCATTGTTTGGAAACCCGCACCAGCGTATCGCTACCCACTGCAGAGATGCCGAGCAGCATATCTTTCAGATTGCCGGCGATGGTGACTTCCTCGACTGCATGGCGGATTTCGCCGCCTTCCACCCAGTAGCCTGCCGCTCCCCGGGAATAATCTCCCGTGACGGAATTCACCCCATGACCTAGCAACTCAGTCACCAGCAGTCCCTTACCCATTTTCCTGAGCAGTGCGGAAAATTCCAGTGGCGCGTTGTTATCCAGAATCAGGTTGTGGTTGCCGCCGGCATTTCCGGTGGTGCGCAGTCCAAGCTTGCGCGCAGAATAACTGCTGAGGAAATAGCCCTGCACCACGCCATTCTCGACTACTTTGCGCTCAACCGTGGCGACGCCTTCGTCGTCGAATACGCCGCTGGCCAGCCCTTTTTTCAGATGAGGCAATTCGCGAATCTGAATATCCGGTGCAAATACCTGCTTGCCGATGCTGTCCAGCAGAAATGATGATTTCCGGTAAAGGCTGCCACCGCTTACAGCACCCACAAAATGTCCTATCAGGCTTGAAGCAATGGGTGCTTCGAATAGCACCGGTACTTCGCAGGTAGCGATTTTTTTTGCGCCCAGGCGCGCGACACTGCGCATTCCCGCTTTTTTACCCACACTGTCGGCTTGTTCCAGATCGCTGGCGTCACGCGCTACGCTGTACCAGTAATCGCGCTGCATAGCGTCATCCTGGCCTGCGATCACCGCACAACTGAGACTGTGACGGGAAGTGGGATAACCACCCATGAAGCCAAGACTGTTGGCGTAAACAAACTGCGATTCACTCAGCGCAACACTGCCGCCTTCAGAGTTGGTGATGCGCTTGTCGACTGCAAACGCCGCCGCCTCACAGTTCTGGGCAAGCTGTATCGCCTGCTCCACCGGCAGATCCCATGGGAAGTACAAGTCGAGATCGGGAAATTCACGTGCCAGCAAATCAGCATCGGCCAGTCCCGCGCAGTCGTCCGCTGCGGTGTATCTGGCGATGGACAGGGCTGCTGCTACAGTATCGCGCACCGCTTGCGGCGAGAAATCTGAAGTGCTGGCATTGCCACGTTTCTGGCCGATATAAACCGTCACTGCCAGACCTTTATCGCGGTTGTATTCAATCGTTTCCACTTCGCCCCGGCGCACCGTGACATTCTGACCGAAACCGTCCGATACCTCGGTTTCGCAGGCACTGGCACCCCCTTCTCTGGCGTAATCCAGAATATCGCGTGCGATTTGCTGGAGTGTTGCGTAAGGATAGGAAAAGCGTGTGGAGGAAGTGGCGCTATCGTTCATGGGGTAGGTTTCACGGAAATTGCGGTGCACCAAAAAATATTGAACCTTATTTCCCAAGTCTGGGAGGCAGGCAGAAGGCGGTTCAAATAGGGTTATGAGTAGAATGGCGCTATGATAGCAGCTTCTTAACACTGCATTAAATAGGCCATCGTGCAAAACGACTTGAAAGATGATCCCGAACAGGATATCGCGCCCAGCAAGACTCGTCGCAAGCAGGAAATGCACGCACTGCAGGATATCGGCGAACAATTGGTGGAACTCAATTCCAAACAACTGGCCGAACTTGATTTACCGGAAGCGCTGATGGACGCCATCATTGAGGCCAGGCGATTGCGTAAACACGAAGCCCGGCGGCGGCAGATGCAATTTATTGGCAAATTGATGCGCGAAGTGGATACGGCGCCAATCCGGGAGAAGTTTGCTGCATGGGGCGGCGTAACCCTGCAACACACCGCATGGCTGCACTTGCTGGAACGCTGGCGTGGTCGTCTGTTAGCGGATGAGCAAGCTTTTGCCGAACTCGGGCGGGATTATCCCGCGGCTGATCTGCAGCGCTTGCGCACACTTACGCGCAACGCCCACAAAGAAAAGCTCGCTAACAAACCACCCAAAAGCTTTCGTGCGATGTTTCATGAATTACAGACGATCATCCCGGGGGCTTCCGGGCGGATGGATGCTGCAACTGAATGAGTTGGAACGCGGCAATAACCGGTGCAGTCCTAATCAGTGTGGCTGCCGCAGCCTAAGAAAGCTTGGCGCCAGTGCCGACCAGTTCAGTTGAAACGATTCTGTAAGTGAATTCTGCCGGCTCCAGGCTGTCCTGCTGGTGGTTGCCGATTTCGGCATGGGGGTACATGAAAAATGGCAGCATGCCTGCAATGCTATCACGCGCCAGAGTGATGTCTCTGCCGTGATTAAATGCCACCCAGTTCATCTCCCAGGAACCAAACAGTTTTTCTTTTAGCGCAACCACTCTAAGATGATCGCGCGGTAATCCTTCCTCCAGCGCGAACTGGCGCACGTCGGCGGGGTCCACCGGCACCCAGCCCAGGCCGGCAAGATAAAATTCCGCGCGGCAATGTTGATCTTTGCTGATATCGCCGAACTTACCCAGGCTCTTGTGTGTCGCCGATTCATCGATGCGAATACCGTAATGACTTCGCGCCGGAATACCTGCAGCACGTGCCAGTCCCACGAACAGCGCGTTGAGGTCGGCACATTTGCCACCCAGGTTGCCGCTTTCCAGCATGGATTTGATGTCACCCCGCCCGCAACCGCGTGTTGTCTGATCGCGATAGGAGTTGTCTACCACCCAGTCGTAAATAGCGCGCGCTGTTTTCAGCGGTGACTGGCTGTTGGCCGCTTTGGTGATGGATAAAGAGGTCTTGCGGACAATGCCGTCCAGCGGCATGTCCCTGGTTGGCTGCAGGAAGCGTTTTATGTCCGCAGGAATGGTGGATCTGCCACGCTCGGAATGATGATACAAATTGACGGCGCGATCAGCCGTCTTGACGACGCTGCTTACCGTCACACTGCGTGGGCCGTTGCCATGCCACTCGGCGTAAAACATCGGCGAAGCTGTTCCGGCAATGGTGTCAAATCTGGCTATTTCCGCATTACCGCTCCATACGCTGCCTTGGGAAAACTGATGGGGAGTATCGTTGGTATCCGGTAACGGCAGCCATAAGCGCGCTCTTTTCCCTTCACCAGGAAGATCCACCTTGTAGGTCAGGCGGTAACTATTCCAGCGTGACAGGCCGGCTTGCTGGCTGAACGCCGATGGTGTGAGCGGAAATAACGCAGCGCTGGCCCCGGCTAGTTTGATAAAATCCCTGCGTTTCATGATCTACGTGTCAGCCTGATAACAGAATATACAAATTTAATCCTGCCCCCTGATTAAGTCAATCCTCACGCCTGCCCATGACTATTGCCCCCAATCTGCTGTCCACCATCGAACTCGAGAACGGAATTGCCCCAACCCACACCATCCTATGGATGCATGGTCTTGGTGCGGATGGCAATGATTTTGTGTCGATCATAGATGAGCTTGAGCTGCCGCCAGATAGCCGCATCCGTTTTATATTTCCCCATGCGCCGATGCGGCCAGTCAGCATCAATAACGGTTTTGTGATGCGCGCATGGTATGACGTGCTCAATCTGAATTTCAGTCAGCCTGAAGACGAGGATGGTTTGCGCGATTCGCAGCGGGCAATCGAGGCGCTGCTTGAACGGGAAAAGCAGCGTGGCATCACGCCGGAGCGGATTGTGCTGGCAGGTTTTTCCCAAGGCGGTGCGATGGCGCTGCAAACCGGCTTGCGCTATCCGGAGAAACTTGCCGGCATCATGGCATTGTCGTGTTATCTGCCGTTGCAACAGACCGTCGCAGCGGAAGCGCGTCATGCCAATTCCTCCACATCAATCTTCATGGCACATGGCAGTCGCGACCCGGTTGTTCCGCTGACACTGGCGGCAACATCAAGACAGCAGTTGCTCGAATCGGGCTATGCAGTGGAGTGGCACGAATATCCAATGGCACACGCAGTTTGTGTGGAGGAGATGGCCGACATCAGCGCATGGCTGAAACGGGTTCTGATATAAATCCTTGTTGCGCTGGTAGTGCGATCTTCACGAATTCTTAACAATCGCGCGACACTTTCTTCACACTTCATGTGTTAGGTTGCATAGCATGGCGTAATTTCTATCCGCCGGATTTAGGTTAAGGAGAATTTGTGATGCAGCGAATTGCCCACGTCGAAGATGATTCAGATATTCGAGACACCGTCGGGCGTATCTTGAGCGTTGCCGGATATACGGTTGACAGCTATGAGACACACAGTGATTTTCTCAAGGCCCTGCAGGATGCTACGGAGCTTCCTGATCTGGCAATTCTTGACGTGATGGTCGAGTCAATGGATGCGGGCTTGGATACCTATGAAGAAATGCGCAAACGTTTTCCAGGAATTCGTGTGATATTTCTGACTTCTCTTGGGGAGATGATTCTTCCCTATTTCAGTGGTGAATCCCACGACTGGGTCTGCATAGTTGAGAAACCAGTCGAACCTGTCAGTTTGTTAGCAATTATTCGTAGTCGCCTGGATCCTATCAAAGCTGAAACCAGTCCCGCCTAGAGAATGTGACCATGGCGGATGCCGAATTTTCCTGGGAGGCACCCAAGAATCGCTTTGCGCCGTCTGGTACCGGAGTAGGCAGCCAGAAACTCAGTGATGAAGTCTTAATCGGAAATGCCCGCTGGTTTATCGTCTTTCGCTGGGCAACAATCGGTGCGCTCCTTCTTTTTCAGATACTGGCAATCGTTTTCTCGGACATACTCACCCAAATTGGCATCACTCATCAACAGGGATGGCCAATTGTTGTAATAGTCGTATTGTTCGTTGCCAATATTACTTACATCTATGCTTTAGATTTTCGCCGGTCGACTAAGTATAACTCCCCCTCGATAAACATCTGGTGTCAGATCATTGTTGATCTTTTATGCCTGTCAATTGTTGTGCACTACGTTGGCAGCACCGCAACCCCCGCTCCTTTTTTCTATGTGCTGCACATTGCCTTGTCATGCATTTTCTTTTCGACCAGAGAAAGCCTGATTGTCACGCTCCTGGTCTGTGGCATGTATACGATTATTTTGCTAATCGAGAACTCCATGTTTTATCAATTATTCCTGGAAGTGCCGACAGATCCTCACACAGCAGCCGAAGAATTGCAGGCAAGCAGAGCCCTGCTGTGGATGTTTACCCTCAATACACTGTTTATTGTCCTATGGTATGTTGTTTCGCGACTCACGATTGTCGTACGCACCCATGAACGTGACCTCGTGGGTGCTTACGAGCGGATCACTCTGGGGCAGGTAGAGAAAGATCAATATGCTGTGCTGATGACGCATCAACTCAAGGCTCCGCTTGATGCCATTCGCAGCAAAATAAATCTGATAAAAGGGGGTTATTGCGGAGAAGCTTCCCCTGAGATAAAAGACGTGCTTGTAAAAATCGATAAGCGTGCCTCCGGTATGGCAAGCCTGATTATGGATGTGCTCAGACTCGAACGGCTGAAAGCGGCTGCCCGCAGCACCAACACCCGTGAGCATGTCAGTATTGAAGCGGTAGTTCATAAGTGCATTGATAAATTAGAGACACTTGCCGAATCCCGGCAGATCAAGATTGAAATATCAATGCAGGATTTTTTTGCCGATGGGATACCCGATCAGTTCGAGATTCTCTTTGAGAATGTCATCCTGAATGCGATTACCTACTCTTATGATGGGGCATCGGTGGAGATTAGCTCTGCCGTTGACAAACAGAACTCCTCTGCGACCGTGATGATCGTCGACCATGGGATCGGGATTGCAGATAAAGACCTGCCGCATATTTTTGATGAGTATTTTTATACTCCCAGGGCGGTGCTGCACAACAGGGCATCGAGCGGGATAGGCTTATCAATAGTCAAAACAGTTGCGGAAAATAACAAATTGCACATCAAGGTTTCAAGTGAGCCTAATGTTGGCACAACATTCTTTGTCACTTTCCAGGGAGTGGAAAGTCTGCCTGCACATAAAAAGGCTGCGGGACTTACTCAGGAGTCCTCTGAAGGGGGCTAGACGTTAAAGCGGAAATGCATCACGTCGCCGTCCTTAACGACATATTCCTTGCCTTCCAGCCGCATTTTTCCCGCTTCCTTCGCGCCCTGTTCCCCCTTGCAGGCGATGAAGTCGTCGTAACTGATGACTTCGGCGCGGATAAAGCCTTTCTCGAAATCGGTGTGGATCACGGCGGCAGCCTGTGGCGCGGTATCACCCTTGTGGATGGTCCAGGCGCGCACCTCCTTCACGCCGGCAGTGAAGTAGGTTTGCAGTCCCAGCAGTTGATATGCGGCGCGGATCAGGCGATTCAGCCCCGGTTCTTCCAGGCCAACATCGGTGAGAAATATCTGTTTGTCTTCGTCGGACAGTTCGGCAATTTCAGATTCCAGCGCAGCGCAGATCGCCACTACCGGCGCACCTTCTTGCGCGGCATATTCTTCCACGCGCTTTAGCAGCGGGTTGTTGCTGAAACCCGTTTCATCGACGTTGGCCACGTAGATGGCCGGTTTGGCGGTCAGCAAGCAGAGCGGTTGCAGTAGTTGCTGCTGATCCTTATCCAGCTTCAGGCTTCTGGCCGGTTTTCCCTGGTCGAGATGTGCCCGCACTGTTTCCAGCAGCGCCACAAATTTGATCGCATCTTTATCGCCGGATTTGGCCAGCTTGGTTTCGCGTTGCAGTGATTTTTCCACCGTTACCAAGTCGGCCAGCGCCAGTTCAGTCTGTATCGTCTCGATGTCAGAGAGCGGGTCCACCCTGCCGGCAACGTGAACTACGTTGTCATTGGCAAAGCAGCGCACCATGTTGATGATGCCGTCGGTCTCACGGATGGTGGCGAGAAATTTGTTGCCCAACCCTTCTCCTTTGGACGCACCGGCCACCAGACCGGCGATGTCGACGAATTCGACAATGGCAGGCTGCACTTTCTGCGGCTTGACGATTTCGGTGAGTCTGGGCAAGCGCGGGTCAGGCACTTCGACGATGCCGACATTGGGTTCAATGGTGCAGAAAGGATAATTCTCCGCAGCGATACCTGCCTTGGTAAGTGCATTGAACAGGGTGGACTTGCCCACATTGGGCAGACCGACGATACCGCATTTCAGGCTCATGGATTTATTGGGTAATTGGTGGGTTAGTGTGCAGCTTCAACATTGCGGCTTGGCAGTTATCCTGAGCGATCAGCGGCCAGACCTCGAGGCTGCGGCGGATGGCCTCGTCTATCAGCGTTGCTTCTTCCTTGCGCGGCGGCTGCAGCACATAATCCACCACGACATTCCTGTCGCCGGGATGACCGATGCCAATACGCAGCCGCCAGAAATCCCTGGAAGAAAGGTGGGCGGCGATGTCCTTCAGGCCATTGTGACCGCCCAGCCCGCCACCCAGTTTCAGCCTGGATGTTCCCGGAGGCAAGTCCAGATCATCGTGAATCACGAGTATCTGTTCAGGTTGGATTTTATAAAAACGGCATATCGCTGCCACGGCTTTACCGCTCACATTCATGTAGGTCTGGGGGTTGAGCAGCCACAGTTCGTCACCCCCCTGGCCGATGCGCGCGCACAGGCCATGAAATCGCGCCTCCGCCTTGAGTGTAACGTGCAGCTCTGCTGCCAGCCGGGATACCCACCATGCCCCGGCATTATGGCGGGTGGCAGTATATTCCTTGCCTGGATTACCAAGACCGACGATGAGTTTCATCAAACACACCACAGCTGCAGGTTGACCATTAAAAAGCCCGCCGGAACCAGGATGACTCTCCGGCGGGCTGTATCAAGAATTGGCGGATGTTATTTCTTCTTCCCGGTGTCTTTCTTGTCAGCTTCCTTCACAGCGCTTTCTTTCTTCTGTACGGTCGTCGGAATGTCTGCGGCAGCCACTACTGCGGCAGCGGCTTCCTCGGCGGCGACGGCACGCGGGATAATGATCGTTGCCACAGGCAGATTCTCACCCCTGATCAGCGCAGGAATTTCCACACCTTGCGGCAGAATCAGATCGCTCAGGTGCAGCGAACTGATGGAGGTCAGATTGCTCAGATCCACCGAGATGAATTCCGGCAGGTCTTTGGGCAAGCAAGAAACATCCAGTTCGGACAAAATATGACTGACGATACCGCCAGAGACTTTTACACCGGGGGCAATGTCGGCATTGATGAAGTGCAGTGGCACTTTCATGTGTACCTTCTTGTTCGGGTCGACGCGCTGGAAGTCTATATGCTGCACCTGTAATTTAAATGGATGCATCTGCAGGTCGCGCAATAAAACCTGTTCTTTCTTGCCATCCAGATCCAGCGAAAGGATGGAGGCGTGGAAGGCCTCCAGCTTGAGCTTGTGATATAGATTGTTGTGATCCAGTTCGATGGCTTGCGCCTGACTGTCCCCGCCATAGATGATTCCCGGAACCTTGCCGGAACCACGCAGGCGGCGGCTCGCACCCTTGCCCTGCAACGTGCGCTTGCTTGCGCTGATTTCGATTTGCATTTTACTTCTCCAAAATAAGGATCATCCGCGACCAGATGACCCGATTAAAAAAAGGCGCATAACACGCCTTAACTACTCCATGAATAATGAACTTACTGAATCCTCGTTGCTGATGCGCAACACTGTTTCTGCCAGCAGGCTTGCCACGCTCAACTGATAAATGCGGCTACAGGCCTTAGCATCCGCACGTAGCGGAATGGTGTCGGTGACTACCAGCTTGTCCAGCGCGGAATTTTCAATCCGCTCTACTGCATTGCCTGATAGAACCGCATGAGTGCAATAAGCCATTACGCTTGTCGCACCTTGTTCTTTCAACGCCCTGGCCGCTTCGCACAACGTATTGGCGGTATCGACCATGTCATCCATGATGACGCAAGTGCGGCCTTTGACCTCGCCGATAATGTTCATCACCTTAGCCACATTGGGCTTGGGACGCCGCTTATCGATGATTGCCAAGTCGCATTCCAGGCGCTTCGCCATCTGCCTTGCCCGCACCACGCCACCGACATCGGGTGAAACCACCACCAGATTCTGATAATTGCTTTTCCATAGATCACCCAGCAGTATCGGCATACTGTAGATGTTGTCCACGGGAATGTCGAAAAATCCCTGGATCTGATCTGCGTGCAAATCCATTGTCAGCAGCCGGTCTATGCCGACCGTGGTCAGCATATTGGCCACCACCTTGGCGGTGATTGGCACCCGCGCCGAACGTGGTCTTCTGTCCTGGCGGGCATAACCGAAATAAGGCATCGCTGCGGTGATGCGCCCAGCGGAAGCGCGCTTCAGCGCATCCACCAGTACCAGCAATTCCATCAGAGTGTCGTTGGTGGGCACACAGGTGGATTGCAACACGAATACGTCCTTGCCGCGCACATTCTCAAGAATTTCCACCATTATTTCGCCGTCGCTGAAACGGCCTACGGTTGCGCGTCCCAGATGGATGTTGAGATGCCGCACCACATCCTGAGCCAGCTTGGGATTGGCGTTGCCGGTGAAAACCATCAGGCTATCGTAGGCCATGGCTAGAGATAGAGGCTAGAGACTTGGATAAAGGACACAGGTTACTCCTGGTGAAGCCGGATCGGCCAAATGATCTTGGTCTTTAATGCCCGAAAATGGCTGGGGAGGTAGGGATCGAACCTACGAATGCCGGAATCAAAATCCGGTGCCTTACCACTTGGCGACTCCCCAAAATTATTGTTCCGCAAAATTATACATGGGATGGCGATTCAGTCCCTGCGCCACAAACCCCTTCATGCCGCCGGGAAGTTGCGTCAGTGCCCTTTGTGCTTCTGCCTCGGTGGCGAATTCGGCAAACACGCAAGCACCGGAACCTGTCATTGCCGCCATCGTTGCGCTGTCGAGCCGCTTGAGCCATTGCAGATGCCGCGCTACTTCAGGATATGCCAGACATACCACCAGTTCCAGATCGTTATGTCCCTGCGCGGCGGAAAAGGGCGGTATTTTGATTGGAATCGTGTTTCGTGTCAATTCGTTACTGGCAAAAACCTGCGCGGTTGGCACCTGTACCGGTGGGGTCAGAACCAGATACCAGGCTGATGGCAGCATGATAGGCGTGAGTTTTTCGCCTATGCCTTCGGCAAAAGCATTCTCACCGAAAATGAACACGGGTACATCTGCTCCCAGCCGGAGTCCGAGTTCCATCAGCCGACTCCTTTTCCAGCCCAGCCCCCACAAGCGGTTGAGCGCCAGTAACGTAGTAGCCGCATCGGAGCTGCCGCCGCCCAGTCCTCCGCCCATCGGAATGTGCTTTTCCAGAAAAATTTCCACACCCAGAGAAGCGCCGCTTTCCTGTCGCAACAATTTCGCGGCGCGGATGCACAAATCGCTCTCTTCGGGTACACCAGGAGTGGGAGTATGCAGTTTGACCGCACCATTTTCCTGCAAAGCAAAGCGCAGTTGATCAGAAAAGTCCAGGAAACGAAAAACTGTTTGCAACAAGTGATAACCGTCTTCCCTGCGTCCCACCACATGCAGGAAAAGATTGAGCTTGGCGGGTGCGGGGCAGACAAGCATGGTCATCGGATTTGCATTTGCTGCAGTGGGTTAGTCGGTTTTCCACTGGTCAATTACCAGTTTTATTCGCAGGTCGCCACGGTTAAGCACCAGCACTCTGGGGCGTGCAGTTTGTAGCTGTTCTGGCGGAAAGTAACTCGAGTAAGTAATCTCCCAGTCATCCTGCCGAATAGTTACAACTCGTCCGTCGCTGTCCCGGTCCAACGCGGCTGTTGTCGCCGGTGAGTTGATGCTTTGCACCCAGTATTGCAAGCCCATAAGTGGCAGATGCCACCCCAATACCTGTTCAGTCAATCCCTCTACATCAGCGGCGTAATAGACCTTCTGCTCCGAGGTGGTGAGGCGAATACCTTCAGGGTTGCGCTGAATCTGCGCCACCGCCTGCCCCAGCGGGGACAACAGCAGAATCTCGTCACCCGTATCGGTGTGCTGCCAGTGAATTCCACCAGAGAAACCCTGTTTCTCGTCTTTTACCGAAACTCTGCCGATCAGTCCGAAATTTGCGGGCCCCACACCTTCCGTGCCTGCCACAGGTTCGGTTATAACGGTGCTGACAACAGCGGTTCTGGTACTGAGTGCAACGCAACCAACCAGAAAGGGGAATGCAAAAAGAATCAACCCGCAACGTGAAAAGCTAAAACGCTTTCTGTCAGCCGGTAGCGGCCACATCGCGCATCGAACCCGCTTTCCACCGCAATAACCCATCACTGGGGTATGAATTTCTTAATAGTTTTGAGCAACGCCTCGTTGCCAGGATGGCTCTTAAGGGCGGAATCCCAGATTTCTTTCGCTTCGTCTTTTGTGCCCTGTATCCACAGGGCCTCACCCAGATGGGCCGCAATTTCCGGGTCGGGATAAATCATAAATGCTCGTCTCAGGTAATCTATCCCTTGGTTAAGATTACCCATGCGGTAATGTACCCAGCCCAGGCTGTCCATAATGTAGGGATCGTTGGGGGAAAGCATACTGGCTTTCTCGATCAGTTCCAGCGCTTCCGGCAGACGCCGGTTATGTTCTGTAAAGCTGTAACCCAGTGCATTATAAGCATGGGCGTGATCGGGCTTCAGTCGAATCAGTTTGCGCAAGTCCTGCTCCAGGATCTCGGGTTTGCCGATTTTATCCGCTGCCAGGGCGCGGTCATAAAGCAGTTCGGGATAGTCGGGCAGTTTTTCCAGGCCGCGGTTGAGCAAAGCAAACACTTCCTGATGAGCACCCGCCTCGCGTAATAGCTGCGCCTCGGCAATTATCAGTTGAGCGCTTTGCTGCTCATTCGTGGCGGGCAGTTGCTGCAAGTGCTGGCGGGCCTCGGCTGTTTTGCCTTGTTTGGCCAGCAGTACGGCATATCTGATTTGCGCTGGAAGATACTGATTGCCGCTGGTTACCGAGCGATACCATTCCATTGCTGTATCAATTTGCCGGGTTTTCTCATAAATCCCTGCCAAATAAAAGCGCACCATGCCCGGATCTCTATAATCCAGCTCCAGCACTTTTTTGAAATTTGCTTCGGCGGCATCGTAATCGCGCAATTCCGTGGAGAGCAAACCCACCGCCAGGATGATATCGGCGTTAGCCGGATTTCCCGCCAGCAATTGCTGAAACTGGTTGCGTGCCTTGAGATAATTTTTTTCCGCTACCAGCAACCGGGCATAAGAGATACGCGTATCGTTGGCCTTGGGGTAAGTCTCGAGATAGTCTTCATAAAATTCGATGGCACGGTCACTGGAAGTACGTTGCAATATCCGTCCCAAATAAATCGCTGCTGTCTCCCAATTTGGGCGCAACGCCAAAGCCCGGCTCATTTCTACCAACGCAATATCGAACTGGTTGGCAAACCAGGCTGCCTGGGAGATGGCAAAGTGCGCTTCCGGCAGATCGGGATAGGGTTTGGAGAGATGCAGCACCAGTTCAAGTATCGCAGGCTTATTGGCGCTGCGCGCCAGCAGACCGTTCAGTTGCATGAAAGCTTCGTTGATATTATTACCCTCAGAGGCCAGCAGTTTTTCCAGATGGGGTTGGGCTTCTTCCAGCCTGTCAGCATTTACCAGCAGTGCCGCCGCCGTCTGACGGGCGCTCACTGCATCCGGATCAAGCTCCGCCCAGAGCATGGCTGCTTCCAGCGCCGGTACCGGTTGGCGCGAATGCAGCGCCACCTCGGTGGCGCGCTGGGCAATGCGCGGGTCACGCGTGTTTTTTGCAAGTCTAAGATAAATTCCGGTGGCGATCTCCGTTTCGCCGCGTTGCAGCGCCGTTTCTCCCAGCAGAAAGTCGAACAACATGGGTTCGGTCAATTGCTGCCCAGGCAGTTTTAACGTCCTGGCTTTGATCTGTTCTGACGACTCGCCTTCGGTCCTCGCCGGAATCTGTGCACAGGCGGCAAGAGCAAGCGGCAGCAGCACGCCAAGAATTTTAAGATTCATGGAAAAATCCGGACAGGGTTCAAAAATAGGGCTATAAAGGGCGGGGTCGAGCTTCAATACAGCTCACATATTAGGTATATTTCACGCTTATCACAAGTGGGCATTGACAACTAGTCCGGATGCCGGCAAAACATCCCTGAGCATCCCCCCGTTTTTGCAGGCGTCACTACCAATTTAAAGTCGTAGGCAAGCCCGTTTACCGCTGGCTGGAAGCGAAGTAAACAATCAAGCGACGTAGCGGCTGCTCACCAATCCGGACCCATGGAAGTGTTCTCATGAATGAACAAATCGCCTCTGCAACCATATCGACCCGTGGCTTGTGCCGCAACTTCGGCAATCATGCCGCGGTGTGCGAAATCAATCTGGAACTGAAACGCGGTGAAGTGCTGGGATTTCTCGGCCCCAACGGTGCGGGCAAGACCACCACCATGCGCATGCTCACCGGTAATCTTGCCCCCAGCGCCGGCAGCGTGGAAATCTGCGGCATCGACCTGCTGGACAGACCGCGCGACGCCAAGGCACGCATCGGTTATCTGCCAGAAACGCCACCGCTCTACCGCGAACTGACAGTAGACGAATACTTGCGGCTCGCCGCCAGGTTGCATCGGGTCGGCAACGCCAACCTGCGTGCCGCGCTGGCTGAAGCCAAGCAGCGTTGCGGGCTGAACGATGCAGGGAGGCAGCTGATCGGCTCGTTGTCGAAAGGCTACCAGCAACGGGTCGGCATCGCCCAGGCGATCATACACAACCCGGATGTGGTCATTCTTGACGAGCCGACAGTGGGGCTGGACCCCAACCAGATGCGCGAAATCCGCACTCTCATCCGCGAGCTGGGCGCAGAGCGCAGCGTGATTCTCTCCACGCACATCCTGCCGGAAGTTGAAAGCGTGTGCGACCGGGTGCAGATCATGCATCAGGGGCGCATGGTGTTTAACGACTCCATCGCCGGGCTGAAACAGAAACAGACCAGCCTGGAAGAAGTGTTCGCACAACTTACCCTGGATAAGGAAAGCTCCGGAGATACTCAATCCCCATGATTTTCACCATCGCCTGCAAAGAGTTGAAAACACTGTTCGCTTCGCCGCTGGCTTGGACATTACTCGCGCTGATGCAACTGGTGCTGGCGTGGGTTTTTTTGGGGCGTCTCGATGCTTTTCTGGAAATCCAGTCGCAGTTGGTGCAAATCGCCAATCCGCCAGGAGTGACGGAAATCATCGTTGCGCCGGCATTCGCCATGGCTGCGGTAGTGCTGTTGATGGCCACCCCGCTTCTAACCATGCGGCTGATCGCCGAAGAGCGCCGCAACCACACCATGACCTTTCTCATTTCTGCGCCGATTTCCATGACCGACATCGTGCTGGGAAAATTTCTCGGTCTGATGATTTTCTTTTGCAGCGTGATTGTTCTGGTTGCGGTGCTCGCGCTTTCGCTACTGGCGGGCGGCACGCTGGATGTCGGCTTGTTATTGAGCAACGTTGCCGGTCTGTTGCTGATATGCGCCTGTTTCGCTTCCCTCGGACTGTATATTTCCTGCCTCACCGCCCAGCCGGCGATTGCTGCGGCCGGCACCCTGGGTGCGCTGCTGGGGCTGTGGGTGGTGGACATCGCTGCAGATGATGCGGACAGCATCATGCGCAATTTTTCCCTGCTGAAGCATTACGAAAGTTTCAATCGCGGCATGATCGACACTTTTGATCTCGCCTATTTTGCGCTGTTTATCCTTACCTTCCTGATATTGGCCATCCGCCGCCTGGATGGGGAACGGCTGCGCGGTTGAGCTCAATCTAAGCGAATGATCACAGTAAATAAGAAACTGCGTCTGCACTGGCTGATACAAAACGGCGTGTTCGTCGCGCTGTTGCTATTGCTGGTCGGCTTGCTGGGTTATCTGGCATGGGAAACCAGGGTGCAATGGGATGTCAGCCAGAATCAACGCAACAGCTTGAGCCAGGCGAGCGTGGAAGTGCTGCAAAAGATGAACGGCCCGATCAGCGTCACCGTCTATGCCACTGCTCAGGACGTGCGGCTGGGAGATATCCGCAAAATCATCGGCGACTTCCTTGCGCTTTATCAGCGCGTCAAACCCGATTCCACGCTGACCTTCATCGATCCCGCCGAGCAGCCGAAACTTGCACAGGAAGCGGGTATCGAGGTCAATGGCGAAATGGTGGTGGCGTTTGCCGGCAGAAGCGAACACCTCACCACCGTCAACGAACAGGCATTTACCAACCTGCTGATGCGGCTGGCGCGCTCCAGTGAAAAACTGGTGATGAGTCTCACCGGTCACGGCGAACGCAGGCTCGACGGTATCGCCAATCATGATCTGGGGGAATTCGGCAAGCAGTTGGCGCTCAAGGGTTTCAGGACCGGGGCGCTCAATCTCGCCATTGCCCAGGATGTGCCGGTCAACGCGAGCATGCTGATCATCGCCTCGCCGCAAGCAGACCTGCTGGAGGGGGAAGTGGACAAGCTGCTCGCATATATCGAACGCGGCGGCAACCTGTTGTGGCTGATAGACCAGGAACCGCTGCGCGGGTTGCAGCCGCTGGCGGAGAAACTGGAGCTGACACTCACGCCGGGCGTGGTGATAGACCCGCAGGCACAGCAATTGAAAGCGCCGATCACGTTTGCGCTGGGTGCGAATTACGGGCAGCATCCCATTACGCATAATTTCGACTACATCACGGTATTTCCGTTTGCACGCCAGATTATCGCCAACGAAAATCAGGAATGGCGCAGCGTCTCGCTGGTGGAAGTTGCGCAGAGCGGCTGGGTAGAAAGCGGCAAGCTGCAAGGCGACATCACGTTCGACCAGACGCATGACGTGGCCGGGCCGGTAAGCGTTGCTGTTGCCCTGAGCCGCACCCTGCAAGAGCGGGAACAGCGCATCGTGGTGATCGGCAGCGGCCATTTTCTCGCCAACACCTATCTTGGCAATGGCAGCAATCTGGATTTCGGCATCAACCTCATCAATTGGCTCGCGGAAGACGAAGATCTCATTGCCATTCAGCCGCGCGCCACGCTCGACAGCAGTCTGGCCTTCAGCCAGTCGGCGCTGGCCGTCATTGCCGTCGGCTTCCTGATCGTGCTGCCGCTGGCTTTTCTGGTAAGCGGGGTGGTCGTGTGGCGGCGGCGCAGAAGAGGCTGAGCCCACACCTCCATGACATCCCGTTCGCTGCTTAATCTGGTTCTGTTTGCCGCAGTGGTGAGTCTGGCGCTGTGGGTCTATTTCAAACCCAAGCCACAGGGTGACACCCAGGAATACAGAGTTTCGTTGCTGTTGGCGGAAAATGCGCAAAGCATCCGCGTCGAGCGGCAGGGAATGAATATCGTGCTGCAGAAAGCGGGTGAGCGCTGGCATCTGACGCAACCGCTACAGGCTAGGGCTGACGAGGTCAAGGTAGGGCGGATTCTGGAGATGCTGGCAGCTGCCAGCCCTCGCCGCTTCCCCGCGACCGATCTTGAGCGCTTCGATCTGGCACCCCCCGCAGTGCGGCTGCGCATCGATCATGAGTCGTTCGGTTTTGGCGGATTGGCACCCATTACCAACGAGCAATATGTCGCCAGCGGCGAGAGCGTTTATCTGCTCGCGCCGCGCTATGCTGCGGCGCTGCCGCGGCAGCCCGCCGATCTGGTCAGTCCGAGGTTGCTGGCGGAAAACGAGATCCCGGTTGGATTCGAACTGGAAAATCTCAAGGTAGTCCAGCAGGATGGGAACTGGCGCATAACCCCGGAGAAACCTGGCCTGACCCTGACCCAGAACGAACTCAACCACTGGGTGCAGTCCTGGCAGCAAGCCTATGCGACAGGCATCACACTGAGCGCAAACGAGTTGAACCAAGCTACCGCTGACAAGCAGGCGATCAAGATAAGCCTGCGCGACGGTAAAAACGTGCAACTGATAATTATGCAGCAACAATCCGAACTGATCCTGCTGCGCGTCGATGCAGGGATACGCTATCGCTTCCCCGCCGAAAGCGGCAGGCGGCTGCTCGACCCCTACACTGCGGCGGGCGCCTGATGCCTGAATTGCCCGAAGTCGAAGTAACCCGGCGCGGCATCACACCCCATCTCACGGGACGGCGCATCGCCGGCGTCACAGTGCGCAACCCGAATCTGCGCTGGCCGGTGCCGCATCATCTGGGGCGCACATTGGCCGGTCTGGAAATCCACCAGGTAACGCGGCGCGGAAAATACCTGTTGCTCGATTGCGGCAAAGGCACATTGATCCTGCATCTGGGCATGTCCGGCAGCCTGCGTCTGCTGCCCGCCAACACCCCGCCGCAAAAACACGATCATTTCGACCTGGAGCTGGATGACGGCACGCTATTGCGGCTGACAGACCCGCGCCGTTTTGGCGCAATTCTGTGGGCAAGCGGTGATGTCCTGCGCCACCCGCTGTTGGCGCAGCTTGGGCCGGAGCCGCTGACCGCAGCTTTCAACGGCAATGTGCTGTACGCCAAAACCCGTGGCCGCAGCGCCAGCATCAAGGAAGTCTTGATGAACAGCCACATCGTCGTCGGTGTCGGCAATATCTACGCGAGCGAAGCCCTGTTCCGCGCCGGCATCAATCCCCAAATCGCCGCAGGCAGGATCGGCATCAGCCGCTGCGAGAAACTGGCGCAGGCGGTAAAGGAGACGCTCAAGCTCGCGATCAAAGCGGGTGGCAGCAGCCTGCGCGATTACGTCAACAGCGACGGCAATCCCGGTTATTTCCAGCAGCAGTACTGGGTGTATGACCGAGCCGGGCAGCCCTGCCGCAAATGCAGCAGCATCATTCGGCAAATCAAACAGGGGCAGCGCTCAAGTTTTTACTGCCCGCATTGCCAGAAATGAGCGAAACCTCAGCTCGTAATCCCATCAAGTAGAGCACTCGAAGTTGCACGAGGAAAGGCGACTGGTCCAAGGCGGAGCTGCCGCGCCTGATTCACACAGGCTTCTTCTGTACGGATGTTGTCATGCCGTGCAGAAATTTGCGTACCTATACGCTTAAGCAACTTGGGAAAATCTTGAGATGCCGTTTTAATATTTATTTGTCAAGTCACCTTGTATATCCAGATTTGTTGTCTATACATAGAAAAGTCGGCGCTGCGCGCCGACAGATGGACACCAAGCCCGCCCGTGTCGGTCAGCAATAATCATTGGGCTTAATACAATATAGGAAGAAGAGATGATGGATACACGTAACCCTCAGCCCGCGCGTTGGTGCGGTTTCCTTACCATCGCCGTCCTGGTCAGTATCTTGACCGGTTGTGCCCTTACAGCCACGCAGAAGTCAGCGGTGAGTAGTTTTAGCAACTCTGCCTCTGCGGTCGGAGATGTGACGTCATCCGAGCTAAAAGCCATGCGGGATGGGGCGGTGAAGATGACGACCGAACGTCTACTTCTAGACGGGAAGAATAAATATAATAAACTTGGAGATCAGGCATCACTCGACCGCGGATTTGATCTAAAGACCGTGGAGACCGTGTCGGGTGCGACTCAGGCCTTAGCTGCCTATGGCAAGAGTCTTGCTGCTCTGGTTGATGACACACAGTCAGCGGAACTCAAGGCGGCGAGCAATGAATTTGTCGCAAGCCTTGGTCGTGTGCCTACGGCAAAGGAACATATTAACGACCAGCAACTGGAAGCTATTGGTACCGTGATTCAGGGTGTCGGCGGATACTGGATCGAGTGGAAGCGTAAACAGGCTGTCGAAAAGGTCGTAGAGCATTCCCAAAAAGCGGTCGAACATCTCTGTGATTTGCTCATTAGAGACTTCAATCCGGGGGATGGCAAGGACGTGAAGCCGGGCTGGGTTGTATTCCAATTAGGAGCTATTGAGGAACCGCTTATGACGGCAGCAACAATAGCTCTAAAGGAAGGGAGGACGTATAACGATCGTAAGGTCGCGCTGGAGGCGTTCCGGCTTGCCCATGACAGCCGGATGCGTAGAACTGAAGTCCTTAAGCGTATAGCGGATGCCGCCACCGCTATGAAGAAGGCCAATAATGCGCTGGCACAGGCCGTTGCAAATTCGACTTGGTCGTTTCAAGACATTCAGGATTTTGCACAGAAAGCGCAATCCCTGAAAATGGCCGTCAAAATCATCGTAACCGAAAGAGAGGAGTGATGCTATGAGTAAAAGTCTTGGAGAGGAACTGAGTGAGTCGCTTTCAAACCTCACAGCGCTAATTATCAAATCCGACAATAAAGACGAGTGGATGGAACTAGCGCGGCAACAGGTCGAAATTGTAAACCAACTGCAGGTCTTCATCGACGAGATGGTTGATGCGGCGCTACCCGAGTATCAGGTGGTCACCGACGAGCTGAACGCGGCGAATGCGGAAGCAGTGGCGGCCAAGGAGGATTTAAGCAAGATCGCGGCAACAATCACCAAATTTGCCGATGCGATAGGCAAGCTCACTGCGCTCGCTGCGAAAGTCGCTGCAGCCTAACCATGGCAGGCAGTAGACGCGCTAACCTATAGGGGTCAGCGAATTGATAAATTCGGCTAGGCGGCGCACAGCGCCGCCTAGCCTCTCATTCTAACGAACACCGCTTCATGGATGCGCCCACTTAAAAATTTTGATGCACCGTGCCTGTATCACAATTTTCCCGAGGTACTGCTCAATTCGTGACCCCTCTAGCTATTCGGACGAATCATGAAGTGAATTAGGTCTGAACCGAGTTATTCAATCACTGCAGTGCGCGTTCGCGCAAAATATCGGGAGGGGTCATGACGGAAATCTTGAATAGCATCTCCAAGGGGATCGAGGGATTGAGCGGAACGGCGCTGACGTTCGCCGGCGTTATCAGCGCAAGTGGATTGAGCGCTGGTTCAATGCGCGGGCGGAGAAATTCACTGTCGAGGCGGTCATGGCCGGACCCGACATGATCAGCACAGACCGCCTTCCAGTCGACGCCGCAAAGGGGCAATCGCACGAGGTCGGGTTCACAGAAGCTCTTGGCAAGCCCGTAATTCAGATATGCAGCACTCCGGTATCGGCACTGCCCTTCAACGTTCGCAATAGTTTCTCTACAGCGGCGTTAGGTGGCGGCGTTGATCGTCAGGTAACCCATGTTGCACCTTGCGAGTTTACCTTGCGTGTCAGCCAGGGCTGCCATGTGGAGGGGGCGGATCCGTGGAAGGTGATTTAAAAGCTGAATGAAATGAGGTCAGCCTGACCTCTTTAATTCTACATTCCCCACCAAGCGACCGCCGAGGTCGCGCTGCACTTTGCGGAGGCACTTGTTTATGCGCTACCTGATTATGATAATTATGTACGTCCTGCTTGCAAACCCCATCGGTGTTTCAGCGGCGACCCCCGATAAGCTATCCATTACAGGGTGCCAGCTTTTTATCGTGAGCGATAAGGATGGTACATTTATATTCAAAATGGGTGACAGCCTAACGATAAAGGCCACTAGTCAGTGTCTTCCTCCTATCAAGACGGAATTGGATAAAACCGAGGCTTCGAGGGTAATCCGGCTATTTCTCGATAATGTGAGTATGACCAGCTTGCCTGCGAGTGTGACACAGGTCACGGGAACGGAGCTGGCACTAACTTTCCAGCTCGCCCGCAGGTCTTCTGATGACGACAACCGCAAGGAATGGGATACGCTCCTTGGAAAGTGGCATAGGGGTTACGTGATGACAATGCCAGTAGCTCTTGCTGTTGGCAACGGACCTGCTTGGTCGGTATCGTTGGTATCGTCGGTACCGTCGGCATTGGCCGGGACGACGATTCAGCTAACCATCGCAGAAGAAATTAACGTGCGTTGGGCCCTAGGTGTCGGCTTGGTAATTCTCTTGTTTGCATACTATTTCTTAATCAAGAATCCGACCGCGCTGCGTGATGGGAAGGACGGCTATTACAGCTTGGGCAAGAGCCAAATGGCTTTTTGGGGACTACTGGTGGTACTGACATTTACAGGCATTTGGTGCCTCACCGGCACGATGGAACAGATCCCATTGTCAGTGCTTACCCTGCTCGGTATTAGCGGTGCGACGGGGCTGAGCGCCATAGTGATCGGAGAAAATAAGAAGTCCGTAAAGGAGTCAGAGCTTCAGACCGAGATCATCAAGCTCCGAGAGGAGCAGCAGAAGCTTGAGAAGGAGCAACTCACGGCGGCTGGTGCGTTTCCGCAAGTAAGTGAAGCCCGTTTAGTAGAGATCAAGTCAAAGATTGATGAATTATCCCAGCAGCCCGTGTCCGTCCAATCGGCTGGATTCTTGCGGGACATCTGTGACGACGGTAACGGCCTTAGCTTTCATCGACTGCAAGTCGTAATCTGGACTATGGTCCTGGGTGTGGTATTCATAGGCTCCGTGGCGCGAGTGATGTCTATGCCGGAGTTTTCCGAGACCTTACTGATCTTGCTGGGCATCAGTAATGGAACCTATTTGGGATTCAAGTTTCCTGAAAAGTCGTAAATTAGATGTTGCGATGGGGGCAAGAAAAGGGGGCATTCTACTTTTTGCATTGATCCTCCCCATCACCTTCTCTAATCTGCCGACATGCCGCGCATCGCTCGGACCTCCCTCGGCGACCTCTGCTACCACATCATACATTGAGCAAGTACTCGATGAGCTGCACGCCACCGTAGCCGCCAAACGGTAAAAGCAGCGCCTGCAGCGCGGGCTGCTGACCAAATGGCGCAAACGCGCCATTGCGAGTGTTGCGGATGCGGTCCATCAGCGAATTGATCCGCCTAATCTGCGGCAAGGTCGACCCGAGCAGCAGTTTCTCATAGTTTTCGAGCGTCTTGGTGCGTGCCGTCTCTGCACTCTTGCGCAGCAGCCGTGCGCTGTGCAGCGAGTAGGCGAGCGCGAGCCCCATGAAGAGGACCAGCACCAGCGGAAAGTCCATCGCGGCGAAGAAGTTACTCCGCGCGAGTACCATGAATAGGATTGAGACGAACGGTAGGTAGATGAGCCGGAGGATTCGCTCCGTGGCGCGTGTAATCAGTTGAAAGTCGAGATAGGCATCGAGATGCTCGCGCGGCAGGCCGGTCTCCTTTTCCGCTTTGCAAACGAACGGCTCTTTAGACCATTTATTAGACACATCGCTTAGAGACTCGATGAATTGCACGCAAGCACGCGTCTCGTAACTGACCCAAAAAATGGCTGACCAGAGAACTGACACGCCGCAGAACAGGAGTATGAAATGCAGCCACCAGACGAGCTGACCGCGATGTGGAAATGACGGAGGGTGGAGGTCGAAGATAAGGGACGTTGCGATGAAGAGTCCAAATACGACCAAGAAGGAGACCAGAATCCAGCCCCACATCTCACCCAAGCGAGTGGCACGCAGATAGCTCTGCCACAAAGTGATGATCTTAGCTTTCTCTGGCGACTTCACGTCGGCTTTGCTCCCCTGATCGAATGACGCTAGATTGAAATACGGACCGGACCACGCCGCAGACCACCACCTGCGCATGGGTGTCCGAATTTGTGGCAGTGCGGTCTTGAAGTCGATGCCGAGATCTTCGGAGATAGTTTTCTCCTGCTGTTGGATCTTTTTTAGGAACACGTACCCCAATATAAACAGGGTCACCAAGCCAATGAAGCGTAACACGAGGCTCGGCCACACGCTGATGCCTTCCAGCCACACGAACGGCTCGTCAATACCTTGCGTGATCTCGGCGTCCCAGAGAATCCAGACCACCGCAAGGGTCATTAACACCACTCCAACTGCGCCAATCACATAGGATATTATCGCCTTTGCCTCCACATGCTCAGGCGAGAGCTTATTGAACCTGGCGCGCACTGTTTCATGGACAGGGCGGATCGTCAGGGTGGCCAACATGATGCTGAGGATGAGCATGAGAGGAATTGCTACCCAATGCTCAGTTGAGATGCCCCGCAGTAACGGGTCCGGCTGGATGCGCTTGCACTCCCTCCAGTCAACATTGCCCTTCGAATCGACACCGCATTCCGTTTTTGGCATCGGGGGAGCATAGCCTTCGACTCTGGTGTAGTTGATCCAATTGGTGAGGGCGTCGGCAGACGGGGACGCGAGATGCACCGCCTCGGTCCGGCCGATCTCGAAGATCTGCGGAGGCAGCCAGTCCTTCATCTTTCCGCTCCAGCCGTTGAGCGGCGGCTTCTCGAGCGCCATCAGCGTGGCGAGGTACGTTGCGGTCTGGTAGCTGTCGCGGAACGGTAAATTCGAGCGCTGCAGCTCCGGGCGTAGCGACAGGCCGAAGTTGGACGCAACCACGAGGTTGCGCGCCCAGTCCTTCTGGTCAGCGTGCAGATAGCGCGCGTCGAGGTCGGTGGTGAAGAAGATCTTGTCCTTGAAGCGGCTGCGCAGTGACTGCAGGATGAGGAGCTTGTCGTACACGTCGGAACCGATGATGCCGATCGCCTTGACGCCGTTCTCTGCGAAGTGCTCATTGTCGCGATCGAGCCGATCGATCTCGTCGGCAAGCCGCCGCAGGTAATCGAGCTGGTTGCGCCCCTCGGCATGCTCCGGCGGCGCATCCTCGAGCTGTGCGCGCAGGGTATTAGACTTGCCGTTATTGTCCTTGGGCGACGCGTTGCTGCCCGATTTGTCGATGTTGGGCAGCACGCCGTCCAATCCTCGCAGATAGGTGAACATACGCACCGGCGGTTTGTCGCGTGGCTTATCATAGTTTTCATCAGGGTTGGCTCCGCAGCGCCCCGAGAACCCATCCTTGAGATACCGCGATAGTGTGCGTCCGTACTCAGTGTCCCGCTCGCCGATCAGCACCAGGCCGTCCTTGCATGCATGATTGGAATTGATGCCGCGCTGCCACAGTTCCCACAACAGCGCGGCCGCGAGCACGTCGTCGGTGCCGGTCGTGCGGATAACTGGAAGGCTGGTCAGAGCTTTCGGCCGGGTGAAGTTTTGCTTCTGGATACAATCCCGCGACAGCTTGTCCTCCGATGCATCTGGCGTGCTCAGGTCGCAACTAGAGATGGTCGCTCCTGGTGAGAATATCTCGAGCGTACTGCCGCTCTCCAGTACCATGGGTTTTTGCTTTAAATCGGGCTTATTCTTATTCTCACGAACGAGATCTGCCAGCATCGCCGACCCTGCCGGCCCGATTAGCTTGACTCTGAGATACCCGGACAGACCCTTCGGCGTCAGCTTATTAAACAGAGTACTTAACTGATTGAGTGGCTCAGTAGTGGAGAATTTATCTTGGTTCAGCCAGAGCACCAGCACGCTAGACGACTTGTCTCGCCTCTTGAACCACTCGTAGGGCACAGTCAATTTGACGACATTTGCGGTGGCGGACTTGGATCCGGATTCGGGCAGGTCAATGTGGAAATAGCCGAGCGCGTCGGCGTCTTCAGGGTGATAGCTATGGAAGCCGAGCGCCGAGATCACCGCGAAGCGCGAGCGACGCCGGCTCTCGGCCATCTCATTGAACGAGCCGCCGAAGACGCTCACAGCGACGACTGTCACGTCGTGGCGCTTCTTGATGCTTTCGAGCAGTATTTCGATCCGTGCGTTTGGCCTGTCACGGCCAGCTGTCACGTCGTGGTGCTTCTTGATGCTTTCGAGCAGCGCCTCAGGGGGGTGCGGCGCAGGTGACGCCTTCGTCGCTGGCGTGACGGCCTGGTCGGAGCTTGCGAAAAACTGGAGGATGCCACCCATCACTTGGGATATCTCCTCTGCAGGTGTGACGGCCTGGTTGGAGTTCTTCTCGTGCTGCTCGACCGCGACAAACGGGTCCTGCCACAGCCGCGCCTCGACGTCCTGCGGGTTGGCCGACACGAACTTCATGCGCTCGGGATCGGTCGGGCGCGCACTTTCCAGCGGCGGCATCTTGACCAGCACGCCAGCTGCTAGCAGCACTGCCATCAAGATGGGAAGGGGGTTAGTGAGTAACCCCCCGGCTTTGTCGTTCTTGTCGTCGCTCATGTTGTCTCGGTATCCGTTCGAAGGAGAGGAATGTCACCCTCTCCTTGTATCCAACTGTACGCTCACAGCAGGATGCTGGGTCATTGCGACCGCTTGGAGGCGGACTGACGGGCAAGACTTGCGTTCACACCAAGGTATGTATAGGAAATCCAACTCCATTAGTCAAAATCTTTAATCTTCAGAATTAAGGGGGCGGTTAATCGCATCGATAGATTGGCGTTGCGTGCTGCCCCCGTTAGAATTCCCATTTTGCACTTATCGCGACCGACTGTTTTGTGCCAGAAGTCGGCATTCAGCATTCCTTTCGACTTTACACAGAGTCAGCAAACCGCGACATCCTCGACGACTCCTTTTGAGATGACAGCATGGCGACTGGCGGGTTATGATTGCTGCATTAATGAGACCGGGGTAACGGTATGAACAAGACCATTCTGGTGATTGACGATGATGAACTGATGCTGGCGTTCTACCGGAGCGTTCTTGCTGAATTCGGTGCCGTGAAAATGGCGCTCAGTCTAGATGAAGCAAAGCGGCAGATGGACGGCGTCGATTTGATCCTGCTCGATTTCTATCTTGAGGACGACAAGGAGCTATTCCAAGAGATCGTGCCGGAGTTAAGAAAAGAGGCACCAGTGCTTTTATGCTCCGGCGTTCAGGATGAGAGAGTTTCAGGCATCGGTGCTGCCCTGGGAGTTGCCGGCTACTGAAACAAAGGAGCGGGGCATGACAAGCTGCTCGCGCTGGTCAAGTCCGTGCTGGATAAAAAGTAAGTCTGTCATCAGCGCTACGCTGCTGAACGTCAGTGAGACACTGGATTTCTGACATATAAATACTACTGCTGGTTGCCAGCAGACGGCATGCCACCCGAATCACGGTTATCCGTTCAGGGTCACCAATCCCCAAGCTTGGTATATCATCCAGGTTTACGAAACTCCACCAACGCAAGGTTTCTATGAACATCACTTTCATCGGCGGTGGCAACATGGCTTCCGCGCTGATCGGCGGGCTGCTGCAGCAAGGCTATGCCGCCGTGCAAATCCGCGTGGTGGAAATCAGCGCTGAAGGGCGCGAGAAAATAACACGCGAGTTTGGTGTGGCAGCGGTGGCGCAACTGGCCGACGGCGCCAGTGGCAGCGATGTCATCCTGCTGGCAGTGAAGCCGCAGCAGCTTTCGGCCGTGGCGCAGCAATTGGCACCGCTGCTTAAAGACCATCTGGTCATTTCCATCGCCGCCGGCATCCGCGCCAGCGATATCTGCCGCTGGCTGGGCGGACATGCGCGCGTGGTGCGCGCCATGCCCAACACTCCGGCGCTGGTGCGCGCGGCGGTCACTGGCCTCTATGCCCTGCCCGGTGTGAGTGCGCAGCAAAAGCAGCATGCCGAGGCCATCCTCGCCGCAGTCGGTTCCGTGCTATGGTTGGAGCGCGAGGAATTGCTGGATGCGCTCACCGCCGTATCCGGTAGTGGCCCGGCTTATGTTTTCTATTTCATCGAAGCGCTGCAGCAGGCGGCGGTGGAACTGGGGCTGGATGCAGCCCAGGCGCGGCAGTTAAGCCTGGAAACCTTTCTTGGTGCGGCCAAGCTGGCGAACCAGAGCGAGGAAGACGCTGCCACGCTGCGCGCGCGGGTAACCTCCAAGGGCGGCACCACCGAGCGCGCGCTGCAGAGCATGGAACATGACGGGGTCAGGAGCGCGATTGCGCGCGCGATCCATGCGGCGCATGAACGTGCGCGCGCAATGGGTGACGAATTTGGCAAGGAATAAACCGCAGTCACCAGTTTCTTTCAGGGAATATCCATGCTCAACCAGATACTGACATTTCTGCTCGATACCCTGCTGGGATTGTTTTCCCTGGCGCTGCTGCTGCGCTTTTATATGCAGTTGCTGCGCGCACCCTTCCGCAACCCGCTGACGCAATTTCTCATCGCCCTCACCGATTTTATTGTGCGTCCCGCGCGCCGGGTGATTCCCGGCCTGCGCGGCATGGATCTTTCCACGCTACTGCTGGCATGGCTGGTGGAATGTGCGCTGCTGGCAGGAACGCTGGCACTGAAAGGCTACGATTTCAGTTCAGTCACCGGTATCGCCGCCGGTGGAATGGGGTTGCTGGCATTGGTGGAAATCGTCAAGACGACGCTCTACATTATATTGGTCGCGGTGATCATGCAGGCGGTCCTTTCCTGGGTCAGCCCGCATAATCCCATGATGCCACTGCTCGACAGCTTTACCCGGCCGTTTCTGGGAGTCTTCCGCCGCCGCATCCCGCCCATCGCCAATGTCGATTTGTCGCCACTGTTTGTGCTGGTGCTGATTCAATTATTGTTGATGGTCGTGACGGGAGTGCAGCGGGAAATCTCCGTTCTGTTCTGATGCCCTGCACCTGGTATCGCAGCGACGACGGCGGCCAGCGCCTTACCCTAACCCTGCATATCCAGCCTGGTGCCAAGCGTACTGAAGCTGCGGGGTTGCATGGCGATGCGCTCAAAATCAGACTGGCCGCTCCACCCGTCGAAGGCAAGGCCAACGCCGCGCTGCTGCAATTTCTAGCCGGGATTTTTAATGTGCCGCTGCGTCAGGTGACGCTCAAACAGGGAATCAAATCCCGGCGCAAAGTGGTTGAGATCCAGCAATCGCTTGTGGGGCCAGAAGTGCTGTTCCCACAAGCAGCGGGCTCAGGCGCGGATCAGTAAAACGTATTCTGCGATCAACCAATTTTGATTTTATAGAGGAAAATGATGGAGCTTATTCTCTGGCGTCACGCCGAAGCCGAGGACGGCTTGCTCGATTCTGCGCGCGAACTCACCGGCAAGGGGTTGAAACAGGCGCGAGCCATGGCCGCATGGCTTGAACCGAGGCTGCCGGAAAATACGCGCATCATCGTCAGCCCCACCCGGCGCACCCAGCAGACCGCCAGCGCGCTTGGCAACGATTTTGAAACCGTCAAAGAGATTGGAGCCAGCGCTTCCGCAAAGGATATTCTCGCCGCCGCCGGTTGGCCCACCGCCAAAGGTGCGGTGGTGGTAGTCGGCCATCAACCGACGCTGGGAGAAGTGGCGGCATTGCTGCTATCCGGCGAGCTGGCAGGATGGAACATCAAAAAAGGTGCAGTGTGGTGGTTCAGCCGCAAGGAGAAGGCGGGGGCTGAGGAAACCGTGCTGCGCACAGTCATTTCTCCCGATATGCTGTGATTCCCATTGCAATAGAACCATGTCGCGCCTGATCCTGTTCAACAAACCCTATGGGGTCATTTGCCAGTTCACGCCTGAAGCCGGGCACAAGTCCCTCAAGGATTTCATTTCGCTGCCGGATTTCTATCCCGCCGGACGGCTAGATGCCGACAGCGAAGGCCTGGTGCTGCTCACCGATGATGGCAAGCTGCAACACAGAATCAGCGATCCCAAGCACAAGCTGCCCAAGACTTACTGGGTGCAGGTGGAAGGTGTGCCGGATGAGGCCGCATTGGAGAAACTGCGCCGGGGCGTAATGCTGAAAGATTACCAGACGTTGCCCGCGCAGGCACGTTTGCTGGCTGAACCGGACAATCTCTGGCCACGTACTCCGCCCATCCGTTTCCGCAAGAATGTTGCCACTGCCTGGATTGAATTGACACTCACCGAAGGCAAGAATCGCCAGGTGCGGCATATGACTGCGGCGCTATCCTTCCCCACGCTGCGGCTGATCCGCTACGCCATTGGTACGCATACGCTGCAAGGCATCGCACCGGGCGAGTGGCGCCTGGCGACATGAAGCGATTTGATATGGTGTTGTGCTAGCGAAACCGGGTGATACGCATGGTTTGCCTTCTGTCCATTCACTGATTTTTTCAATGACAAATTAATGGACTTTTTGCTGGTTTGATCTATGATAAACGCTGTTTCAGGCCATGCCACTGCTCCGACCGGGGTTGTGAATGTGAGTTGCAAGTGCAAACCGCTGCTTTCTTTTGCTAGCCTGACGCTCACCTAAATAAGGAGACTCATCATGCAGACAAAAACATTCGTCGCAGTCTTGGCCATTCTCGGTTTACTGGCCTCCTGTGCGCAGATGGAACGCTACCACCCGATGGACATGACCCAGGCTGTCCAGAGCGCTAAAACCCGCGCCGATCACGAGGCGTTGGCCAAGCACTATGAAGACATGGCACAAATGATGCAGGAAAAAATGCAGAAGCACAAAAGAATGCTTGAACAATATGAAGCAGAAAGCTATCACTATGGTAGACAGGCTGACGATCTGAAAGGGCATACCCAAGCTTTGATCCGCTTCTATGAACAAGCCGCGGAGGCAAACATGAACATGGCTGCCTCTCATCGGAAAATGGCCGCAGAAGCCAAGTAACCCGCATTTTCACGAAATTGCTTTTTCAGTCTGTCAAGGCAACCGGCTGGTTTTAGCGGTATCTTGCGGTCGTCCGGTCATTTAGAACTTTGCATCCACTGAAGTATCCATTAGATACGTATAGGAGGGTCAAATGAAAAAGATTTTCATTGCATCTGTCTTGGCAATAAGCTTGATTCTGGCCGGCACCGTTGCCCAAGCCTATCAGGACAACGAAGAAGAGTCGGCGGCTGTCGGCCAGCGTGGCGATCCAGCCAAGGTGTCGCGCACTGTCGAGATAACCATGGTCGACAACCGTTTCAAGCCTGCCGAAATAGAAGTGAAGCAGGGCGAAACGGTGAAATTTGTTCTCAGAAATACTGGCAAGAAAAAGCACGAGATGATGATCGGCTCGATGGCACAGTTGGATAAGCATGCCAAGATGATGAAACAATATCCCGATATGGAGCACCCCGATCCCAACATGGTAAGCGTTGATCCGGGCAAGAGCGGAGAATTGGTGTGGCAATTTACCGAGGCTGGCACAGTCGATTTTGCCTGCCCGCTGCCAGGACACTACAAGGGTATGCGTGGTAAAATTATCATAGAAACTAAATGAGTATATCCATTAACACATTTTTCTCCAGATCGATTATTGCTGCTGCCTTGCTCGGCGCGGCGTCTTTCGCCATTGCCGCAACAGTCGAGGTCTACAAGAGCCCGACCTGTAAGTGCTGCGCGAAATGGGTCGATCACATGCGTGCCAACGGCTTTACCGTGAATACCAATGACGTCGGCAACAAGGAAGCACGAGAACGCGCAGGCATTTCCACCGCGCTCGGCTCTTGCCACACGGCGCTGGTCGACGGCTACGCCATCGAGGGGCATGTGCCGGCGCAGGACATCAAACGGCTTCTCAAGGAGCGTCCCAGAGCCATTGGTCTGGCTGTTCCGGGCATGCCGCATGGTTCTCCCGGCATGGAAGGTGCACGCAGCGAGCCCTACAACGTGCTGTTGATCGACAAACAAGGCGGCACGACCGTGTATAGTCGCCATGGCCCGGCCGACCCACAGGATTCGGTGATGCGACTGAGATAAGAAGCATAAGATCCGTTATTTTAATCGCCGCTGTCATGTCCCCGAACATAAAACTTCTGCTCATTCCGTTCTCGTCCGGTCAGCCATTGCGATCATCGGGCGCACTCCCCCATACTTCCAGTTTCTACTTTTCATAACAGGTGGCACGATGAATCATAACGGCGAACAGCGCCGAGGCTGTCTCGATGTTGCGCACCGTGCGCAAAGGATGATCGACGCGAAAGGCGAGCAGTCATGAGCGCTCGTTATTTACTTCTGCTGGGCGTGGTGACCGGGTTGGTAGCCGGTTGCGGTGAATCGGGTCCACCTGCCGTAACGCCGCCGCCGTCTGCTGCGACTCCGGCCCCGTCTCCCGCCGCACCAACTCCATCCACTGCAGCATCAGCGGCAGCCGATGCCGCGCTACCAGCGCCGACACCGCAGAGCATCGCGGCGCGCAAGTTGGACCCGGAGAAAATAAAGCGCGGTGCAACCGTTTACCGTGCGAATTGCGCATCCTGTCACGGCCTGAATGCCGAAGCCACTCCCAATTGGCGGGAACAGGGAGCAGACGGCAGGTATCCGCCACCGCCGCTGAACGGCAGCGCCCACGACTGGCATCACTCAACCGCGACGCTGGAAAAAATGATCCGTGAAGGTTCGCCTGGTATTGGCGGCATGCCGGCATGGGATGGCAAATTGACCAATCAGGAAATCGATGACGTGATTGTCTGGATCAAATCACTGTGGCCGGATGAGATTTACGATATCTGGTATCAGGAAATTGAGCGCAAGCAGAAGCATTAGTACCAGCACCAATAAAATCAGGTGCTGGTAACCACCGAGCCAGGATTTTCAGCGGCAGGCAGCAGACTTAATTACCGGCTTAATCCTAAGTACGGCCGCCAATAAGCAGCCCGGTGTGTGGCGAAACTCAGGCTTGGCTGCTTTTCTGCGTTGCTTTTTTTGCCGTCGCGCGGGCTGGAAGTTTCTCGCGTATGCGTGCCGACTTGCCGGAACGATCCCGCAGATAATAGAGCTTGGCGCGGCGCACGGCACCACGACGCTTGATCTCTATGCTGGCGATCAAAGGTGAATAAGTCTGGAAAGTCCGTTCCACGCCTTCACCGCTGGATACCTTGCGCACGGTAAAAGCTGAGTTGAGGCCGCGATTGCGCTTGGCAATGACCACGCCTTCGTAAGCCTGTATCCGTTTACGGTCGCCTTCGACCACATTGACGTTAACGACAACGGTGTCGCCGGGAGCGAAATCCGGAATGGTTTTGCCGAGGCGGTTGATTTCTTCGGTTTCAAGTTGATCGATCAAGTTCATTTCTTACTCCTTAATTTGTTTCGCGTGCTTGGTGTTGTAGTCCTGCTTGAATTCTTCCAGCAATTTTCTTTCTTCCTCGGTCATGCCGTGTTCAGTTTTTAACGCCAGTAAATCCGGTCGTCTCAGCCATGTCCTGCCCAGCGCCTGCTGCAAACGCCAGCGGTTGATTCTGGCGTGATTGCCGGACATCAGAACTTCCGGTACAGCATCCCCTTGATACACTTCTGGCCGTGTGTAATGGGGGCAATCCAGTAAGTTCTTGCGTCCATCCGCAAACGAATCCTGGCTGGCCGATTCCGGGTCACCCAGCACTCCCGGCATTTGTCGCACCAGACTGTCTATCAGTACCATCGCCGCCAGTTCGCCGCCAGAGAGCACGTAATCACCGATGGAAATTTCATCATCCACCTGGCGTGCTATCAGGCGCTCATCCACGCCCTCGTAGCGTCCGCACAGCAGCACCACCCCCGACAGCTTGCCTAACTCCATCACTACTGCCTGGTTGAGGAGCCGTCCCTGGGGAGAAAGGTAAATCACTTTCGTCCCGCTGGTTCTTTCTGCTGCCTGCCTTGCTTTGGCTGCGCTGATCGCTTTTTCCAGCGGTTGCGCCAGCATCACCATGCCGGGGCCGCCGCCGTAAGGACGATCATCTACCGTACGATAATCATTCTCGGTGAAATCACGCGGGTTCCACGTGTGCAACCGGTAAATCGCTTTTTCCTTCGCCCTGCCGGTTACGCCATATTTACCGATGGCGTCGAACATTTCCGGAAACAGGGTGACGACATCGAATTCGAAAGGCATGGCTAGTAGTCAACGCCCCAATCCACCGTCATTCGGCAAGCTGCCAAGTCTACTTTTACGATCACTTGGGCGACAAAGGGAATCAGTCTTTCTGCCGCACCCTCTTTCTGATTCTGCACCTGCAGTACATCGTTGGCGCCAGTTTCCAGTAATCCGGTTACTTTTCCCAGGTGTTCACCTTGCAGATTAATCACTTCAAGGCCGATTAAATCCGACCAGTAGTAACCATCTTTACCGTTCTTTGGCAAGGTCGGCAACTGGCTGCGAGGGATCGCAATCTGCAACCCCTTTAGTTGCGCTGCTACAGTACGATCAGCGCATTGTTCAATAACAGCGGTCAACATCTTGCCGTGAACATTGCACTCGCTAACCTTTACCTGGCGCCACTTTCCATCACCCTTACCCAGCCACCATACCGGGTAGTCAAGCAGGCCATCTACATATTCGGTAAAGGGAAAAACCTTGATCCAGCCCAGCACGCCAAAGGGGCCGGCAATGCGCCCCATCACCACCATCGGCTCGACTGTTTCGCCTGGTTTAGCTGCTTGTTGCGGCTTGTTGTTTTGCGCCAAACTGCTTGACCAGCCTTGTCACGGTGTCGGATAGCTGTGCACCCTGCGATTGCCAATGAGTGACGCGATCCAGCTGTACGCGCAACGCTTCCTCACCCTCGGTTGCCCTGGGATTATAAAAGCCGACGCGCTCGATAAATTTGCCGTCACGGGCGTTACGGGAATCCGCCACCACCATGTTGTAAAACGGACGTTTCTTGGCGCCGCCCCGCGCCAGTCGAATAATGACCATGTCTGTGCCTATACCTTATGAAGGTCCGAAACCGAAAAGGGTGTGATTTTACGGCAATTTTCCCGCTATTAGCAAGCAATAAAGCAATTGCCGGAAACGGGGGCAGCGAGATCGCACACCAATTTATGCTGCTTAGGCTAGTGCGCTTGCTCCCAATTCGGTCCCACACCCGTTTCCACCAGCAGCGGTACATCAAGCCGGGCAACGCCGCCCATGAGTTTCGGCAATTCACGTTTTACCGTATCGATTTCGCCGTCCGGTACTTCCAGCACCAGTTCATCGTGGACTTGCATGATGAGTTTGCTGCGCAGCTTTTCCCGCACCAACCAGTCGTGCACCGCGATCATGGCGAGCTTGATGATGTCCGCCGCAGTACCTTGCATGGGTGCGTTGATGGCGGCGCGCTCCGCACCTTGCCTGCGGTTGCCGTTGGGGCTGTTGATTTCCGGCAGCCACAGTCTGCGGCCGAACACGGTTTCGACGTAGCCGTTTCTTTTGGCGGCTTCCCGGGTGCGCTGCATGTAATCCGCTACGCCGGGGTAGCGCGCAAAGTAACGATCCATGTAGGCGCGCGCGGCAGCGCGCTCGATACCCAGTTGTGAGGCGAGACCAAATTCCGACATGCCGTAGATCAGGCCGAAGTTGATGATTTTGGCATAGCGGCGCTGTTCATTGTCCACCGCTTCCAGCGGCACGCCAAACACTTCGGCGGCGGTAGCGCGATGGATGTCTTCGCCCGCAGCGAAGGCTTGGAGCAGTCCTGCGTCTTGCGCGATATGTGCCATGATGCGCAGCTCGATTTGCGAATAGTCGGCGGAGATGATGCTGTGACCCGGCGGCGCGATGAACGCTTCACGGATACGGCGGCCTTCGGCGGTGCGTACCGGAATGTTTTGCAGGTTGGGTTCGTTGCTGGCGAGCCGTCCGGTCACTGCCACTGCCTGGGCATAGTTGGTGTGCACCCGCCCGGTGGCCTCATCCACCATGCGCGGAAGTTTGTCGGTATAAGTGGATTTAAGTTTGGCAAGGCTGCGGTAATCGAGCAGGATTTGTGGCAGCGGGTAATCCAGCGCAAGCTGTTGCAGCACATCCTCGTCGGTGGAAGGCGCGCCGCCCGGTGTCTTCTTGATGACGGGAAGCTTGAGCTGGTCGAACAGGATTTCCTGGATCTGCTTGGGTGAATTCAGATTGAATGGCTGTCCGGCGATGGCAAACGCCCGTTGCTCCAGCGCCAGCATTTTCTCGCCCAGTTCGCGGCTCTGGATCTCCAGCAGCTTGATATCCAGCAATACGCCGTTGCGTTCCATTTCAAACAGCACTTCCAGCACCGGCATTTCGAGTGTGCGATAAACGTGATCGAGCTTGGCATCGCCGGCAATTTGCGGATGCAGGTGCTGATGCAGTTGCAGCGTGATATCGGCGTCTTCCGCCGCATATTGCGTTGCACGCTCGATCTCCACCTGATCAAAACCGATGCGGCTGGCACCCTTGCCAGTGACCTCATCGTAACTGATGGTCTTGATCCCCAGGTGGCGCAGCGCGAGGTTATCCATGTCATGCGGACGATGGGACTCCAGCACGTAGGATTGCAACAAGGTGTCATGGACGATGCCGTTCAGCCGCAAACCATGATTGGCAAAAATATGCTTGTCATATTTGAGGTTTTGCCCCAACTTGGGTTTGACTGGATCTTCCAGCCAGGGCTTGAGTGCATCCAGCACGAGATTGATCGCCAGTTGTTGCGGCGCGCCGGCATAGCGGTGGGCAAGCGGCAGATAAGCGGCGTGATGGGGTTCGATGGAAAACGAGATGCCGACGAGTTGCGCCTGCATTGGATCCAGGCCGGTGGTTTCGGTATCCACTGAAACCAGAGGTGCGGCATCGATACGCGCGAGCCATTCGTTCAGTTGGGACTGGGTGAGTATGGTTTGGTAGTCGGTGAGCGCTGTTTCGGCAGAGGCTTGGTGGCGTGCAGTAACTTCCCGATATCCGCTGACGGAAGACACCGCATTTTTCTGCTCTGCACCTGAGTCCTGCCGCAATTCCCGCAACCAGGTTTTTAAATCCAGCCGCTCATACAATTCTGCAAGTTTTGCCGTATCCTGCGGTTTCAAGCCGAGGTCATGCAGCCCCACCGGCAACACTACATCGCACTTGATGGTGAGCAGTTCACGCGATTTATCCAGCCAGTCAAGCGCCTTGCGTAGGTTCTCCCCTACCGCACCGCCGATTTCATTGGCATGGGCGATGATATTATCCAGCGTGCCATATTGCGTGAGCCATTTTACCGCCGTCTTCGGGCCGACTTTCTCCACGCCGGGAATGTTGTCGGCCGTATCGCCGACCAGCGCCAGGTAATCAAGCATGCGCGCCGGCGGTATGCCGAATTTGGCAAGCACCCCGGCCTCATCGAGGATTTCGTTGCTCATGGTGTTGACCAGCATTACCTGCGGGCTTACCAGTTGCGCAATATCTTTGTCGCCGGTGGAAATTATGCAGCGCATATTTTCGTGCACGGCTTGTTTTGCCAGGGTGCCGATCACATCGTCTGCCTCCACCCCGTCGACTATCAGCATCGGCCACCCCATGGCGCGGATGCATTCATGCAGCGGCGCGATTTGCGCTGCCAGATCGTCCGGCATGGGCGGGCGGTGTGCCTTGTATTCGGGATACAAGTCATCACGAAAAGTCTTGCCTTTTGCATCAAACACGCACGCGCTATAATCAGCCTGGTAATCCTTGTGCAAACGGCGCAGCATGTTGAGAACGCCATGAATCGCACCGGTCGGCTCATTGCGGTGGTTGCGCAAATCCGGCAGTGCGTGGAAAGCGCGATACAGGTAGGATGAACCGTCAACCAGCAGCAGTGTTTTCATTCAATTCTTCTAAAGGTTTCCGCATGAGCGCACAAGATAAACTAGCTAGTACCATGACCGCCGACCTGCTGGAGAAATCCTGGTCGGCAAAAGAGTCCTGGCGCGTGTTCGGGATTATGGCAGAATTTGTCGAGGCGACGGAGCGCCTCAACTCGATCCAGCCTGCAGTAAGCATCTTTGGCAGCGCGCGTACTCTTCCCGATCATCCCCACTATAAACTGGCCGAGCAGATTGCGCGGCAATTGTCCGATGCGGGTTTCTCGGTGATTTCCGGCGGCGGTCCCGGCATCATGGAAGCGGCCAACAAGGGTGCGTATTCCGGCAAATCACTCAGCGTCGGCCTCAATATTCAGCTTCCGCACGAGCAGCACAGCAATGCTTACCAGGATGTCAGCCAGACTTTCCGCCATTTCTTTGCGCGCAAATACATGTTTGTGAAATTTGCCACCGCCTACGTGGTCATGCCGGGTGGATTCGGCACGCTGGACGAATTGATGGAAGCGCTTACGCTGGTACAAACCGGTAAAACCCGGAAAATGCCGATCATCCTGGTTTGCTCGGATTTCTGGGGCGGCATGCTCGACTGGTTCCGGCAGTTGCTGGTAGCCGAGAACATGATCTCTGCGGAAGACATGGATCTGGTGCAGTTGATCGATGAACCCCATCAAGTGGTGAATGCAATCTTCCAGTATTACGAAACCCGCGGTTTCGAGCCTTCGGCGGTGGAACGGGAAATTCAACTCAATTTATAACGGTGCGGGTCATTTCAGCTAGAATAAACGTATTGATATAGCCGGGAACTGCCATGCGTCGAATAATTCTTGCATTGTTGCTGAGCCTTGCGCTGCCGGTGGCGGCGCAGTCCACCCCACCCAAGAAACTGGTGCCGATACCGGAGCCGCCAGAGATGCCGCTGCCATCGCCATCGCCATCGCCCGGCACGGAGCAGGATGCTTCGCTGGAACCCCAAGTCACCATTATCAAGCGCGGGGAGGACACGGTCGAGGAGTATCGCAGCAATGGCCGGCTTTATATGATTAAAGTTACTCCGCGTATCGGTCTGCCGTATTACCTGATCGATAACCGCGGCGATGGCACGTTTGCCACCCGCAGTGATATGGATCAGGGCATACGTCCGCCGATGTGGGTAATACACCAGTTCTAAAATTTCCATAAAGGACGGGGAAGGGGGTGCAGCGGCGCATGCCACATCTTCCTTTCTCTTCTCCCTACTCATGTCCGTTTTTACCACCGTCACCCAAGAACAGCTTTCTACCTGGTTGAGAAACTATTCCCTCGGTACGCTGCTTGATCTGCAGGGAATCTCCTCAGGCATCGAGAATACCAATTATTTCGTTACTACCAGTCACGGAAAATATGTTCTCACCCTGTTTGAAAAGCTGACTTCATCCGATCTGCCCTACTACCTTAACCTGATGGCGCATTTGTCACGCCACGGCATTCCTTGCCCCAACCCGGTAGCCAATATCGACAACAGATTTCTTGGCGAGCTGAACGGTAAACCGGCAAGCATCGTTACTTGCCTGCCGGGAAAATCACAGGAACATCCCACCCCCGCGCATTGCGCCGAAGTCGGCTCGCTGCTGGCGGATATGCACTTGTCCGGTCTGTCTTACCCCGAAAAAATGGAGAATCCGCGTGGCCCGAAGTGGTGGAAAAGTATAGCGCCTGATGTCATGCCCTTTCTGGCAGTGGAGGAGGCGGAGATGCTCAAGGAGGAACTGCGTTTTCAGTCTGCACACCATTTCGAAGATCTACCGCGCGGCGTGATTCATGCAGATCTGTTTCGTGACAATGTATTGTTCGTCGACGGCACTATCGGCGGCGTGATCGATTTTTATTTCGCCTGCAATGATGCGTTGCTGTTTGATCTTGCCATTGCTGCCAATGATTGGTGTCTGACTGAAAGTTGCGAACTGGATGAGGCACGCCTATTATCCCTGATCGAAGCTTATCACCGCACCCGTCCGCTTACCGCCATCGAACGTGATGCCTGGCCGGTGATGCTACGCGCCGGGGCTTTACGCTTCTGGATGTCACGGCTGTATGACTGCCACTTGCCGCGCATGGGAGAACTAACTCATGTCAAGGATCCAGCCCATTTCGGGCGCATATTGAAAAATCATTCGACATTCTGCTTCGAGCTGGCGCAGATCTGGGTGTGAGCGGCGGATCGCTGGAGCAAGAACGGACGGCGAGTGTTCGCCCTATTGGAGATACGAAAAATGGAAGCCAGGCAAGTTAATGCGAAGCAAGGATGGCAGTGGATCGTGAACGGTTTCTATCTGTTTTTCAAAGCCCCGCTGGCCTGGATCCTGCTGTGCACTACCTTGCTGCTGATCGCAGCCACGCTGGCACTTATTCCGATGGTGGGGCAGTTTTTTTTCACGCTGCTCTCGCCGTTATTCCTGGCGGGGTTGATGATGGGGTGCAGGGCGCTGGAACGAGGCGAAAAATTGGAGATTGCCTATTTGTTTGCGGGCTTCAGGAAAAACCCCGTTCCGCTGATCACCGTGGGGGGAGTTTATCTGGTGGGGCAGGTGCTGATCCTGGGCGTGGCCATGCTGCTCGGAGGCAGTGTGATGATGGATCTGCTGATAGACGGAAAAAGAGTCGACGAGAATGAGTTGAGAGGTGTCATGAGCAGCGGCCTTACGGCTGTGATGGTAGCGCTGGCGCTGTCCATCCCGTTGATGATGGCGGCCTGGTTTGCGCCATTACTGGTGGCATTCAAAGATATGCCCGCACTGGCTGCGATGCAGCTAAGCTTTTTTGCCTGCCTGAAGAACATCATACCGCTGCAGCTTTACGCCATCACGATGGTGGTGCTGGCGGTGATTGCCGCAATGCCCTACGGCTTGGGATTCTTCGTGCTGGTACCGGCACTGTTTGCTTCGCTCTATGCGAGCTATGAGGATATCTTTGTGGACACAGTCGAGCCGACATAACCCGACGAGCTGTCGCCAACTACTCCTTTCAGGCGGGAACCAACTTGGCGTACTGCAGCGACAGCCACTTTGTTCCGGCGTGACTGAATTTCACCTGAACACGCGCATCCGCACCCTGGCTTTCGCAACTGACAATCACGCCTGCACCAAACTTGGCGTGAGTTACATTCTGCCCCACGCGCCATTGCGCTGCTTCTGTATCCCGGACACTCGTGCTGTGATCCTGCATGCCGAATGCGGGCTCCCGTATTGCCACGTTCGACTCCCGGTTTCTGGTTTCTGCTGCCTGGCTTCGGTATCCTGCTTTCTGCACCGGCTGTAGCCATTTCAACAGGTTGTCCGGAATTTCCTGCAAGAAACGCGACGGAACATTGTAGCGAGTCTGGCCATGCAGCATGCGGCTCTGGGCAAAACTCAAATATAGCCGCCGCCGCGCGCGGGTTAGGGCCACATACATCAAGCGCCGCTCTTCTTCCAGGCCACCCGCTTCGTTGCGGCTGTTCTCGTGGGGAAACAAACTTTCCTCCAGTCCGCTCAGGAATACAGTATGAAATTCCAGCCCTTTGGAAGAATGCACTGTCATCAATTGCAGTGCGTCCTGACCGCTGCCGGCCTGATGCTCGCCTGCTTCCAGCGAGGCATGGGCAAGAAATGCCGTGAGACTGTCGTCCTCGGCTTCATGCACAAAGCTGGTGGCGGCATTGATCAATTCGTTCAGGTTCTCCAGCCGGTCAGCCCCTTCGCGCTCGGCGCGATAATGTGCCAGCAGCCCGCTATGCTCGAGCATATGCTCAACCACTTCCGGCAGCGTCAACCCTTCGCAGCCTTGGCGCAGCGCCTCGATCAGGGCAACAAAGCTCTCCATCCCTTTCTTCGGTTTATCCGATCCCTTACTTCTGCCAAGCGATTCCTTGACGCCGGAATCCTGAATAAGAGTTGCCCCACCCCCACAATTTTGCTGCATCGCTGCCCATAACCCCCCCCCTTGGCGCTTGGCTTCGTCTTGCAACTGTTCCAGGCTGCGCGCGCCGATGCCGCGTAGTGGAAAGTTGATGACCCGTAGCAACGCATTGTCATTGTCGGGGTTGGCAATCAGCCGCAAGTAAGCCAGTGCGTGCTTGATTTCCTGGCGCTCAAAAAAGCGCATGCCGCCATATACCCGGTAAGCCAGTGCAGCGTTGAACAGGGCATGTTCCAGCACCCGCGACTGTGCGTTGGAACGATAAAGCAGCGCCATTTGTGTGAGTGCTACTCCTTCGGCGCGCAGCGATTTCACCTCGTCGACGATGAACGCAGCCTCATCGAAATCGGTCGGTGCGTTATACACGCGCAGCAGTTCGCCATGACCTTCCGAAGTCCACAAGTTTTTGCCAAGACGTCCGCTATTGTTGCGTATCAGCGTGTTGGCGGCATCCAGTATGTTGCCGTGCGAGCGGTAGTTCTGTTCCAGTTTGATGATTTTCGTGATGCGGAAGTCACGCTCGAAATCCTTCATGTTGCCGGTATTGGCACCGCGAAATGCATAAATGCTCTGGTCGTCATCGCCCACCACAAACACAGCGGCTCTGTCACCGGCCAGCAATTTGAGCCATTTGTATTGCAACCGGCTGGTGTCCTGAAACTCGTCGACCAGAATATGGCTGAAGCGCGCGCAGTAATGCTCGCGCAGAATCTCGTTACGGATGAGTAATTCATAACTGCGCAGCAGCAGTTCGGCAAAATCCACCACACCTTCCTTGTTGCACTGCTGTTCGTAGACTGTGTAGAACTCAGTCATCTTGCGCGCGAAATCATCGTAGACTTCAACTTGCGATGCGCGCAACCCTTCGTCTTTTGCATTATTGATGAACCACTGTACCTGGCGTGGCGGAAATTTTTCATCGTCGGCACCGAGGCTTTTCAGGATGCGCTTGATAATTGCCAATTGATCGGCAGAATCGAGAATTTGAAAAGCCTGCGGCAACCCGGCATCCTGATGGTGGGCGCGCAGCATGCGGTTGCACAGGCCATGAAAAGTACCGACCCACATGCCGCGGGTATTGATCGGCAGCATCGCGGAAATGCGTATGAGCATTTCCTTCGCCGCTTTGTTAGTGAAGGTGACGGCGAGGATGCCGTGTGGACTGACTTGGCCGGACTGGATTAAATGTGCAATGCGGGTGGTGAGTACCCTGGTTTTGCCGCTGCCCGCACCCGCCAGTACCAAGGCTGACTGGTGCGGCAGGGTGACTGCTTCGAGTTGCTCGGGATTGAGGCCGGAAAGTAGGGAAGACATAGGGAGAAGGCTGTTTCCGGGGAAAATTCAAAGCCGGAATTATACAGCCTTCACCGAACTACGCAGAGAACAGAGTGTGCGGGGATGTCCCCGCCAATAAGATAGGCGTGACTGCTACTTCTTGCTCTTCGCCACCAGATCCAGAATCAGCGGCGTCAATATCAGTTCGATTGCCAGTCCCATTCTTCCGCCGGGCACGACGATGGTATTCGGCCGCGACATGAAGGAGTCATGAATCATGGCAAGCAGGTAGGGGAAATCCATGCTCTTGGGATCACGGAAGCGGATCACGACAAAACTTTCGTCCAGAGCCGGGATTTCACGCGCGATGAAGGGATTGGAGGTATCTACCGTGGGCACTCGCTGGAAATTGACGTGGGTGCGGGAGAATTGCGGGGTAATGTAATGTACATAATCATGCATACGCCGCAGGATGGTGTGCGTCACGGCTTCCGCCGAATAACCACGCGCACTCGTATCGCGGCGGATTTTCTGGATCCATTCCAGGTTGACAATGGGCACTACGCCGACCAGCAAATCCACGTATTTGGCTACATCCGCGGTGTCGCTCTTGACCCCGCCGTGCAAGCCCTCGTAAAACAGCAGATCGGAACCGGGTGCAAGCGGTGACCAAGGGGTGAAGGTGCCGGCTTTCTGTTTGTACGGTGCGGCTTCTTCGTCATTGTGCAGATACAAACGAGTTTTGCCTTTGCCGCTCTTGCCATATTCCTTGAACAGCGCTTCCAGTTTGTCGAATTCGTTGGCCTCGGGACCGAAATGGCTGATGGGGCGGCCACCGTCTTTCTCCGATTCGGCTACGGCTTTTTTCATTGCATCGCGGTCGTAGCGATGAAAGCTGTCGCCTTCCACTACCACGGCGGTCAGTTTTTCGCGGCGAAAAATATGCTCGAAACTGTTCTTGACCGTCGATGTGCCAGCTCCAGACGATCCAGTGACGGCGATGACAGGGTGTTTTTGTGACATGCGAACTCTCTCCTGAGGCAGTAATAAAAATCAGCGCGAGCATGGGGCCTGCTTGCAAACTTGTCGACTCTAGCAGAGCGCCAAGTGGCGCAATAGTCAGCCTTATTTATCGTTATGATACGATTTTTGTTATGAGGTGAGCAAGAAAATCGGGGTGAAGCTTATGCAATCTTGCGGCCACGGAAAAAATTCTCTCAAACTGACCGACTCCCGAAGTTTATGCAGCTCCATGCGCGGCAATGTGAGGGTGAGAGTGTGCGCAAAACGGCAAGTGGCCGCCCTTCACGGTATAATCCTTTATGCCCATCGAACAGTGACCAATTCCATGCAAGAAAAATATCATCCTCAGGAAATCGAGCGGGAAGCGCAGCAGCACTGGGAGAAAACCGCCGCTTTCAAGGCTGTCGAAATTCCCGGCAAGCGCAAGTACTACTGCCTGTCGATGTTTCCTTATCCATCCGGCAAGCTGCACATGGGCCATGTGCGCAATTACACCATCGGCGACGTGCTGTCGCGTTATCGCCGCATGCAGGGTTACAACGTATTGCAGCCCATGGGTTGGGATGCTTTCGGCCTGCCTGCCGAGAATGCGGCGATCGCCAACAACGTACCGCCTGCCAAGTGGACTGACGACAACATCGCCTACATGAGGAAGCAGCTCAAGTCGCTGGGTTTCGCCATCGACTGGTCGCGAGAGCTGGCCACCTGCAAGCCGGATTACTACAAGTGGAACCAGTGGCTGTTTTTGCGCATGCTGGAAAAAGGCATCGCCTACAAGAAAACCCAAGTGGTGAACTGGGACCCGGTGGATCAAACCGTGCTGGCCAATGAGCAGGTGATAGATGGATGCGGCTGGCGTACCGGCGCGCCGGTGGAAAAGCGCGAAATTCCCGGCTATTACCTGGCCATTACCCAGTATGCCGAAGAACTGCTCGGCGACCTGGATAAGCTGCCGGGCTGGCCGGAGCGGGTAAAGACCATGCAGGCCAACTGGATCGGCAAGAGCCACGGGGCGCGCTTTGCATTTCCGCACGACATCCGTGATGCGTCTGGTGCAGTTATTAACGACGGCAAGCTGTGGGTCTATACCACGCGTGCCGACACCATTATGGGCGTCACTTTCGTCGCGGTGGCCGCCGAACATCCGCTGGCCGCGCATGCCGCGCAGGGCAACAGAAAACTCGCTGACTTCATTGAGAAGTGCAAGCATGTCTCGGTGATGGAAGCCGACATGGCGACCATGGAAAAAGAGGGTGTGGATACCGGCCTGAAAGTCACCCATCCGCTGACTGGCGTACAGGTGCCGGTGTGGGTCGGCAACTATGTGCTGATGAGCTACGGCGATGGTGCGGTGATGGCAGTGCCCGCGCATGATGAGCGCGATAGAAAGTTTGCAGATGATTATCAACTTCCCACTAAGGTGGTTATCAAATCGAATCATCAGTGCGATCTAGAGCGAGAACTGAATGAATTATCGAGCACTCCACAAGACCCTAGGCGGGTTGATAAGCAGCCTCTCATCGCATCTCTACAAAAAGATATCGAGACTCTACAATCCATGAGGTGCAATGAAGAAAAAGGGGTTCTCATTAACTCCGGCAAATATGACGGCCTGAATTACGAACAAGCAGTGGACGCCATCGCCGCCGACCTCGCCGCAAAAAATCTGGGTGAGAAAAAGGTGCAATGGCGCCTGCGCGACTGGGGCGTTTCGCGCCAGCGCTACTGGGGCTGCCCTATTCCCATCATTCACTGCGATAGTTGCGGCTCAGTGCCGGTGCCGGATGAGCAATTACCGGTGAAGTTGCCGGAAGATTGCGTGCCGGATGGTTCCGGCAATCCGCTGCACAAGCGCGCCGACTTCCTGAATTGCACCTGCCCCAAATGCGGTAAGCCTGCGCAGCGCGAGACCGACACCATGGACACTTTCGTGGATTCGAGCTGGTATTACGCGCGCTATGCCAGCGGTTTCAAGAATGATGCGATGGTGGACGAAGAGACCAGCTACTGGATGCCGGTGGATCAATATATCGGTGGCATTGAGCACGCCATCCTGCACTTGCTCTACTCGCGCTTCTGGACCAAGGTGATGCGTGACTTGGGTCTGGTCAAATACGACGAACCCTTCGCCAACCTGCTTACTCAGGGCATGGTACTCAACCACATTTTCTCGCGCCGTACCGCCAAAGGTGGCATCGAGTATTTCTCGCCAGAAGAAGTAATAACGAAGGTCGTTGAAGATCATGAGCCAGACTCGTCTAATGGCACTAGCGAAAACATATTCATCAGTACTATTGATGGAATGGAAGTCGATCACCAGGGCATCGGCACCATGTCGAAATCCAGAAACAATGGTGTCGACCCGCAGAAACTGGTGGAGCAATACGGCGCCGACACCGCGCGTTTATTTATGATGTTCGCGGCACCACCCGAGCAGACGCTGGAATGGAACGACTCCGGTGTGGAGGGCTCATTCCGCTTCCTGAAAAGAGTGTGGTCCTTTGCGGTGGAACATCAAAATGCCATTGCTCTGCACAATAGCTACATCAAACAACCGCCAGAGCAATTTACTTTCAATTGGGGAAACACGTCTAGCGACTTTAGGGCTATACGCCGAGAAATACATGAATATCTGAAACAAGCAAACTTCGATTTTGGAAGGCAGCAATTTAATACTGTAATTGCTGCTTGTATGAAGATTCTAAATATTCTTTATCGAATGCCTGATCCCGCCTTAAAGGGAGGCACGTCAACACCTGTGTGGTTTATACCTCAAGTTGCTCTGAGATCTGAAGGGTTTAGCATCATGCTACGCCTGTTGTCTCCGATCACGCCGCACATCGCGCATGTGCTATGGCGCGAACTCGGTTATGGCGATGATGTTCTCGCAGCTTCCTGGCCGGAACCGCTGGAAGCTGCACTGGCTCAGGATGAAATCGAACTGGTGATCCAGGTTAACGGCAAATTGCGCGGGCAGATGCGTGTTACCAAGAATGCGGAGCGTGCGACCATCGAGCAGCTTGCGCTGGCAAACGAGCAGGTGCAGAAATTCGTTGCCGGGCAGATGGTAAAGAAAGTGGTGGTGGTGCCGGGCAGATTAGTGAATATCGTGGTATGAGCTGAAATGGATCCAACGACAGTGGCAGGAAATAATCATGCAATTTAAATCGTATCGCCTCCTCACCATCGGTACTTTGATTCTGCTGCTATCCGCCTGTGGCTTCCAGTTGCGCGGGTACGGGCTGCCACCGACCGTATTTTCGTTTGCTTCGCTTCACATTCCGGACCCGGAAGACTACCCCATTACTGCCGACATCAAACGCACTATCCATGCTGGTGGGAGCACACGTGTCGTTGATGAGGCGAAAGGTGCGGAAGCCACGCTGCAAATCCTCAAGCAAACGAATGAGAAGAATATCCTGTCGTTATCCGGGGAAGGCAGGGTGCGCGAATTTCTGTTGCGCTATCTGGTTTCTTACCGTCTTATCGATCCCAATGGGATAGAACTGGTTCCCGCTACCGAGATTGTCCGGGAACGCGTTTTGCCTTTCACAGATGAGCAGGTGGTGGCGAAAGAAGCAGAGGAAGCGCTGCTCGTCAAAGAGATGCAAACCGAGATCGTCAGGCAGATATTGCGGCGACTGGCGACAGTGAGGGCTGAAGGAAAGCCCTGATCACGCAGGATGCGGGGAGCAATAAGATAGCCGGTGTCTGAAACCGCAATGACATGATTATTTCGGTATTCCTGGAATCGGAGTTCTTCGTTTTATTTTTCCACTTTGTCTGCGATAGATTTTCACTCTTATGCGCATCAACCCTGATCAGCTTTCCCAGCATCTACAAAAGCAACTCGCTCCGCTTTATACAGTGTTCGGCGATGAACCGCTGCTGGCGATCGAAGCTGCCGATCTGATCCGCGCCCAGGCACGCCAAACAGGCTATGTCGAGCGCGAGATCTTCACCATAGACCATCATTTCAACTGGCAGGAGTTGCAGCAAAGCAGCAACAGCCTGTCGTTGTTTGGCGAACGGCGGTTGATGGATATGCGCATTCCCTCCGGCAAACCCGGAAACCAGGGCAGTGCGGCGATCGAGGAGTATTGCCGTGCGCTGCCGCCCGATACCGTCACGCTCATCACCTTGCCCAAGATCGACAAACAGGGTCAGGCGGCAAAGTGGTTCAAGGCGCTTGAAAATGCGGGAGCGATGGTTCCGGTCTCCCCGGTTGAGCGCACGCGCCTGCCGGCGTGGATCGGCCAGCGCCTCGGGATGCAGCAACAGAAAGCCGATCCTGAAACTCTGCAGTTTTTGGCCGACAAAGTGGAGGGAAACCTGCTCGCGGCCCATCAGGAAATCCAGAAACTCGCGCTGCTTTATCCGGAAGGCATGCTGTCTTTCGATCAAGTGAAAGACGCGGTGCTGGATGTGGCGCGCTATGATGTTTTCAAATTGTCGGATGCGTTGATAACGGCAGATACCGCCCGTTACACCCGCATTCTGGAAGGCTTGCGGGGTGAGGGTGCAGCGTTGCCGTTCATTCTCTCCATTCTGGCAGGGCAGATTCGCGCGCTGATCATCATCCGCAAGGGGCTGGATTCCGGCAGGCCGCTGATGCAACTGATGAACGAAGCCAGGGTCTGGGGAGACAAACAGAAAGCAACGGAGCATGCGGCCAGATCAATCGGCCTCAAGCCGCTGGTGCGTGCCTTGCTGCACGCGGCGAAGATAGACAGGATCAGCAAAGGCGTCGCCCAAGGTGATGCCTGGGACGAATTGCTGCAACTGGGGTTGCGCTTCGCGGTCAGCAAGCGCCAATGAGGCTGGACTGTATCCACAGCCGCATATCAGCGTTAAAATTCGCACATTCATTAATTCATTGTGTGCCTGGAGTTGCGGTATGGACGTCATAGACATCAAAGCCTATATGCAATCGGTCGGGCGCGAAGCCCGTGCCGCATCGCGCCTGATGGCCAAAGCCGAGACTGCCGCCAAAAACCTGGCACTCACCGCGATGGCCGCAGCCATCAAGCGCGACGAACATAAATTGCTGGCCGCCAACGCGCTGGATCTGCAAGGAGCCCAAGCCCAGGGGCTGGATGCGGCCTTGCTGGATCGTCTGACGCTCACCTCCAAAGGGGTTGCCAGCATGGCGGAAGGTTTGCTGCAAATTGCCGCACTGGCTGATCCGATCGGCGAAATCAGTGATCTGAATTACCGTCCTTCCGGCATCCAGGTCGGGAAAATGCGCGTGCCGCTGGGGGTGGTCGGCATCATTTACGAAGCGCGTCCCAATGTCACCGCGGATGCCGCCGGATTGTGCCTCAAGGCCGGGAATGCGGCGATCCTGCGTGGCGGATCGGAAGCGATTCATTGCAATCAGGCGATTGCCGCTTGCGTGAAGGAAGGATTAAAAGCAGCCGGTTTGCCGGAGACTGCGGTGCAGGTGATCGAGACTACCGACCGTGCCGCCGTGGGTGAACTCATCACCATGAAACAATTCGTCGACGTGATCGTGCCGCGCGGCGGCAAGGGGCTGATCGAGCGCATTGCCAACGAGGCGCGCATCCCGGTGATCAAACATCTGGATGGCGTATGTCATGTCTATATCGATGCTGGCGCCGACCCGGACAAGGCCATTCGTGTTGCCGACAACGCCAAGACGCAGCGCTACGGCACCTGCAACACCATGGAGACTCTGCTGGTGCATCAGGATATTGCCAAGGAAGTGCTGCCGCCGCTGTGCAAAATCTACCTCGACAAAGGTGTGGAGCTGCGCGGTGACGCAGCCTCCTGCGCGATCATCAAGCAAATGAAAGAAGCCACGGAAGAAGACTGGTACACCGAATATCTCGCGCCGATTCTGAACGTGCGAATAGTGAGCGGATTGGAGCAAGCCATCGAGCACATTGCCGTTTACGGCTCGCAGCACACCGATGCCATTATCACCGAGGACTACACCCGCGCCCGCCGTTTTCTGCGGGAAGTGGATTCAAGTTCAGTGATGGTCAATGCCTCCACTCGCTTCGCCGACGGTTTCGAGTATGGCCTCGGTGCGGAAATCGGCATCTCCACTGACAAAATTCACGCGCGCGGTCCGGTGGGGCTAGAGGGTTTGACCAGCCAGAAATTCATCGTGCTGGGCGACGGGCAGATACGGACTTGATAAGGGGCGACAACATGAAAGACCTAAGCTATCGAATTATCTTGCGGCCTGAACCTGAAGGCGGTTTCACCGTCACCGTGCCGGCTTTGCCAGGTTGCGTTACATTTGGAGACACCCTTGAGGAAGCCAAGGACATGGCAAATGATGCCATTCATGCCTACCTGGAGAGTCAGCGCAAGCATGCCGAACCGATTTTAGACGATGCCGGAACCTTTGAGAGCCAGTTGATCGTTCACTATGCCTAAAACGCCTGCGCTGACCTCCAAGGATGTCATCAGAATCTTGGAAAAAAGCGGATTTGTCTTAGACCATAGCACTGGCAGCCATCGGGTTTATTATCATCCCGTTTCAGGACGCAGGGCGGTCGTCCCTTTTCACCGGCGGGGACTGCCAATCGGGACGCTGACGGCAATACTCAAAGGTGCGGACATTCCCCGCAATGAATGGTCCAAATGACTCTTACACCATTCCATCTCTCATGACTCGCTCTCCTCTGCCGGAAATAAACAGCGCCGGATCCCTGTTAGGCGAATTTTTTGCGCAGGGAATCGAAGCTGCCGACTTGCCTGCTTTATTTCCGCTGCTGCGGGCGCGTGAAACGCTCAATGCTTTCATCACCTTGTTCCGGGGCGGCGAGGATGAAGTGCTGGTGCGCCTGATGGTGTTACGCGAGATCGGCATGCGCGCTGATGTGCCGTACTGGAGTTCGCAGGAGCTGCAAGCGCACTTTGCCTATCTCGACACGGTGAAGCTCGATACCGTACTAAAGCGCCTGCGCGAAAATGATTTGCTGGTGTGGGATGCCGAGCAACGCATTTATCAATTGAGCGCGGCAGGCCGCGTTACGCTTTCGGCGCTGGCCACTTTGTTAAGTTTCGCCGGAGAAAACGACGCAGAACTGGGCTACATTACCGCCCAGGTGGCGGCGGGACAGGCGGTCGGAAAGATATCCGCTGAAACCTTGCAACACCTGCTCGGCAGGTTGAACGAGCTGCAAAACGAATTTGATCAAGCGGTGCTGGCAGGTTCTGAATTCCGGCTGCGGCGCTCTCAGGAAAAACTGGCCTCGGTATGGCATTGGGTAGAGAAGGGTACCGAGATCATCCGTGCCATTACGGCCGACGGCGACCTCGATACCGCCACCTATCGCATCGCCCACTCCATCGGTCAAGCACAGAGCCGCATGTTGCGCATGACCGGTGTGTTTCAACGCGCCGTCAATAGCTTGGAGCGGCAGCGGGTGCATCTGGGGCAAAGTGGTTTGTCTTCTTCAGATATCGTGGCGTGGCTACGCAAGCTATCGCAGGAACGGTTAGTGGCTATCGCCAACCAGGCCCTAATCGCCTATCCTCAGCCGCTGTTCGTCACGCCGAACGAAATGCTGGATACAGCCGAATACGAATTGCTCGAGCGCGAACGCGAAAAAGCCGCCCACTCCATCTTGCCACCTTCCAGTGATGCCCCAGAAACTGGCCGTATTGAAGCTGAGCGTCTGGTGCTGTTGGAACAGTTTCTCGGCAATCTGAACAGCATAGCAACCGATGCCGATCTCGGCGATGTGGTAGTCGGCGGTGATTATCCTCAAGCCGCTTACCGCATGTCACTGCTGGCTTTGCTGAATGATACCGAATCCGGCATTTTGACCGGGCCGGTAGCGGAATTGGCGACTGCGCCATTCAGACTGAATGTATCCCGTGAGACACGCAAAATCAACCGGGATGGCGTGAGGGAGATCAGTGTTGGCATGTTGGAGCGGACTGGGCCTTAGTAGACCATGGACATTGAAATTCAAACCCTGATTGCACGTCTACTTGCACACCGCCATATAGCACGCGAGGATAAACTCGCGCGCCGTGCCTTGACCGACGAAGCGTTTCGCGCCGAACTGGATTTGCGCTTGGCCACTTGTGGCCTGTATCTGCTGGAAAATCCCTATGCTGCACATATTGCTGTGGGTCTTAAGCGCGAGATGGAGGACGCGGTATTCGGCCAGCAGGAAAATTGGCTTAATAACAATATGGGGTTGCAACGCGATGGAGTGGCGCTGCTGGTGGTGCTGTGGGCGCTCATCATTCTGCCTAAGCGCGAGCGCCAAGTCGCACGGCGCGAAAAAGAAGCGGCGGATCAGGGCGACATGTTCGCTGGTGACAAGCCGCTGCCGCGCGGTGAAGAGGTTTCCGCCGGTATCGCCGAACGCACACTGCTGGCGGATTTCGGTACCAAGCTCGGGGGCAAGATGCGGGTCAACGTGAATCTTGGCATACTTTCCCGTCTTGGTTTCATCAAACGCAACAACAAGATAATTTACGAAGGACCGATGCTTGACTTGCTAATGGAATATCGGGTACTGGAAGCGCGCATCATAGATGGCGCACTCGCCGATTTGTTGGCGCATCGTGTTCAGCCGGATGCTGTATCGACTGTAGCAGATACAGATGACAGCGTAGCGGACATTGAACCTGACGAGACCGATACGGGGAACGATTAATGTTTCATATCAAATCGCTGGAGCTCGTCCATTGGGACTACTGGCAGCGTTTCACCCTGCCACTGGATGCCCAGATCGTCACCATCGTTGGCCCCAATGGTTCCGGCAAGACCACGTTGCTGGATGCCCTGCGTACACTATTTGCGTTGAAATGCTCGGGCAAACGCGAATACAAGCGTTATGTGCGTCGCTCCAACGAGGCTTTCGCCTGGTTGCGTGCGGTGGTGGATAACCGCCGCATCGACAACCGTCGCCATCCGTTTTTCCCATTGCTGGATGATGAAGTGACTTTGGCCTGCCGCATTCGCAAGCAGGGAGGCGAGTGGCAGCGCCAGTATTTGATCGTTCCTGGAAACGCCGCCATTGAAACCTTGGAGTCTGCCGGTGATTGGCTGGGAGTCATCGAATACCAGCGGCGCATGGATAGTGCTGGCCTCACCAAGGCCATCGCCGAAGTACTGTCACTGGAGCAGGGCGATACTGATAAGCTCTGCGAATATTCACCCAAGGTTTTGCTGGAGTTGGTTTTTCAGGTATTCGGTGATAAGCAGGTGTTGGATGCCTATCTGGAAGCCAAAGGGCAGCAGCGCGAGACCGAGCGGGAATTGCAGGAAATGAGCAATCACCTGGAAGCGTTGGACAACAGGGTGGAAACAATGACCCTCAAGGTCAATCGCTATATCGAATGGCACAACCTGAAGCAGGAGCAGATCAGGCTGCAAAGCGAAGTGCTGCCGCGCTTGCAGTTGCTCGATCTCAAGGAATCCATCAACGGTGCTCGTAGCCAGATTCAAGGCGCACGCCGGGTGCTGCGCGAGAAACAGCGGGAACTGAAGGCGGTGCGTGTTGAAATTGCCGCTCTCGATGCGGCATTGCGGGTGGCGCAAGAATGTGAGAAGGCGTTGCGGCTGTCGGAAAGAACCGCCGCAGAAAACTTCCAGACAGCGCGCGACACCGTGACCCAAACCACCGCCTTGCTGAAAGAGCGCGATCAGCTTGTCGCCTTGAGTCAATCGCGCCACGGCCAGGATTTGGCGAGTTTGGCCGAAGCACTCGGTTGCGAACGCCAGCGCCTGGCAGTGTTGCAAAATGAATTGACGGCAGCGCGCGTCCGTATGGATGAGCTCACTGCCAGCATGGCCGCGCTCAACAGCGGCAAACAGACGCCGCCCGAATATGTGCGCGAATTCCGGGCCGCGCTGAGGGATGCGGGAATTCCTCATCGCATGTTGATCGAGATCGTCGAGGTAACCGACCTGGCTTGGCAAGCCGCGGTGGAAGCGCTGCTTGCGCCCTACCGGCAACTGGTGTTGCTGGATCATGAAGCCGACCGGACCAAGGCATGGCAGATTGGTGAGACAGTGCGTTACCGGCATTTTGTGGCTGCCGGGCGGGTGGCTGCACTGGCGCCGCAAGCCGGGTCTCTGCTGGAAGTGCTGCGCTTTACCGCCGATGCGCCGGAATGGTTGATGCAATTGCTGAATCAGGTGCAGCGCACCGAAGACACCCAAGCCGGCGCCAAGCTGCCGGCAGTACAGAGCTGGATCACCCGCGCTGGTTACCACCGGGAACGGCGTGGCGGACGCTTCATCGGCGTCGCTCCCGGCGACCATCATTTTGGCGAAGCTGGCAGAAAAAGCCGCCTCGCCGCTTGGACGATAGAAGCCAGGGCATTGTCCAGTCAGATCAAAAAATTGACAATCGAAGAAACCGATTTGCGCCAAACCATCGCCCAAAAACAGGCTCAACTCGATGGCTTGGATGCCGCGCAAATGCTGGCACTGCGCGCGGATGAATTCGCCGGTGCAGCACGCCATATCGAGGCGCTGAAAAAAACAGCCCAGCAAACAGCCGACGCAGTTGCCACCGCCGCCAGCGAAAAGGAGGCAGCGGTAGAAAAGCGCCACCAGATCGAGTTGGAATTAAAAACGGCCGATATTAGACGGAATCGGCTGGTACAGGAAACCGACATGCTGGTACCCCAACTGCAAAACCAGCGCGCCGAAAATATCAAACGCATCCAGCGGCTACGCCATGACCGCCAAGCCATGCCGCCTGCCTGGTATGCTCGTGATGCCTTGCTCAAGTTGCGTGAGGAGTTTAAATCCGCCGACGCAGTCGAGCTGCATTTGCGCGATTTGGAAAGGCGCTTCAATACAGAGGAATGGGAAACCGACGAGAGCATCATCGCACTGCGCGACAAACTTCGGGGAGACTTGCAAAGAATGCAGGCGGATGTATCCCAGCGGCGCACCGCCAACGAGCGCGCACGTAACCTGACGCATGAAGCACGCGCAGCCTATATCAACCGGCTGCGTGCCACCATCCGTCGTTACGGTAAAAACATCAAGGAGCTGGGCGAACTTGCGGGAATTGAAGTGCATTGCGAGGCACCGCATCTGGAAAATGACGATCTGGTACTGGCGCAGGCAGGATTAGCAGTGCATTTTAATTTCGATCAGAAGGGGTTGACTGGATTGAATGACGGCGAGGCTTCCGGCGGCCAGCAAGTGATGAAATCGCTGATCTTGCTGATCGGTCTGATGATGGATGAAAGCCAGCCGGGTGGATTCGTGTTCATCGACGAACCTTTTGCACATCTTGACATTTTCAACATCGACCGCGTCGGCAGTTTTCTCAAGGCCACCCGTTCCCAATACCTGATCACCACACCGATCACTCACAATGTTAATGTCTACGACCCGGCAGAACTCACGCTCATTACTTACAAGAAACGTCCGCAAGAAGCTTGGGCGCCACCAGTGGCGCAGATAAGCCGGCAAAAGGTCAGCCATGCCTGAAACTGCAACCTGGACGGAACCGGATGCGCGTGGTGTTTGCATCTGCGATCTGGATGTGGGGGCAAAAAGCACATTGCGCGGCAAACGCTTGTGCCGGTCATTTTCCGCCACCCCCGTTACTTTAGGTAGTTGGCCCACTGCATGGCAGGAATTGCTCGCCGACTGGATAAAAGCGTCCTCTCCAAAACGCAAATGGAGTACGTTGTTGACCGCAGCCGGAAATCGGCGTGTACACCTCGCCGATGAACTGTTAGACGCGCTACTGCGCGGTGGCTGGGTGGAAGTGGAAGAATGGAGGAAATCTGGACGTTGGCTGCCGGTATGGGTAAATTTTCTTGATCTCGCCGCATTACGCCATCATTTTGGTTTGCCGGACAAGGATGCGCTTGCTGAAACATTTCGAGTCGAGTCGTTGCATACCTTGCAGGACTCGCGTCTTGCGCATGCACAACAAAGTCTGGATGCGTTTTCTCCGAACGTCGCATTACGCAGATTAGCGTTACTACGAAAGCTTGATGTCTGGTCAATCGAGCAGCGTTTTGGCACTCGCCGTGATTTTTCCTTGTTTGCGCGAGGCACTACCAAAGCCATCTCGACTGCCGAGTGGGAATGGCTGGAGCGTTACCTGGATCCAGTTGAGTGGGGTATCGAGAAACATACTCCGGCACTCTGGTTACGTGCCCCTATCGTGTTATTGCGCGAGGACCTCCATCTCGATCTCAGTCTGGTCGATGACTGTATCGCGCTGACACCGGGCACTCTCAACAGTCTAACCGGTATTAAGGGGCGCATCGGCTGTTGGCGATTACTCGAAAATCGTACCAGTTTTGAACGTGCCGCACGTCGCTACGGAAATCAGGACTTGGTTGTATGGTTGCCCGGCTATGCGCCCACATGGTGGCGGCAAAGTGTTACGCGGTTTCTGACTTTGTGTCCAGCACCTGCGTTGATTGCCTGCGACCCCGATCCAGCAGGAATTGAAATCGCATTACAGGCAGCCAGAATCTGGGACGAGGCTGGGTTATCATGGCAGCCTTGGGGCATGGACGTCGAGACTCTGTCTGGCCTACCCAACTGCCAGCCATTGAGTCAAAACGATAGGGAACAGTTGCAGCGTTTGTTGCAGCAACCACTGCCGGTTAGTTTGCAGGTACTTGCAGATTGGATGCTCATCCACGCTAAAAAAGGCGAACAAGAAGGCGCGATATGATCCGGGCCAGATGAAAGGTGAAACAGAGGGAGCTCATGAATAATTTGTTGGAGATACGTGTCCCTGATGTCGGCGATTTCAAGGATATTCCCGTCATCGAGCTACTGGTGAAACCCGGTGATACGGTAGAAAAGGAAACGTCGCTCATCACGCTGGAAACCGACAAAGCGACGGTGGAAATCCCTGCGCCGCAAGCCGGTGTGGTGAAGGAAATCAAGGTCAAGGTTGGCGACAAGGTCTCGGAGGGGTCGCTTATCCTGCTATTGCAAATAGCGGATACGGAGACGAGTTCTGCAACCCATGTAGAGGTCTCGCCCATTGCGCTCAATTCGATCCCTGCTCCCGTCAGTGCTGCGGCTCCGACCCCGCGCGGCGACATTCACGCCGATGTGGTGGTGCTGGGTGCGGGTCCGGGCGGCTACACGGCTGCGTTTCGCGCCGCTGATCTTGGCAAGAAAGTCGTGTTGATCGAGCGCTACCCTGTGCTCGGCGGCGTATGTCTCAACGTCGGCTGCATTCCCTCCAAGGCATTGCTGCATGTGGCAAAAGTCATCACCGAAGCGGAAGAAACCGAACATCAAGGCGTCGCTTTCGGCCAGCCCGCGATAGAAATCGACAAGCTGCGGGCATGGAAAGAATCCGTCATCGGCAAACTTACCAAGGGGTTGTCGGTGCTGGCGAAGCAGCGCAAGGTGGAAGTGGTGCACGGCACAGGCAAGTTCACTTCGCCCCACATAATCCGGCTGGAAACAGCCAATGGCGCGAAAACCGTGTCGTTCGAACATTGCATCATCGCCGCCGGCTCCAGCGTGGCGCGCATTCCCGGTTTTCCCTACGATGATCCGCGCCTGATGGATTCGACCGGTGCATTGCAACTGGCAGACATTCCCAAGCGCATGCTGATCATCGGCGGCGGCATTATCGGTCTGGAAATGGCGACGGTTTATGATGCGCTTGGTTGCAAAGTCAGCGTGGTGGAATTGATGGAGCAATTGATCCCCGGCGCGGATGCAGATCTCGTCAAGCCATTGCATCGGCGCATACAGAAACGCTACGAGGCGATCTATCTCAAAACCAGAGTCACCCAGATCGAGCCGCAGGAAAGCGGACTCAAGGTTACCTTTGCAGGAGAGAAATCTCCCGAACCGCAGATTTACGACCGCGTGCTGCTGGCAGTGGGGCGCCGTCCCAACGGTCGCGCTATCGGCGCCGAAAATGCCGGTGTCAATGTGGACGCGCGCGGTTTCGTTCCGGTGGACAAACAACTGCGCACCAACGTACCGCACATTTTCGGTATCGGTGACATTGTCGGCGAACCCATGCTGGCGCACAAAGCCTCGTATGAAGGCAAGCTCGCTGCGGAAATCATCACAGGACACAAAGCGGCATTCGACGTGCGTACCATTCCCTCGGTGGCCTACACTGATCCGGAAATTGCCTGGATGGGTTTGACCGAAACCGAAGCCGCGAAACAGGGTATCGATTACGAAAAGGCCAGCTTCCCTTGGGCGGCCAGTGGCCGCGCGATTGCGATGGGGCGCGAGGAAGGCATGACCAAGCTGCTGCTGGATAAACACACCCGCCGCATTCTCGGCGCGGGCATGGTTGGCGTCAATGCCGGCGAGCTGATCGCTGAGACTGTGCTGGCGCTGGAAATGGGTGCGGATATGGAAGACCTCGGCCTCACTATTCATCCACACCCGACCTTGTCGGAAACTATTTTCTTTGCCGCCGAAATCGCGGAAGGATCGATCACTGATCTTTACATGCCAAAGAAATAATCTAAGTAACCGCTGAACAAGTCCCCCGTGCAACGCGACGGATTCACGCTACAATTCCGTGCCCTTCACTTTCACCGCCGTCCATCACCTTGGAAGCTTTCCTTACCTCCACCCTGCTGGTTGCTATCGCTGAAATCGGCGACAAGACCCAGTTGCTGTCGTTTGTGCTGGCTGCCAAATTACGGCGGCCGTATCCAATCATGGCGGGCATCTTCGTCGCTACCCTGCTTAATCATGCATTGGCGGCTTCGGTCGGCACGTGGCTGGCGAGCCTGATTTCTGCGCAAGCTCTCAACTGGATCGTCGGCTTGTCGTTCATCGGTTTCGGTTTGTGGGCGCTGAAGCCGGACAAGCTGGACAGCGACCCGCGCATTCTCGGTGCCGGAGTGTTTGTTACAACGCTGATTGCATTTTTCCTGGCGGAGATGGGAGACAAGACCCAGTTCGCGACCGTGGCGCTCGCTGCACATTACGATGCGCTGGCGCTGGTGGTGTTGGGAACCACACTTGGTATGATGCTTGCCAACGTGCCTGCGGTCTGGATCGGTGAGGCTCTCGCGCATCGCATCAACATGCAGTGGGTGCGCTGGTTTGCAGCAGCTTCGTTCGTGTTGATGGGATGCTGGACGCTAATTAGTTAGTCTTGTTATTACAGTAAACGGCTTTTGTCGCCGCTGACAAATCCGGCAAGAGGCTGGTGAATATTTTTGCCGAAGGCGATGACCTTGAACAATTCACCCATTTCGGCAGGGCTCACCAGCTTTTGCAACTGGTTCGCCAGCGGCAGATAGGCGCCGGTATTTTCCGCCGGGGTTTGTGCCAGAATTTCAGTGATGCCGCAGTTGATGAGGAAATGCGCCTGAGTGGTATAGCCGCGCAATTCCAATCCCGTATTGATTGCAACCTCGGTAACCGCACTGAAATCCACGTGACTGGTGATGTCCTGCAAGCCTGGCAGATAGAACGGATCATCGTGGGCATGGTGACGATAATGGCACATCAGCGTTCCCTGATCGCGCTGTGAATGGTAGTACTCACTGTGGCCGAAGCCATAGTCGATCAACACTATCGCGCCCTGCTGCAGAACGCCCGCGAGGCTGCGCATGAAACCGCGGGCGGCCAGATTGATTTCGCTGATGTAGTCTTTGCCAGGATCAACTCGGAGATTGAGTGCGCGCGCAACCGCGAAAAGCTCGCCATCAACCAGTGGATGTTCACTCCACTCGAACGCTGTGCCGTTCCACGCCACGCCGCGCTCGAGCAAGCCGCTATCGCGCCACACCACCAGATGCACCGGCATGGCATCGAGCACTTCATTAGCAAGTACCAGGCCATTGAATCTGGCGGGCAGATGTTCCAGCCAATCAACTCGCGGCGCGAGATGTGACGCGTGTTTCTCGAATAATTCCCGCTGCCGCTGCCGTAGCTCCGCGCTGACTTCGAGGATCAAATACCGCCCCGGCAGGTGCCCAAGTTTTTCCAGCTCAAGCAGCAAATCGAGCGCGAGTTTGCCGGTGCCCGCGCCGAACTCCAGGATGTCGCCGCCCTTGTCACCCATGAGTTCAAGCACCTGCGCCGCTTGCCGTGCCACTGCTTTGCCGAACAGCGGAGAAATTTCCGGTGCGGTGACAAAATCTCCCATGCCGCCAAACTTGGCTGCGCCGCCGCTGTAATAGCCCATGCCTGGTGCATATAGCGCCAGTTCCATGTAACGCGCAAACGAAACCCAGCCGCCGGCAGCGGCGATGTCAGCGCGGATCAACTCCTGTACGGCACGGCTATGCTGGAGCGCGGCCTCGCTTGGTATCGGTAGTGACGGCATCGGCTCCGGAGTGCCTTTATGGTAAATTGCAGAAATTGCTGAATGTGCAAGTGTAGAGGAGATAGCGATGCAAGGGAAAGTAGTACTCATCACCGCTGGAGCCAAACGGGTGGGTGCGGCCATCTGCCGCAAGCTGCACCTGCGCGGCGCGAACCTGATGCTGCATTATCGCTCGTCGCTGGAGGAAGCACAGGGGTTGCAGACGGAACTCAATCAGGCCCGTCCCGGCTCAGTGGCATTGGCGCAAGCCGACCTGCTCGATATTGCCCAGATGCCGAGGCTGGTTGACGCAACCATACAGCAGTTCGGCAAGCTGGATGCGCTGGTTAACAACGCTTCCAGCTTCTTCTCCACGCCGCTGGGAGAAGTCACCGAGGCGGCATGGGATGATCTCATTGGCAGTAATCTGAAAGCGCCGCTATTTCTGTCCCAGGCGGCAGCGCCGCATCTTAGACAACAGCACGGTTGCATCGTCAATATCGTTGATATTCACGCTGAGCGGCCGCTGAAAAATTACATCATCTACAGTTCCGCAAAGGGTGGACTGGCATCGCTTACCCGCTCGCTGGCGCTGGAGCTTGCACCTGAAATCAGGGTGAATGGTGTTTCCCCGGGCCCCATTCTGTGGCCGGAAAATGATGAATGGGCGGATGTAGCAGTGCGTCAGCATATCATCAGCAAGACGCTGCTCAAGCGCACGGGTGAACCCGATGACATTGCCCGGACGGTGCTGTTCCTGATCGCCGATGCGCCTTATATCACCGGTCAGATCATCGCGGTGGACGGTGGCCGCAGCGTGAATCTGTAGAGATTGTCATAAACTCCAAAAACCTTCCCGTTATCGGCGGAAAATCTCTCGCACAAGTAAATTGAGCGCGCGACACCCTGCTTACGATTCCTTGTGTTTTCCGTCGAAGCTGGCTAGACAGTGGTTCCTTAGACTCGGTTACGCTTCTCGCATTAGCGAGTAAACTGTCGAAATCTGTTAGCATTCCCTGCTGGCATCCATGTCTTGCTTGGCTTCGGCATGGCCAGCCTCTAATTCCAATTCCAGTTCGAAAGTGAAACGAGGCGATGACGAACGAACGCCGCAGACAGTACAATTAGTACGGCAAGGCGCGAGTAAGGATATCAACGAAGTGTCACTGATGAAATGAAATTGGAATAAGAGGTAATTGAAGGGAAGTCTGATGGCTAAAACAACAACGAAGAACAACGACTCCGCCGCCAACATCGGTTTTGAGGCCAAGCTCTGGCTTGCCGCTGACAAGCTGCGCAACAACATGGATGCGGCGGAATACAAACATGTTGTCCTTGGCCTCATCTTCATCAAATACATTTCCGATGCCTTCGAGGAAATGCGTGCCAAACTCATCGCTGGCAAAGGCGAGTTCGCAGGCTCCGACCCCGAAGATGCTGACGAATACCGCGCTGAGAATGTTTTCTGGGTGCCCAAGGAAGCGCGCTGGTCACAGCTCCAGGCTGCGGCCAAGCAGCCCACCATCGGCAAAGTGGTGGATGACGCGATGGTCGCCCTCGAACGTGACAACCCGCGCCTCAAAGGTGTGCTCCCGAAAGATTATGCCCGCCCCGCGCTCGACAAGCACCGCCTCGGTGAACTGATCGATCTAATCGGCACCATCACTCTCGTGGCAACTGCCACGGAAGGGAACGATGCCAAATCGCACCGCTCGGTTGATCTGCTCGGCCGCGTTTACGAATACTTCCTCACCCGCTTTGCCAGCGCTGAGGGCAAGAACGGTGGCCAGTTTTACACCCCCAGTTGCGTCGTTCGCGTTATCGTCGAAATGCTTAGCCCCTATAAGGGTCGCGTCTATGATCCCTGCTGCGGCTCGGGCGGGATGTTCGTGCAGTCTGAAAAATTCGTGCTCGAACACGGTGGGCGTATCGGCGACCTCAGTATCTACGGCCAGGAGAGCAACGCTACCACTCGCCGCCTCGCCATCATGAACCTTGCCATTCGCGGCATCGAGGCCGACTTTGGCCCTGAGCAGGCAGACGCCTTCCGGCGCGACTTGCACAAAGACCTCAAGGCGCAGTTCGTCATCGCCAACCCGCCTTTCAACGACTCCGATTGGCATCGCATGGATGACGACGTGCGCTGGCAATACGGCGTGCCACCCAAGGGTAACGCCAACTTCGCCTGGGTGCAGCACTTCATTCATCACCTGGCACCCGATGGCTACGCCGGCTTCGTTCTCGCCAACGGCAGCATGTCCTCCAACCAATCCGGCGAAGGCGACATCCGTAAAGCGATTATCGAAGCTGATCTGGTGGACTGCATGGTGGCACTACCCGGCCAGCTTTTCTACAGTACGCAGATCCCCGTCTGCCTGTGGTTTCTCACAAAAAGAAAAAATGACGGCAAGCTTCGTGATCGCCGCAAACAGACCCTGTTCATTGATACGCGGAAACTCGGCACGCTGATTGATCGTGTGCATCGCGAACTGACCGATGCCGACATCGCCAAAATCGCCAGCACCTACCACGCCTGGCGCGGCGATTCACTCGAAAGCCGTCATTCCCGCGAAAGCGGGAATCCATGGGCATACACCGACATCCCCGGCTTCTGCAAATCCGCCGACCTTGATCTAATCAAACAACACGGTTACGTGCTCACGCCGGGCCGCTATGTCGGTGCAGAAGAAGTCGAAGACGACGGCGAACCCTTCGAGGAAAAGATGACCCGCCTCGTGGCCGAGCTGAACGAACAATTCACCGAATCCGCGAAGCTGGAGAGGGCGATTCGGAAAAACCTGCAAGGACTCGGGTATGACCTCTAAACAAACCATCAGCACGGCAGCCAAAGTCTCAACGATTGAAACCGAACCGGCTCTCGTCATTGTCGATGCGCCCTATGATGTGGAAGAAACCGAACAGCCTTTTGGCAAACGCTGGGGTGGCGAAATCATGACCCTGACCAAAGAACATCTGACCGCCTTGCAGGAAGGCAAGCTCGTGGCAGTAGACGTGATGAACGAGTATGTCGTGTTTTTGCGTTTGCAGGTTAATGATGAAGGAAAATCTGAAGGGCTGGGGCATGGCGGCTAGCCCTGAAGAGCTGCCACTGCCAGATGAACTGCCAGCCATCCCGAATGGCTGGCGCTACGAGTCGCTTGGCGACCTCGTTGAAGATCAAGGCGTATGCTACGGCATCGTCCAGCCCGGAAGCGAGACAACCGACGGTGTTCCCATCGTTCGCGTGAATAACATTCGTAATGGGCGCATAGACACATCAGATATGATGAAAGTCGAGTCCGGCATCGAAGCAAAGTTCCAGCGTTCCCGCTTGCGAGGCGGCGAGGTTCTTTTGACTCTCGTCGGAACGCTTGGCGAGGTGGCAATCGTCCCAGATGGCTTTCGAGGTTGGAACGTGGCCCGCGCCGTTGGCGTGATTCCCGTGCGAAAAGACCCCGGTAGCCTGTGGGTTTCCATCTGTCTTCGTTCATCGTTTATCCAGCACTGTATTCGCATGTGGGCGACGACGACCGTTCAAGCGACTTTTAATCTTCGTGATTTGGCAAAGCTTCCAATTCCCATTCCACCGAAGGGCACACGCGAAGCCATCGCCCACATCCTTGGAACGCTGGACGACAAGATCGAGTTGAACCGGCGGATGAACGCGACACTGGAGGCAATGGCGCGGGCATTGTTCCAAAGCTGGTTCGTGGATTTCGATCCCGTCCGCGCCAAACTCGATGGCCGCAAACCCGATGGCCTCGACGCCGCCACCGCCGCCCTTTTCCCCGCCCACTTCCAAGACTCCCCCCTCGGACATATTCCGCAGGGGTGGACGGTTGAACCAGTTGGTGAAGTTGTCGAATGCGTTGGCGGTGGCACGCCAAGCACCGCAGAGCCAAAGTTCTGGGAAGACGGCACACACCACTGGACTACGCCAAAAGATTTCTCTTCGCTCCAGGCGCCTATCCTCCTCGACACCAACCGCAAAATTACCGATGCAGGCATCGCCAAGATTTCTTCCGGCCTGCTGCCCGCTGGAACTCTCCTGCTGTCATCACGCGCTCCAGTTGGCTACCTCGCCATCGCCGCAATGCCTGTCGCCATCAATCAGGGCTTCATCGCAATCAAGTGTAACGAGCGAGCTTCAAATTTCTTTATGCTGAACTGGTGCCAGACAAACATGGCTGAAATAGAAAGCCGCGCCACTGGTACGACCTTCGCCGAAATCAGCAAACAAAACTTCCGCCCAATTCTCGTTGAGTTGCCACCGAAAGAATTGATGGCCGCCTTCACCGAAAAAGTTTCGCCGCTCTACGCACAAATCACTGCCAACCTCCACCAATCCCGTACCCTCGCTACCATCCGAGACGCGCTGCTGCCGAAGCTGCTGAGCGGGAAACTATCAGTTCAAATGGAAACAACAATCACACCATGAGCACACAGAGCATTCAGAGTCAGGACATCAAAATTTCCGAAGTATTTCAGGGGTTCTACTCCGTCCCCGACTATCAGCGAGAATATGTCTGGCAGTCGGAGCAGGTTGAGCAGTTGCTGACCGACATCTACGGCGAGCTCAATGGAGCTGACCCGGAGAAAGCCCCGGAATACTTCATCGGCAGCATCGTCGTGTGCCCAGGCAAGGGTGGCGTTTTTGATCTCATTGATGGTCAGCAGCGGATGACAACGCTCTTCCTGACCTTGTGTGCGATTCGGGACCGATTCGAAGTTCTCGGCGACAAGGCACCTGGAGCCCTTGCTCCCCAAATCGCGACGACATCTTCCGATGCTCACGGACGCGATGTGTTCCGGTATCGGCTGGATTTGCAGTATGAAGACAGTGGCAATGTGCTTGTTGGAATCGCCGATAAGAAAGAAGATCCTGCGGATGGCCAAAAGACCCGGTCCATTGGGAACATTCTGAATGCCTATTCGTCAGTCACGGCGTTTCTCACCCATCAGTTTGGTGACGACACGGACGCCCTTCGGGTTTTCTACGGCTATTTCATCAACAAGGTGAAGCTCATCCGCATTCAAACGGAAGACGTCGCCAAGGCGCTCAAGATTTTTGAGACGATCAATGACCGTGGTGTTGGACTCGATTCCATGGACCTGTTGAAGAATCTACTGTTCATGAAGTCGGACCAGGATGAGTTTGAGGCGCTGAAGAAGATTTGGAAGGAACTTCAAGACACCATCTTCGATGCTGGGGAGAAGCCCCTTCGATTCCTTCGTTATTTCATCTTTAGCCGCTATAGCGTGGAAGCGTTGAGGGAGGACGAGATTTACGGGTGGTTCTCGAAGAATCAGAAGTTGTGCGGCTATGCGGAGGACTCGCTGAAGTTCGCGAAAGAGCTGCTCGACGCCGCAAAAGCCTACGGGCTGTTCCTCAAAGGATGCGACCCATCCGGGAAGCAACGCCCCGAATTGCAGAGCCTGCAATTCCTTGGGGGCAGCGCAGCAAGGCAGCATTTGATCCTGTTGCTCGCAGGAAGGCACCTCCCGGATGTGCTGTTCAGCCAGTTGGTTCGCGAAGTCGAAAACTTGTTTTTCATCTACGTGGCGAGCCGGGAGAACACTCGTGATTTCGAGCGCAACTTCGCCAGATGGGCACCTGAACTGAAGAAGGCGAAAACAGAGGAAGAGTTGCAGTTGTTCCTGCGGCAACGCATCGAACCGTCAAAGGCTGCCCTATCCGGCAGATTCGACGACGCATTCAAGCGAATGACTTCCGAAGAACTTCAGGTTTATCGCCTGCGCTACATTCTCGCGAAGCTCAACCAACATGTAGAGGTCAGCGCTTACGGCGAAACAGAAGGCACGAGGTGGTTGAAGAACTATGTAGCGAGCGAGTTTCAGATCGAGCACATCCAGCCGCAAAAACCATGTCAGGAAGCACTCGATGAATTTGGAAAGGCCACGGACCCAGCAATCATCAATCGCTTGGGTAACCTTGTCTTGGTCGAGAAGCCGATCAATGCGTCGTTGGGCAACAAGCCGTATTCGAAGAAACGGTTAGTCTATCCGCAGTCCAAACTGTTGTTGGTTCACGCCATTTCTGAGCGTCCGAAGATTGGGGCGAACACGAGCATCGACCGAGCTGTTCGAGAACTCGAACCGTTTGCCGTCTGGAATGAGGAGGCGGTGATTTCCCGACAAGCCAAGCTGGGGAGCATGGCCCGCGAAATCTGGAACGTCCCAAATCCTGAGAAGCAGTAACCCGCGCCATGTCCATCAATGAATCCATCGTCGAAGAAGCCGCCCTAACGTGGTTCGGGGAGCTGGGCTATGACATCGGTCATGGGTCGCACCTGGCCCCCGGCGATCTGCGGGTGAAGGCCGGTGAACCATATGTGGCTGAGGCAACACCATGAGCACCGCCAAGCGCGTTCGCAGAGTATTCTCCGTCAAGGAAGAGCTTCTAAAGAAATCTCGCGAAGCTGCGCTTGCGGCAGTTCAGATCTTCAATAATCCGAATGTAACGTTCAAGTCTGAAACCTACATTGTCCTGATGAACATCGCGTGGACATATCTTCTCCATGCGTACTACCGCGCCGAGAAGGTTAATTACAGGTACTTCACTCAAGGAGCGAAGAGGAAACAGTATGACCGCACCAAGAACGGTGCCTTCAAGCATTGGGAACTGGAGCGGTGCTTGAATGAGGAGCAGTGCCCTCTTGAGCGTGAGGTAGTTCAGAACTTAAGGTTCCTGATCGGTCTTCGGCACGAAATCGAACATCAAATGACCACGCGGATCGACGATCTCCTGAGTGCCCGCTTTCAGGCTTGCTGCATCAACTATCATGATGCAGCAGCTTCACTGTTCGGCGAAGAGTACGGCATCGCCAAGCACCTCGCGGTTAGCCTGCAATTCTCGTCTCTCAGCCAGGAGCAGGTCGATACGCTTGAGCAACAGGAGGGGCTGCCGCGCCATATCAAGCAGTACATTGAGGGGTTCGACGGTGCACTAACGTCTGATGAGTTTGCGAGTGCAAAGTTTGCTTACCGCGTGATCTTTGTACCGAAGACCACGAATCATCCGAATCAGGCAGATCAGGTCATCACGTTCGTCAAGGCGGATTCCGAGATCGCCAAGACGGCTAATGCCGCATATGCAGTGATTCGTGAGATTGAACGTCCAAAGTGGCTACCCTCGCAGATAGTGGCTAAGGTGAAGGCTGATGGTTTTCCAAAGTTCGGGATGGCACAGCACACTGACCTTTGGAAAAGTTGCGACGCAAGGAATTCCTCGAAGGGGTACGGTGTTCAGATTTCAAAGACGTGGTATTGGTATGACGCATGGCTCACGGAAGTGCGCAAGCATTGCAATGAGAATGCCGGGGTATACCGATGACATTGGTCTTCACTGAACCCATCGTCGAAGATGTCGCATTCTTATTTAATAGCAAACCGGAGCAAGTATCCTCTATGTCAACTAACGCATTTATTTTCAACAAGTTGCTTATTTAAACGCAAACCTGAATGAGCCAGTTAAGAGAATCCATCGTGGTTGATTCTGTTCTGAATTGTCTCGGGGAGCTGAGCGTGGGGACGGCAACTATTAAGCGACACTTAATAGTTCAAAACGTGGGGGGATGAAGCCATGAGCGAGCAAGACAAATTCCTTCTCTACACCGCGCCGGACGGGGCGGTGAAGGTGGATGTTTTCTTCAAGGAAGAGACGGTGTGGTTGACGCAAAAGGCGCTGGCGGAGCTTTTTGCCGTCAAGGTGCCGGCGATCAACAAGCACCTGAAGAACATTTTTGAAGCGGGGGAGCTGGTGGAGGATTCAGTTATTTCCATTTTGGAAACAACTGCCGCAGACGGGAAAAACTACCAGACCCGTTACTACAATCTCGATGCCATCATTGCCGTCGGTTATCGGGTCAACAGCTACCAAGCAACACAGTTCCGCATCTGGGCGACGAAGACGCTGAAGGAATTCATCATCAAGGGCTTTGTCATGGACGACGAACGCCTTAAGCAGGGCAAGCGGGTCTTCGGCAAAGATTACTTCGATGAGTTGTTAGAACGCATCCGGGAAATCCGCGCCAGTGAGCGGCGGTTTTACCAGAAGATCACCGATATTTATGCGCTCTCGGTGGACTACAGCGGCGACGTACCGATGACAAAGGAGTTTTTTGCCTCGGTGCAGAACAAACTTCACTGGGCGATCACCGGGCAGACGGCGGCGGAAAAAATCTACGTTTCCGCAGATGCGACAAAAATCTACATGGGGCTGACGACGTGGAAGCACGCACCGGGCGGGAAGATTCTGAAGTCCGATGTGGTGGTGGCGAAGAACTATCTGAGTGAGGCGCATGTAAAGGAGTTGAATCGGATCGTCTCCGCCTACCTCGATTTGGCGGAGAACCGCGCCGAGCGGGGCATCCTGATGAAAATGGCCGATTGGGTGGGATTTCTGCACAGCTTCCTTGAGTTGTCGAACTACCCGATACTCCAGGACAAGGGCAAGGTGAGCGCGCTGGAAGCGAAGCTCAAAGCCGAAGGGGAATATGAGATTTATCGTAAGCGGCAGGACGCGGAATATATCTCGGATTTCGACAGGGAGATCAAACGAATCGAGGGCAAGAAACCATGAGCCTCAACGAATCTATCGTCGAAGACGCAGCCCTGACTTGGTTCGGGGAGCTGGGCTATGCCATCGGCCACGGACCGCACATGGCTCCCGGCGAACCAGCGGCGGAGCGCGATTCGTTCGGCGACGTGGTGTTGGTGGGGCGGTTGCGCGATGCAATCTTACGATTGAATCCGACCATCCCCGAAGAGGCGCGGGAAGATGCGCTGCGCAAGGTGCTGCGGGTCGGCACGCCGTCGCCCACACAGACCAACCGGAACTTTCACGCCCTGCTGCGCGATGGTGTGCTGGTGGAATACCGGCGCGCGGATGGCAGCATCGCGGGCGATCATGCGCGGCTGGTGGATTTTGATAACGCCAAGAACAATGACTGGCTGGCGGTGAACCAGTTCACGGTAATCGAAGGCCAGAACAATCGGCGGCCGGACATCGTGGTTTTCGTCAACGGCTTGCCGCTGGCGGTGATCGAACTGAAGAATGCGGCGGATGAGGATGCGACGATCTGGTCGGCGTTCAATCAACTGCAAACCTACAAGCAGCAGATCGGTGGCCTGTTTCATTACAACGAGGTGCTGGTGGTGTCCGATGGCATGAATGCGCGCATCGGCTCGCTGACGGCTAACCAGGAGTGGTTCAAGGTGTGGCGCACGATAGACGGCGAGGGCGATGCGCCGAAGACTGCGCTGGAGCTGGAGGTGCTGGTGCGCGGGGTGTTCGAGCCGAGACGCTTCCTCGACCTGCTCCAGCATTTCATCGTGTTTGAAGAAGACACGGACAGCGACCGTCTGCACAAGATCATCGCGGGTTATCACCAGTTCCATGCGGTGAACGCCGCCGTGGAGGAAACGGTGCGCGCGAGCGGTATGGGCATGGCGGATAATCGACACTTTCACCAAGACTTGGGCGCCTACTGGGCGGGCAGGATGCACGGCGGTAAACCGGGCGACCGCCGCGCGGGGGTGGTGTGGCACACGCAGGGTTCGGGCAAAAGTTTTTCCATGCTGTTCTACGCCGCGCGCATCGTGCGGCATCCGGCGATGCAAAATCCGACGCTGGTCTTGCTCACCGACCGCAATGATCTCGACGACCAACTCTTCGGCCAGTTTCAGCGCTGCCACGAGCTGCTGCGCCAGATGCCGGTGCAGGCCGATAGCCGCGAGCGGCTGCGTGAACTGCTGCAAGTGGCCAGCGGCGGCGTGGTCTTCACCACGATACAAAAATTCATGCCTGAAAAGGGCGAGAAGATGCCGGCGCTATCATCGCGGCGAAACATCGTCGTTATCGCCGACGAAGCGCACCGCAGCCAATACGACCTGATTGACGGCCTCGCGCGCAACTTGCGCGATGCGCTGCCGAATGCGTCGTTTATCGGCTTCACCGGCACGCCCATCGAGAAGAATGATGCCAACACGCGTGCGATTTTTGGCGATTACATCAGCATCTACGACATCCAGCGCGCCGTGGCGGACAAGGCGACGGTACCGATTTATTATGAGAGCCGCATCGCCAAGCTGGCACTGAACCAGGCCGCGCTGCCGAAGATCGACGAGGAGTTCGACGAGATCACCGAGGGTGAAGAAGAAGACAAGAAACAGAAACTGAAATCGAAGTGGGCCGCACTGGAGGCGCTGGTTGGCGACCCAAAACGTGTCGCGCTCATCGCCGCAGACCTGGTGCAGCACTACGAACGTCGCCTCGAAGCGATGGACGGCAAGGCAATGGTCGTGTGCATGAGCCGCCGCATTTGCGTAGACCTCTACAACGCCATTATCAAGCTACGTCCTGACTGGGTCAGTGCCAAGGACGACGATATCGAGGCCGAGAAAAAACAAGCGTGTGTGGTGAAGATCGTGATGACCGGCAGTGCCGACGACGGTCCCGACTGGCAGCAGCATATCCGCAACAAGCAACGTAGACGCGAACTCGCCAACCGCTTCAAGGACAGCAAAGACCCGTTCCGCATCGTGATCGTGCGCGATATGTGGCTGACCGGCTTCGACGCGCCGTGCCTGCACACGATGTATGCCGACAAGCCGATGCGCAGCCACGGCCTGATGCAGGCCATTGCGCGCGTGAACCGCGTGTTTCGAGACAAACCCGGCGGCTTGGTAGTGGATTACCTCGGCCTTGCCGATCAACTGAAACACGCGCTCGCCACTTACACCGAGAGCGGCGGCCAGGGCAACCCGAGTATCGATACCGCGCAAGCCATCGCGGCGATGCAGGAAAAACACGAAGTCGCCTGCGCCATCATGCACGGTTTCAACTGGGACAAGTGGACCACCGGCACGTCTGCCGAACGCCTGGGCCTGATCCCCGCTGGATGGGAGCACGTGTTGCAACAGGAGGACGGCAGGCAACGTTTCATGCAGGTAGTGACTGACCTCTCCCGCGCCTTTGCGCTGTGTGCCGCAACGGATGAAGCTATCGGGTTGCGCGACGATATTGCCTTCTTTCAGGCGATCAAGGCGCAGCTCGCAAAGACCTCCGGTACGCAACGCCCACCGGAAGAGATCGACGCCGCAATACGCCAGCTCGTGTCCAAGGCGATCATGGCCGACGAAGGCATCATCGATGTTTTCACCGCTGCCGGATTGAAGAAGCCGGACATCAGCATTCTCTCTGACCAATTCCTTGCCGAGGTGCGCGGGCTGAAACACAAGAACGTCGCCGCTGAGTTGCTGGCAAAGTTGCTCAAGGACGAGATCAAATTGCGTTCGGTGCGCAACCTGGTGCAGAGCCGCCAGTTCAGCGAGATGCTGAAGAGCACGCTCAACGCTTATCACAATCGCGCCATCGCCACGCAAGAGGTGATTGAGGAGCTCATCAAACTAGCCAAGGAAATGGACGCTGCCACCAAACGTGGCAAAGACCTTGGTCTAAACGAAGACGAGATTGCCTTCTACGATGCACTCGCTGCCAACGAAAGTGCGGTGCAAGCGATGGGCAGCGCCGAGTTGAGAGTCATCGCCACCGAGCTTGTAACCCAGGTGCGCAAGAGTGTGACTATCGACTGGACTGTCCGTGAAAGTGCGCGCGCCAGAATCAAAGTGATGGTGAAACGCATCCTCAAAAAGCATGGCTACCCGCCGGATTTGCAGGAGGAGGCGACGAAAACGGTGTTGGCACAAGCGGAGCTGCTGTCAGCGATATGGTCGGTAGCATGAGCATAGTGGACAGATGCATATCATCAGCAAAACGCTGCTCAAGCGCACGGGCGAACCCGACGACATTGCCAGAACGGTGCTGTTCCTGATCGCCGATGCGCCTTATATTACCGGTCAGATCATCGCGGTGATGGCGGTCGCAGCGTGAATTTGTAGAGAGGCTGCCATGAGCTCAAAAACTTTGCTGTTATCGGCGGAGGGTCTTGCGCGCAACAGCCGGCATGCAATTTCTCGCGTCGGAAGTTTGATCTTTCTGCGGTTCGGTTTGATGGTAGTATCCCCATCGAAGCTGGCTAGACAGTCGCTGCCTGTTTTTCAGCAATGAAAAGCGGGGAGAGGAAAGTCCGGGCTCCATAGAGCAGGATGCCGGTTAATGGCCGGCCGCTATAAGTCGCAAGACCCAAGGCGAGGAACAGGGCCACAGAGACGAGCGTATTAAGTTACGGTGAAACGCGGTAACCTCCATCCGGAGCAAGACCAAATAGGCAGGCTATGACGCTGCTCGCTGAGCCTGCGGGTAGGTTGCTTGAGCGTACGGGCAACCGTGCGCCTAGAGGAATGACTGTCCACGACAGAACCCGGCTTATCGGCCAGCTTCATTTTATTGTTGCAGGGACTTGTTCAGCAGTCCCCTGACCATGTCGGTTTAATGGGGATTTATTCAGAGCCTTTCTCAAGCCTCACACCAGATTCGCCCTCTTTGTCCCGCCACTCCCCCGGTTTCGCCCGCAACGCCTCACAAAGTGATAAGTTACATTCAGTTCTTCATCTATCCCATTTATTTCTATAAGATATTTATCTGAGCCAGAAATCTTCTCCGGTTTCTGCTTTAAGTCTTTGTCGTATAAACAAAAACCCCTAATTTTTCACTTGACTAGCCCCCCCTTTTTAATTACAGTGGGCGGAAGTGGGAAAAAGTGGGAGAAAGTTCCAGACTAGAAAGATCTGGAATTCCTCCCGGAAAATAAGGGGAACGATATGTTTCGCGGTGTTACGCCTATCAGTCTGGACAACAAGGGAAGGCTTGCGGTGCCCGCGAAGTACCGTGATGGCCTGCTATCCTTTTGCGCCGGTCATCTGGTCGTTACTGCTGATCCTTCCAAGTGTTTGCTGGTCTATCCCCAGCCTGCGTGGGAGCCCATAGAGCAAAAACTCAATAGTCTTTCCAGTTTCAATCCCCAAAGCCGCAGTCTGCAACGTCTTCTGGTCGGCAATGCCAGCGATGTGGAGATGGATGGCGCCGGCCGCATTCTGGTGCCGCCTCCCTTACGCCAGTTCGCCGGCCTGATCAAGGATGTAGTGCTGGTGGGGCAGGGTGCGAAATTCGAGTTGTGGGATGAGGAAAAGTGGAATCTGCAAATCGAGAATGCCCTCGTGTTCAAGGATAGCGGCATACCGCCAGAACTCGACGGTTTCTCACTTTGATACCGGGGTGATGCCGCTCTCATGCATACCACGGTGTTGCTGCATGAAGCGGTGGATGCGCTGGCAGTCAAGCCGGATGGGGTTTACGTGGATGGTACTTTCGGCCGTGGCGGTCACAGCCGTCTGATCCTGGAGCGGCTGGGGGAAAGCGGCAGACTGATCGCGCTCGACAAGGACCCGGCTGCAGTGATGGTGGGGCAAGCCATCAAGGATGCGCGTTTTTGTATGGTGCATAGCGGATTCTCGCGGATGCGGCAGGTATTGCAGGAACTGGGTGTGGAGCGAGTGGATGGAGTATTGCTGGATTTGGGGGTGTCTTCGCCGCAACTTGAGCAGGCCCTACGCGGATTCAGCTTTCGTTTCGAAGGGCCACTCGACATGCGCATGGACACCAGCCGGGGGCAGACTGCGGCAGAATGGCTGGCCTCTGTTTCAGAAGCGCATTTAGGAGAGGTGATAAGAAATTATGGCGAAGAACGGTTTGCTAAACAGATTGCAAGAGCGGTTGTTGCGGCAAGAGCGCAGCAACCTATCGTTACTACACTTCAACTTGCCGAAATTGTGGCAGCGACCGTGCGTGCGCGCGGGCACCAGCGGGAAAACAAGCAGAATCCGGCGACACGCACCTTCCAGGCTATACGGATTTACCTCAATCAGGAGCTTGAAGAGTTGTCGCTGACTCTGCCGCAATGTGTGGAGATATTGAATCCTGGCGGTCGGCTGGTAGCTATCAGCTTTCATTCGCTGGAGGATCGATTAGTGAAGCGCTTTATGCGCGAGGCGGCGAATCCTGACAAGCTTCCGCGAGGATTGCCGTTGCGGGCAAAAGAAGTGCAGCAACTGACTTGTCAGAAATTGCGTCTGGTGGGTAAGGCGATACGCCCCAGCGAAGAGGAAGTGGCTGCCAATCCACGGGCCAGAAGTGCAGTAATGCGGGTAGCGGAAAGGGTAAACCCGGCATAGCGGGAGTCGGAGACAGGAATGATCTTGGTTACCAAGAGGCAGACATGACCAGGCTGAATCTACTGCTGACACTTATCCTCATCGCCTGCGCGCTGAGTGTTGTGACTTCACAGCATAACGCGCGCAAGCTTTTTGTGGAACTGGAGAGAGAACAGGAACTGGCGAGGCAGTTGGCGGTGGAATGGGGACAGTTGCAACTTGAACAAAGCACTTGGGCGATGCATGCGCGTGTTGAAAAAATTGCCAGCGAGCAACTGCGCATGAGAGTGCCGGATGCATCACGCGTTCGAATTGTTTTGCCGCTGAACGCGGCGAATTTAAATGCCATTGCAGGAGCACCCCAACTGTGATGCCAGATTTCACGCCGCGCAGCATTCTGCCCGCAGGGCGTTCGCGTCTGCTGGTGGCGGTTTTATTGCTGGGGTTGCTCGGGTTGGCGGGACGTGCTGTCTATCTGCAGGGAATGCACAACGGTTTTTTGCAACAGAAGGGCGAGTCGCGTTACAGCCGCGTGATTGAAATGAGCGCACACCGCGGCATGATTACGGATCGGCATGGCGAGCCGCTCGCAATCAGTACACCGGTGGAATCGGTGTGGGCGAGTCCGCAGGACATGGATGCAACATCCACGCAAATAAAAAAACTGGCGGATCTGATCGGAATGGATGCTGAGGAAGTTCGCAAACGGATCAGTGGGCCGCAGCGTGATTTTGTCTACCTGAAGCGGCACTTGCCGCCGGAGACTGCAGCCAAGGTGGTCGAATTGAACATGTCAGGCGTATTTCTTCGGCGCGAATTTCGCCGATATTACCCGGCGGGTGAGTTGACGGCGCACATGCTCGGTTTTACCGATGTGGATGATAACGGGCAGGAGGGAATCGAGCTGGCGTGGCAGGATGCGCTCGCCGGCAAGCCTGGCAGCCGTCGCGTTATCAAGGATCGCAAAGGACGTATTGTCGAGGATGTCGAGAGTATTCGCGCACCCAGGCCGGGAAAAGACATAGCGCTGTCCATAGACAGCAAAATCCAGTATCTCGCTTACCGCGAATTGAAACAGGCAGTGGAGGCAAGTAAAGCCAAGGCAGGCGGGATCGTGGTGCTGGATGCGCAGACCGGTGAGGTGCTGGCGCTCGCCAATCTGCCGGTCTACAACCCCAACAACCGCGCAAAAATAAGCGGCGCACGCGCACGCAACCGCGCCTTGACCGATGTGTTCGAGCCAGGTTCAACCCTGAAACCTTTCACCGTAGCAGCGGCACTGGAAGCGGGCCGGATCGCGCCTGACACAATATTCCAGACGGCACCCGGTACCCTTACCATAGGCAGGGCAACGATCCGCGACTCTCACAAGGAAGGCCCGTTGACGGTGGCACAGGTGATCCAGAAATCCAGTAATGTTGGTTCAGCAAAGATTGCACTGTCACTGCCGTCGCAAACGCTATGGGAAATGTTGAGCCACTCCGGTTTCGGCGTATCCACCGGTTCTGGATTTCCCGGAGAAGTCACTGGCAGGCTGCGTCCCCACCACACCTGGCGTCCCATCGAACAAGCCACCATGTCTTATGGCCACGGCATCTCGGTGAGCTTGTTGCAGTTGGCGCGCGCCTACACTCTGTTTTCTACAGAAGGCGAATTGAAGCCGATATCGCTGTTAAAGCTCGATGCACCCGTAGCGGGTGAGCGGGTGATTTCGCGCGCCACCGCTCTTGCCGTGAGCAGAATGCTGGAGATGGTGGTGAGACCCGGCGGCACCGGGCCACGTGCGCAGATTAGCGGTTATCGGGTAGCAGGCAAGACCGGCACCGCGCACAAGCTGGAGGGCAACGGTTATGCAAAAAACCGTTACATCTCTACGTTCGTCGGTTACGCACCAGCTTCCAATCCACGGCTGGTCATTGCAGTGATGCTGGATGAGCCATCCGCCGGCCAATATTTTGGTGGTGTGGTGGCGGCTCCGGTATTCAGTCAGGTAATGGCTGGCGCCTTGCGCATATTGAGTGTTCCGCATGATGCGCCCACCAATAATATTGTGTCATTTCCGGCAGCACCTGAGTTGCGGGGTGATGTATGAATACGGGATTCGGAATCTGGGATTTGCAGCCTAGGAAAAAATCAGAAACGCAGTTTGATACTCATCTACTCAATGATCTGGGCGTCAAGATTAACAATCTTGTTACCGACAGTCGCATGGTGAAGCCGGGGGACACATTCCTCGCCTGTGTCGGAGATAAATTCGACGCCCGTGAATTCATTCCCCAAGCCATCGCCGCGGGAGCAAACGCGGTGTTGTGGGAGCGGCATCGAGGCTTTTCCTGGAATCCGGCATGGCAAGTGCCCAATCTGCCGATAACCGGGCTGCGCGCCAAGGCAGGAATGATTGCCAGCCAGGCATACGGCCAGCCATCGCAAAAATTGTGGCTTATCGGCATCACCGGAACCAACGGCAAGACGTCGTGCAGCCATTGGATCGCGCAGGCCATGACGGCTCTGGGCAGAAAAACTGCTGTCATCGGCACCTTGGGAAATGGTTTTCCCGGTGCGCTTAAATCCACCATCAATACCACGCCGGATGCGGTTCTGCTGCAGCAGGAAATGGCGGGGTTTTTACAGCACGGCGCCGAATGTGTGGCGATGGAAGTGTCGTCACATGGGATTGAGCAAGAACGTATCAACGGTGCGACATTTGCGGTGGCGTTGTTTACCAATCTGTCACGCGACCATCTCGATTATCACGACAGCATGCAGGAGTACGCTGCCGTCAAGGCGCGCTTGTTCCTCTGGCCCGGGCTCAAATATGCTGTGCTCAATCTGGATGATGCATTTGGTGTCGAGTTGTCGCAGCGGCTTGCAGCTACGCCCACGCAGATTATTGGCTACGGATTTGAAGAATCTGGCATCGGTAACCGGGACTCGGAAAAAATCAGCGTGCTGCACGGGAGCAATCTCAAGTCAAACATTGGCGGTCTGGAATTCGACGTCGAGTTCAAGAACGAGCGGGCAAAATTCAAAACCGAAGTAGTGGGTAGATTCAATGCTTCCAACATGCTGGCGGTGCTGGCTGCTTTGCTGGCCAGCGGCATCAAGCTGGCTGATGCGGTGCAGGCCGTGCAGCAAGTGCGGCCGATAGCGGGCAGGATGGAGCGGCTGGGTGGTGGTGATCAACCGCTGGTGGTAGTGGATTACGCCCACACTCCGGATGCTCTGGAGAAGGTATTGACGACGCTGCGTGAAATTCTCCGCAACCCCGAGAACCAGCAGAAAGCCAAAACCCGAAACCCGAAATTGGTCTGTGTGTTCGGCTGCGGAGGTGAGCGTGATCGCGGCAAGCGTCCGCTGCTGGGGAAGGTAGCGTCGCGGCTGGCGGACGAAGTCATCATCACCAGCGACAATCCGCGCAGCGAGAACCCGCGCACCATTATCGACGAGATCGCAGCGGCAGCGGATGCTAACTACCATATCGAGGAAGACCGGGCAGCGGCGATTTACCGGGCGATACGCGATGCGCGCCCGGGCGACGTGGTGCTGATCGCGGGCAAGGGGCATGAGATGTATCAGGAAATCGGCGGACACAGATTTCCGTTCAGCGACAGCGAAGTCGCACGCCAGGTATTGCAGGATCTGGCGACCCAAGAAGCACGGGTGCAAGGATGATGGCAGTGCAGGAAGCGGCACGTGCCCTGGGTGCTGAATGGCGCGGTGAAAATGCGTTCTTTACCGGAGTTAGCACCGATAGCCGCATGGTGGGACGCGGCGATTTATTTGTTGCGCTGAGAGGGGAGAAATTCGACGGCCATGAGTTTGTGGTTACTGCGAAGGAGAGGGGCGCGGTGGCGGCAATGGTGTGCCAAGGGGCGGAGACCGGAAACCAGGAATTGGGAATTTCCTTGATACTGGTGAAGGATACGCGCTTGGGTCTGGGGCAGCTTGCGGCGCACTGGCGCGGGCGCTTTACCATACCGCTGGTTGCGGTGACAGGCAGCAACGGCAAGACCACGGTGAAAGAAATGATTGCGTCGATTTTGCGGCAGACAGCAGGTGGCGCAGACAGGGTGCTGGCGACGGAAGGCAACCTCAACAATGATATCGGTGTGCCGCAGATGTTGCTGCGATTGCGCGCGCAGCATGCCTACGCAGTGATCGAAATGGGCATGAATCACGCCGGCGAGATCGCATACCTGACCGGCTTGGCGAAGCCCAGCGTGGCGCTGATAACCAATGCGGGTGCAGCACATCTTGAGGGGCTTGGTTCGGTGGAGGCGGTTGCCCGCGCCAAGGGTGAAGTTTTCGAAGGGCTGGATCTAACGGGAGTGGCGGTTATCAACGCTGACGACCCCTACGCGCCGTTATGGCGCAAGTTCGCGGGCAGCAGACGGGTGGTGGATTTTGGTCTGGGTGCAGGCGCGACGGTGAGCGCCTGCTATCAGCTGAATCTGCTTAACAGCAAGATGACAATGACACTTCCAGATGGAGTGGAGGAGGTGGCATTGCAGGTCCCCGGCGAACATAACGTGCGTAACGCGCTGGCGGCGGCGGCGGCCACAGCAGCCATGGGCATAGACAAGGAAATTATCGCGCTGGGACTGAGCAGATTCAGCGGGGTGAAGGGACGCATGCAGAAAAAACGCGGTTTGCATGAGGCAACGCTGATAGATGACAGTTACAACGCTAACCCGGAATCGGTGCGAGCCGCACTGGCCGTGCTAGCCGCCGCTCCAGGTAAAAAAATTCTGGTGCTGGGCGACATGGGTGAGCTGGGTGCGAACGCAGTGGTTTTGCACGAGCGCATCGGTGAAGAGGCACGCCTTGCCGGGGTGGACGGGCTGTTTGCTGTGGGCGAATTGAGCGCATATACCGTGGCGAAATTCGGTGCGGGGGCGCGGCATTTTGAGCACATCGAGGAGTTAGTGGCCGAGGTCAGGACTCAGTTGGCAGCCAATGTCACGGTGCTGGTAAAGGGATCGCGCTTCATGCAAATGGAGCGAGTGGTCAAGGATATCGAGTTGTGAGTACTGAACTCTTAAGCGTGAAATGATCATGAAAAACATAATTTCATTATTGCGGTTGTCATGCTGCTAGAACTCGCCCAATGGCTGGCCAAGGATATCCGCGCATTCAACGTGCTCAATTACATTACGTTACGCGCGGTGCTGGCGGCACTTACCGCTCTGGCGATTTCATTCGTGGTCGGCCCGGCCATGATACGCAAGCTCACCGCTTATAAAATCGGTCAGTCGGTACGCGATGACGGGCCGCAATCTCATCTGATCAAAGCGGGTACGCCCACCATGGGCGGTGCGTTGATACTGGTGTCCATCGCTGTCACCACTTTGCTGTGGTCGGATTTGAGCAATCGTTACGTGTGGGTGGTGTTGCTGACCACACTGGGTTTCGGTGTGATCGGCTGGGTGGATGATTACCGCAAGGTGGTATATCGCAATCCCAAGGGAATATCTGCCAAGTCCAAGTTCTTCTGGCAATCAGTGATTGCGATCTCGGTGGCGCTGTACCTTGCGCTCACCGCCGATCTGCCGGCGCAGACCAGTTTAATCGTGCCTTTCTTCAAACAGGTGGCGATACCGCTGGGCGTGTTCGGTTTCGTGACGCTGGCCTATTTTGTCATCGTTGGCACCAGCAATGCAGTCAACCTGACCGACGGCCTCGATGGCCTGGCCATCATGCCGACTGTGATGATCAGCAGTGCCCTGGCGATTTTCGCCTATGTGGCAGGTCATGCAGTGTTCGCGAAGTACCTCGGCATTCCCTATGTCCCGCATGCAGGTGAACTGGCTGTCTTCTGCGGTGCCATGGCGGGCGCTGGGCTTGCTTTTCTGTGGTTCAACGCCTATCCGGCGGAAGTATTCATGGGCGATGTCGGTGCGCTGGCGCTTGGCGCTGCACTGGGCGTGGTAACGGTGATCGTGCGCCAGGAGATTGTGCTGGTCATCATGGGTGGGGTGTTCGTGGTGGAAACCCTGTCAGTGATGCTGCAAGTGGCTTCATTCAAGTTGACGGGAAAACGCATTTTTCGCATGGCGCCACTGCATCATCACTACGAATTGAAGGGCTGGAAAGAGAACCAGGTGGTGGTGCGATTCTGGATTATCACCATGATGCTGGTGCTGTTTGGCTTGTCCACGTTGAAGTTGCGATAAAGGACTTTTAGGCAGCCTTATGAATTTGCGAGGTAAAACCGTGTTGGTACTGGGAATGGGTGAAACCGGATTGTCCATGGCCAAGTGGCTGTCGCGCCAGGGTGCAAACGTGCGTGCCGCTGACAGCCGTGCAACACCCCCCAATCTGGATGCAATGCAACGGGCCGTACCTGCTGCGCAGGTATTTGCCGGCGCATTTGCCGCCAAGACCTTCGCCGGAATAGATCTTATCGCTATCAGCCCCGGGGTGCCGCTGGCGGAGCCGCTGGTGCAGCAGGCAGCAAAGCGTGGTGTGCCAGTGCTGGGTGATATTGAGTTTTTCGGCTTGGAACTTAGACAATACACCAGTTCAAAACCAAAGATCCTGGCCATTACCGGTTCCAACGGCAAGACCACGGTAACCGCCATGGTGGGGGCGATGGTGAAGCGAGCCGGGTGGGATGTCGAGGTGGCGGGCAACATCGGTCCGGCAGTGCTGGATGCGCTGATGCAGCGGAAAAATACTGGAAAGTTGCCGCAAGCATGGGTCCTGGAGGTTTCCAGTTTCCAGTTGGAAACTACTCGAAGCCTTGATCCCGATGCGGCGGCAGTGCTGAATTTATGCGAAGACCATTTCGACCGTTACGCTGGAATGCAGGATTATGCCGCTGCCAAAGCTAGGATATTTTTGGGCGAGGGCGGTAGTGCGCAGATTCTCAACCGTGACGACCCACTGGTGTGTGCGATGGCATTGCCCGGGAGGAAGCAGATAACTTTTGGTCTGGATGCACCGGTTGCCGAGAGTGATTTTGGTTTGCTGTGTGACGGTGGCGACACCTGGCTGGTACAGGGGAGAGCACGCCTGATGAAAACCAGTGAACTTGCCATTACCGGTCAGCACAATGTAGCCAATGCGCTGGCTGCGCTGGCGCTATGTCGCGCCGTGGAATTGCCGTTTGAGCCATTGCTGCAGGCTTTGCGTGAATTCAAGGGGCTGCCGCATCGGATGGAGAAAGTGGCGGCGTTTGGTGGCATCACTTTCTATGACGACTCGAAAGGCACCAACGTCGGCGCCACGGTCGCGGCTCTGAACGGTATGACGCAACGTGTGGTGTTGATCGCTGGCGGCGATGGCAAGGGACAGGATTTCTCCCCGTTGAGGCAGCCGCTGACAGAATGCGCGCGCGCGGTAGTGCTGATCGGGCGTGATGCCGGGAAAATCGCCGCTGCGCTGGCTGGCTGCGGTGTGCCGCTGCATCAGGCAGAGACGATGGAAGAAGCGGTGCAGCAAAGCTTTGTGCTGGCACAGCAGGGTGATGCAGTGTTGATGTCACCGGCGTGCGCCAGCCTCGACATGTTCAGAAATTATGCGCACCGCGCTGAAGTGTTCGTTGCGGCGGTAAGAGAGTTGGCGGCAAGAGTCCCAGCCACGATTGAGCACGGTTCCAGCCGATGATTTACCAGACCGACATCAACAACCAGAGAATGCCGCACGACTTTGATCAGACCCTGGTCTGGTCTGCGATATTGCTGCTGAGCCTGGGACTGGTGATGGTCTATTCCGCTTCCATTGCCATCGCCGAGGCAGGGCGCGGAACCGGTGGCTATGCGGCCCATTTTCTTGTGCGGCATGGCGCCTATCTGCTGGTGGGTCTGCTGGCGGGGTTGATTGCGTTCCAAGTGCCGATGCCGGCATGGCAGAAATATTCGTTTCACCTGTTCCTGCTGGGAGTGCTGCTGCTGGTGCTGGTGTTGATTCCCGGAATAGGCCGTGAGGTCAACGGCAGTCGACGCTGGTTATCGCTGCTGGTAGTGAACTTACAGCCATCCGAGTTCATGAAGCTGTTCGTAGTGATTTACGCTGCCGATTACACCATCCGCAAAAGCGCGTATCTGGATAGTTTTCGCAAAGGTTTTTTCCCGATGCTGATCGTGATGCTGGTGATAGGTCTGCTGCTGCTGCGCGAGCCGGATTTCGGCGCATTCGTCGTTATCACTGCCATCGCGATGGCAACCTTGTTCCTGGGGGGCATGAACCTGAAGCTGTTCGCGGGGTTGATCAGTTTCCTGGTTGCCGGTCTATTGGCGCTGATCTGGGTTGAGCCTTACCGCATGCAACGCATTGTGGGGTTCATGGACCCGTGGATCGATCCTTATGGAAAAGGCTACCAGTTAAGCCATGCCTTGATTGCATTCGGGCGCGGCGAATGGCTGGGCGTTGGCTTGGGTGGCAGCGTGGAAAAACTTTTTTACTTGCCCGAAGCACATACCGATTTCCTGCTGGCGGTGATTGCAGAAGAGCTTGGTTTTATCGGCGTGGTAACAGTGGTGGCACTGTTTGCGGGGCTGGTGATGCGCGCCTTCGTAATAGGTCGCCAGGCAGCGATGCGGGAACGGCACTTTTCCGCGCTGGTGGCGCAAGGCATCGGCGTATGGCTGGGGGTGCAGGCTTTCATCAACATGGGTGTGAACATGGGGGTATTGCCGACCAAAGGATTGACCCTGCCGCTGATGAGCTTCGGCGGCAGCAGTATTGTCGCCAACTGTATCGCGCTGGCGGTGTTGCTGCGGGTGGACTGGGAGAACCGGCAACTCATGCGGGGTTTCACCGTATGAGCGGGCGCTTACAGAGGATTAATGGGAGAGCGTTGACTTGGCACACACTATCCTGATCATGGCTGGAGGAACTGGCGGCCATGTGTTTCCCGGATTGGCGGTGGCGGATTACATGAAGGCAGCGGGTTGGCGCGTCGTGTGGCTGGGAACCGAGGGAGGAATGGAGACAATGCTGGTGCCGCAACGCGGGTATGACACAAGAATCATCCGCTTTTCCGGTGTGCGCGGGAAAAATGCCGCGGCGTGGCTGACGCTGCCGCTGCGGTTGCTGCTGGCATTCTGGCAAAGCGCCAAGGTGCTGTTCCAGGTGCGCCCCGACGTGGTGTTGGGCATGGGTGGTTATCCGGCGTTTCCCGGTGGCCTGATGGCTTCGTTGCTGGGCAAGCCACTGGTGATACACGAACAGAATTCGATAGCGGGCCTCACCAACAAAGTGTTGGCGAAGTTTGCAGATAAAGTTTTGCTGGGTTTTCCAGATGCAATCAGAAACGATAACAAGGCAGTATTTTCCGGTAATCCGGTGCGCAACGCGATCGGCCAGTTGGATGCGCCGGAAACAAGATATGCCGCTCATGACAAAAACGGCGGTGGAAGATTGAGACTGCTGGTGATAGGCGGCAGTTTGGGCGCACATGCGCTGAATGCCGTGGTGCCGCAGGCATTGGGACTGATCCCGGAAAACAGGCGCCCGCAGGTGACGCACCAGGCAGGAGCGAAACATCTGGATACGTTGAGAAAGAATTATGCGGAAGCGGGAGTGGCAGGTGAGCTGGTAGCGTTCATCGAAGACATGGCCGCTTGCTATGCCGATTGTGATCTGGTGATTTGCCGCGCCGGCGCACTCACCATCGCTGAACTGGCAGCGGCGGGGGTGGCAAGCATACTGGTGCCGTTCCCATACGCCGTGGATGATCATCAAACCAGCAATGCCAGATTTCTGAGCGAGCGGGATGCAGCCGTGCTGCTGCCGCAAAACGAGCTGACCCCACAAGGTCTGGCACAACTTCTGACGGAGTTAAGCCGCGACAGATTATTAGAGATGGCGGTAAAGGCGCGCGCACTGGCGAAACCCGATGCCACCCAATTGGTGGCGCAAGTTTGCATTGAGATGGCAAAGGCATGAATCTGGGACCATGAAACATAAAGTCAAACACGTTCATTTTGTCGGCATCGGCGGCTCGGGTATGAGCGGCATTGCCGAAGTGCTGTTCAATCTGGGTTACCAGGTGAGCGGTTCGGATCTGGCCGACAACGCCGCTACGCAACGCCTGAAAAGTCTGGGTATCACCATCCATCGCGGCCACGCACGCGATCAAGTGGCATCAGCGGATGCGGTCGTGACGTCGACTGCGGTGCAGCCGGACAATCCGGAAGTGATTGCGGCACATGAACGTAATGTCCCGGTGGTGCCACGCGCCATGATGCTGGCGGAATTATTGAGGTTGCGCCAGGGCATCGCTGTCGCCGGTACTCATGGCAAGACTACCACCACCAGCTTGATTGCCAGCGTTCTGGCGGAAGCGGGAATGGATCCAACCTTCGTTATTGGTGGCAGATTGGAGGCTGCGGGTTCACATGCCAGGCTGGGCAGCGGTGAATTCATCGTGGTGGAAGCGGATGAATCGGATGCCTCATTTCTCTGCCTGCAACCGGTGCTGGCGGTGGTGACCAATATCGATGCCGACCACATGGAAACCTACGGCCATGATTTCGGCAGACTCAAACAGGCATTCGTGGATTTTGTGCAGCACCTGCCTTTTTACGGGATGGCGATGCTGTGTGTGGATGATGCCAACGTGCGTGCAATCATGCCTGCCATTGCCAGACCCATCACCACCTACGGTCTGTCGGATACGGCGTTAATCCGCGCTGCGGATATTCGTCACAGCGGGGGGCGGATGCACTTTACCGCACTGATAGGGGTAAATGGCAAGACACGCAAGCTTGACATCACACTCAATCTACCGGGGCTGCATAACGTGCAGAATGCGCTCGCGGCAATTGCAGTGGGCAATGAGGTGGGGGTGCCGGACGAAGCCATCATCAATGCCCTGGCTGGATTCAGAGGGGTGGGGCGGCGTTTTCAGCGCTACGGCGAAGTCAAATTAGCCAGTGATAAGAATGGCCGTAGCGGCAGCTTTACGTTGGTTGATGATTATGGCCACCACCCGGTGGAAATGGCTGCCACCATTGCTGCTGCTCGCGGTGCGTTCCCCGGGCGTCGCCTGGTGCTGGCGTTCCAGCCGCATCGCTACACGCGTACACGCGACGTGTTTGAGGATTTCGTCAAGGTTCTGTCCACCGCTGACGTGCTGTTGTTAACCGAAGTTTACCCCGCAGGTGAAGCGCCGATCGTGGCCGCCGATAGCAGGTCGCTAGCGCGAGCGGTAAGGGTGCAAGGCAAGGTGGAACCGATTTATGTCGAGACCGTGGATGAACTGCCTGCTGCCATCTGTAGCGTGGCACAGGACGGCGACGTGGTACTGGTGATGGGAGCGGGGTCGGTGGGTGGGGTGGCGCCCAGTATTGCGCTGGGGGATGGAGATGCAGGGGGCAAAGCATGATTCGCCTGGGGGTTGGAGAGGCAAGGAACAAAGCAGCGAGCAAAGATCTGCGCAGCAGCATTACCGAATTTTATTTTTTTACATCACCGGTCTGTTACAGGATGCGTGAATGGAGATGACGGAACCCAATAAATTCACTGCTAATTCGTGCGTGCCTCCCAAGGAGGGAGTGAAAGGAATTCTGCGCGGTGAAGTGCGAATGAATGAGTCGATGAAAAAGCATACTTCCTGGCGCGCGGGCGGAGAGGCAGAGCGTGTTTATATTCCGGCTGATTTGAACGATCTTGCTCAGTTCATGCGCACCCTGCCGCAGGGAGAGCCGGTGCATATGGTGGGACTGGGCAGCAACCTGTTGGTACGTGACGGCGGGGTGCGCGGCACAGTAGTGCTGCTGCATGCGCGGCTGGATGAGCTACATCTGGAGCAACAGACCACAGATGGAGGATTGATTTATGCCGGGGCGGGTGTGGCCTGTGCCAAGGTGGCACGGTACGCGGCAGTGCATGCTTTGGCAGGCGCTGAATTTCTGGCCGGCATACCCGGCACGGTGGGCGGAGCACTGGCAATGAATGCAGGCTGTTACGGCAGCGAAACCTGGGAAATTGTCGAACGCGTACAAACGCTCAATCATGCCGGCCAGCTGCGGGTACGTCTGCCCGGAGATTACACGATCGGTTACCGGCATGTGGTTTTGCAGCCAGAACCGGAAAATGTTTCTGTAGAAGAGTGGTTTGTAGGGGGGTGGTTCAGATTAAAAAATGGCGATGATGCGGCATCGCGCAAGAAGATCAAGGAATTGCTTACCCGGCGGATCGACAGTCAGCCATTGAATCTGCCCAATGCCGGCTCGGTGTTTCGCAATCCGCCGGGAGACCATGCGGCGCGGTTGATCGAGTCATGCGGGCTGAAGGGTTTTTGCATTGGTGGTGCGATGATTTCATCCAAGCATGCAAATTTCATTGTCAATACCGGCAACGCCACTGCGGCCGATATTGAGGCAGCGATTGCAGCGGTGCGTAGCGCTGTGAAAGAACAGACCGGAATCGAATTGGTGCAGGAAGTGCGGATTATCGGAGAGGTCAAGTGATTCGCGATGAATTCAGAAGTTCGACTATGGATTTTTCTGGCAGGAGCAGTCAGCTGTGAGTAATCACGATTTTGGAAAAGTAGCGGTTCTCCTGGGCGGCCGTTCCGCCGAGCGCGAGATTTCGCTCAAAAGCGGCAAAGCTGTATTGGATGCGTTGCAGCGCAAAGGCGTAGATGCGCACCCGTTCGATCCTGCCGAACAACCAATGGAAGCGTTATTGCGACAGGGATTCAAGCGGGCGCATATCGCCTTGCATGGGCGCTATGGTGAAGATGGTACGGTGCAAGGTGCGCTGGAACTGATGGGGCTGCCCTATACCGGCAGCGGCGTCATGGCGAGCGCGCTGGCGATGGACAAATGGCGCACCAAGTTGCTATGGCAGGCGGCGGGGATCAATTCTCCGCGCTATGCCGTGCTTGATGCGCAAAGCGATTTTAGCGCGGTGGTGAAGGAATTGGGTCTGCCCCTGATCGTCAAGCCTTCACGCGAAGGATCGACCATAGGCTTGAGCAAGGTGACGGCGGCAGAGGATTTGCCAGCTGCCTACCAGTTGGCAGCGCAGCATGACTCAGTGGTACTGGCGGAGCAATTTATCGAGGGGATGGAGCTGACTGCTGCCATTCTTGGAGAGACCCCGCTGCCGCTGGTGCGGATCGAAACAGCAGGCGGATTGTACGATTACCAAGCCAAGTATTTTTCCAATGATACCTGCTATTTCTGCCCGAGTGGTCTGTCCGCCGGACAGGAACAGGCGATCCAGGCACAAGCGCTACAGGCACACAAGATTTTGGGATGTGAAGGCTGGGGCAGAGTGGATGTAATGCTGGATAAATCGGGCAGGGCTTATTTTCTCGAGACCAATACTTCGCCCGGTATGACCGACCACAGCCTCGTGCCGATGGCGGCAAGAGCGGCGGGAATATCGTTTGAGGATCTGGTGGTGCGAATACTGGAGTTGGCCCATGTGGGATAACCATCACACGTTGCATTTGCTGGCTAATCTGCTGTTTGCGATGGTTGCGCTCGCGGCAACTTACACAATCGGTTCATGGGCGGTGAATTCGTCAGTATTTCCGTTGAAGCAGGTGAGTGTCAGCGGCATTAACAACAGCAACGGTGAATTGAGGCACGTGACACGGGAGCAAATAGATAAAGTGGTTCGTAGCAAGATCGCGGGGAATTTTCTGACAGTTGATCTGGACGCGACGCGTGACGCATTCGAGAAATTGCCCTGGGTAAGGGTTGCAGGTGTGCGGCGGCATTGGCCGCAGACTCTGGAAGTAACGCTGGAAGAACATGTGGCAGTGGCACGCTGGGGCAGCGAGGCGTTGATAAATACCCATGGAGAAGTATTTGACGGCGCTGTCACCACGGTTGAAGGGGAATTACCGGTATTCATCGGGCCGCCGGAAAGTTCATTCGATGTGGCGCGGCAATACACCGCTTTCGGCAAGTTGCTGCAACCGTTGCGGCAGAACATTGCCCAGTTGAATCTTTCGCCGCGTCGCGCCTGGCGCATTCACCTGGAGAACGGGACTGTACTGGAACTGGGACGCGATCAGATGGAAGCGCGCTTGGCACGCTACGTCCTGGCGTACGACCGCAGCCTCGCGCAATTGAATCAGCAGCTGGCTTATGTAGATTTGCGTTATTCCAACGGTTTTGCTGTGCGGATGCCGGAAGCGTCGCAGCAGGAACCACGCAAACTAAATCTGAAAAAAGCAGCGTGAGATTAAGGGTTCCAAAATAAATGAATAGAGTTAATGAAAATAAGAATCTGATCGTCGGCCTCGATATCGGCACTTCAAAGATCGTTGCTATCGTCGCCGAGGTCAAGCCTGAGGGCGGATTTGAGATTATCGGCATGGGCAGCCACCCGTCGCGCGGTTTGAAGAAAGGCGTGGTGGTCAACATCGAAACTACGGTGAACGCGATCCAGCGCGCGCTGGAAGAAGCGGAGCTAATGGCCAATTGCAAGATTCGTGAGGTCTATACCGGCATTGCCGGTAGTCATATCAAGAGTTTCAATTCACACGGGACGGTGGCGATCAAGGACAAGGAAGTGTCGCGCATAGACGTGGAGCGGGTGATGGAAACCGCCAAGGCGGTGAACATCCCGGCTGACCAGCAGGTGCTGCATATTCTCAATCAGGAATTTATCGTGGACGGTCAGGAAGACGTACGCGAGCCTATCGGTATGAGCGGCATCCGCCTGGAAGTGAAAGTGCACATTGTTACCGGGGCAGTATCGGCGGCGCAGAACATCATGAAGTGTGTGCGCCGCTGCGGTCTGGAAGTGCGCGATCTGGTGCTGCAACCATTGGCTTCGGCAATGGCGGTACTGTCGGAAGACGAGAAAGATCTGGGTGTGTGCCTGGTGGATATTGGCGGCGGTACTACTGACATTGCAGTATTTACCAATGGTGCAATTCGCCATACGGCGGTAATTCCGATCGCTGGCGACCAGATCACCAATGATATTGCGATGGCTTTGCGCACTCCCACCAAGGATGCGGAGGACATCAAGTGCAGCTACGGTTGCGCTCTGCGTGGTATGGCTGACCCTCACGAAATGGTGGAGGTATCGGGCGTAGGCGACCGTGGTGCGCGCCAGCTTTCCAGACAAACGCTGGCGGAAGTGATTGAGCCGCGGGTGGAGGAGCTCTATTCCCTGGTGCAGGCTGAACTGCGCCGTAGCGGTTTCGAGGAACTGCTTTCATCCGGGATCGTCATCACCGGTGGCAGCAGTTCCCTGCAAGGCATGGTGGAACTGGGTGAAGAAATATTTCACATGCCGGTACGGTTGGGATTGCCGCACTATCGTGGCGGCTTGGCAGAGGTGGTGCGCACACCACGGTTCTCCACTGGTGTCGGGCTGATTATCGCCGGTATGGAACAGCTTCAGCGCAACCAGCACAGCCGGCTGCAGGGTAATTCGTTCAAGCAGGTTCTGGAGAGAATGAGGAGTTGGTTCCAGGGAAATTTTTAGGGTTTGGGATTAGGGATAGAGGGGTGGGCGTGCTGCGGTTGGTATCAAGATTGTCAGGTTTAGGGTTGAAAGTTTTAGAAAAATTTTTAGAAATTGCGTTTTTAATTCACCAAAGGAGAAGCATAATGTTCGAAATCATGGATACACAAACACAGGAAGCGGTCATAAAAGTTATCGGTGTCGGTGGTTGCGGTGGTAATGCGGTGGATCACATGATCCAGAACGGCGTGCAGGGTGTTGAGTTCATTTGTGCCAATACTGATGCGCAGGCGTTGAAGCGTAATCAGGCGCGCACCTTGTTGCAATTGGGATCGACCATTACCAAGGGACTGGGTGCGGGGGCCAATCCCGAAATCGGGCGTGAAGCAGCTTTGGAAGATCGCGATCGTATTGCCGAACTGATCGAAGGTGCGGACATGCTGTTCGTCACTGCCGGAATGGGCGGCGGTACCGGCACCGGTGCTGCGCCAGTGGTGGCACAGGTGGCGAAAGAAATGGGCATCCTCACCGTGGCGGTAGTGACCAAGCCATTTGCATTTGAGGGTAAGCGCCTGAAAGCGGCGCAGGCTGGAATGGAAGCGCTGTCGCAGCATGTTGATTCGCTGATCGTGATTCCCAACGACAAGCTGATGATGGTGCTGGGGGAGGATATCAGTATGCTGGATGCATTCAAGGCCGCAAACAACGTGCTATATGGCGCAGTTGCCGGAATTGCGGAGGTCATCAACTGCCCGGGTCTGGTCAATGTAGACTTTGCCGATGTGAAAACAGTGATGTCGGAAATGGGGGTAGCGATGATGGGTTCCGCATTCGCCTCGGGCATAGACCGCGCCCGCGTAGCAGCAGAGCAGGCGGTATCAAGTCCTCTGCTGGAAGACTTGAATCTCTCCGGGGCACGCGGGGTGCTGGTAAACATTACTGCCAGTTCGGGAATGAAGATGCGGGAAGTTCATGAGGTGATGAGTACCATTAAAGACTTTACCGCTGAAGATGCGACTGTAATTGTCGGCACCGTAATCGACGAGAGCATGGGGGACAACCTAAGGGTCACCATGGTGGCGACTGGGCTGGGTGGAGCGGTCGGCCGTACTCAGCCCAAGCCGTTGAGCATTATTCACACCCGTACCGGAACCGACGATGCAGTGTTGGTAGATGCGGCGAACTGGAAGGAACTGGAGATTCCCGCCGCGATCCGCACCAACAGAAGGCACGATGCGACCGTGGAGGCGATGAAGCAATCCGGAGTGGATGTGCTGGATATCCCGGCGTTCCTGCGGAAGCAGGCTGATTGATGGGGGGTCCTTAAGGGCCAACCACCAGAGCATGCCGGCGCCTTGATCCCGCTGTGTTTCCGGAATGCGCAGCCAGTCGTGCCGCTTGGCATCACGCTGCAGATGTCGGGAGCGCATACGGCAACGCGAGTTTTGCCGCCTGCACTATTGGTTTGAGGATGTCCCCATTTTTTTGTATCTACAAATGTAGACCAGATAATGGAGATCACCCATGCGTTCTAGCGCCGCAGTACCATCTGCTTGGCTTGCTTTTTCAGCAGTGATTCGACCGCGCTTTTTAGTGGTGATGCCGGCAATCCTGCAGCCAGTTGACTCAGGTTTTCCACGCCAACCGGGCCGATATTCAGGTTTTTATCGACCTTGTTATCCATTTTAATAATATGGTTATGTGCTTGCACAGCAACCCGAATTGCAGTAACCTCATAGCCCTTCTTCTTGAATTTTAATAATAACGATGGCGAAATCTGTTTTAGTTTTGCCGCAATTGCGCCGCTACTCGCGTATAGAGTCAAGCTTCCTTCGGAAAACCAGCCTACCGTGCAGTATCCTGCCAATTGAGGTGGGGCGATTTCCACGAATGCTCGCTGCATCAGAGTTAACTGGTTTGCTTGGGCGAACAGTCCTTGCTGATCTGCCGCTGCGCCAAGGGTGGTGAGGTAAAAATTGATCTTGCGTGCGGTCATGGCTGAACGAATATTTAGGGAATAAGATGAATGTTATTCTAGTTTCCAGTAATTTGGTAAAAGCAAGAACCCTGACCCTGACCCTGACCGGCGTGCATCTGGCATTGCTGGCAGGGGCACTCTTTCTGGTTATCGCAGTGCTGGCACTGGGGTTGAATTATCTTTCGTTGCGCTATGCGGACAAGATAGATAGCCCCTCCCTCCGATCTCTGGTATTGAGTGTACAGCAGGAAGAGCACCAAAAAAACCAATCATACCTGCGCGATAGCTTGAATGCCATGGCTGTCAGAATGGGACAAATGCAGGCGCAACTATTGCGGCTCGATAGCCTGGGCGAGCGCTTGGCTGAACTGTCCGGCATCAAGCCCCAGGAATTTCTGTTTAATCAAACTCTGGGACAAGGGGGCGCGCTTTCCACCCTGCCGTCACAGGATATTTCATTTGATGAATTTAACAGCAAAATGAATGAGCTGTCGCTTACATTGAATGATCGCACCGATAAGTTGGGTGCGCTCGACACCTTTCTGCTGCAAGACAGACTCAAGAAAAAAACGCTACCGACCCTCGCGCCTGTAGAAGCGAGATGGTTTACTTCCAGTTTTGGCTTGCGCATCGACCCTTTCACAGGAAAAAGCGCTTTTCATGAGGGAGTTGATTTCATCGCTGAGATCGGGACGCCCGTCATGGCTGCGGCAGGCGGCGTGGTAGTCTACTCTGACTATCATCCTGAATATGGTAACATGATCGACATTGACCACGGCAATGACCTCGTCAGCCGCTATGCCCATGCCGCCAAGCGCTTGGTCAAACCAGGGCAAGTGGTATTACGGGGACAGAAGATCGCAGAAGTGGGGAGTACCGGCCGTTCCACCGGGCCGCACCTTCATTTTGAAGTCAGACACAGAGGCCTGCCGCAGAATCCAACGCGATTCTTGAAAGCACCCGGCTGAGTCGGATTGATGATCTGCTGTGGGGGTGAGGCCGAAAACCTCACCCCTTTGTTTTTTGGACGACTGTTTAAACAGAATTTTTTCGAGATTTTATGCTGAACAATCTGCTCAAGAAGGTCTTCGGCAGCCGTAATGATCGGCTGATCAAACAATATTTCCAGACGGTGGGTGTGATTAACTCGCTGGAGCCTGCGATGGCAGCGCTGACTGACGCCGAGTTGCGCGCCAAAACCGATGAGTTCAAGCAACGCATTGCTAACGGAGAGACCCTGGATGCTTTGCTGCCAGAGGTGTTTGCAGTAGTGCGCGAGGCTAGCAAACGGGTGCTGGGAATGCGCCATTTCGGTGTGCAGTTGATAGGTGGCATGGTGCTGCATAACGGCAAGATTGCCGAGATGCGGACGGGGGAGGGCAAAACGCTGATGGCGACTTTGCCATCCTATCTCAATGCGTTGGCTGGCAAAGGCGTGCATCTGGTAACGGTAAACGATTACCTGGCCAAGCGTGATGCGGAGTGGATGGGGCGCATCTACCAATTCCTTGGCATCAGTGTGGGCGTGATTCTCTCGCAAATGGAGCACGGCGACAAACAGGCTGCCTACGCTGCCGACATCACCTACGGTACCAACAACGAATTTGGCTTCGATTACCTGCGCGACAATATGGTGAATCACCCTGCCGAACGGGTGCAACGCCACCTCAACTATGCAATTGTTGACGAAGTCGATTCAATTTTGATCGACGAGGCGCGTACTCCATTGATTATTTCCGGCCAGGCGGAGGGGAGTTCCGAAGTTTACATGCGCATGAACGCGCTGATTCCAAAACTTGTCCGTCAGGAAAAAGAGAATAGTCCCGGTGATTTCAGCGTGGATGAAAAAGCGCAGCAGGTGCTGCTGAGCGAGGCAGGTTTCGAACATGTAGAAAAGTTGCTTGCCCAAGCCGGTTTGCTCTCACCAGGGACCAGTCTCTATGATCCCAGCAACATTAATCTGGTCCATCACCTCTACGCAGCGCTGCGCGCCCACGCTCTGTTTCACCTTGACCAGCATTATGTGGTGCAGAACAACGAAGTGGTTATTGTGGATGAATTTACCGGACGGCTCATGTCCGGCAGACGCTGGTCGGAAGGGTTGCATCAGGCGGTAGAGGCGAAGGAAGGTGTTCCGATCCAGAAGGAAAACCAGACACTTGCTTCGATCACTTTTCAGAATTATTTCCGCATGTATCAGAAGCTGGCCGGCATGACTGGCACGGCGGATACCGAGGCTTACGAATTTCAGCAAATCTATGGGCTGGAGACCGTGATCGTTCCAACGCATCGTCCGATGATTCGTGACGATCGCATGGACCAAGTGTTCCGCACCACGGGCGAGAAGAACCACGCCATCATTGCAGACATCAAAGACTGCCACCAGCGTGGCCAGCCGGTTCTGGTCGGCACTACTTCAATCGAAAGCAATGAATTGCTGTCTGGATTATTAGCCCAGGAAAAGCTGCCGCATCAGGTGCTGAATGCCAAGCAGCACGCACGCGAAGCAGAGATCGTCGCCCAGGCTGGGCGCCCGAAGATGGTTACTATCGCCACCAATATGGCCGGACGGGGTACCGACATCGTGCTGGGTGGCAACCCGGAGCCAGAGATCGACCGCATCCGCTCGGACGAGAATCTCGGCGAACCGGCCAAGGCAGAGCGTATTGCCGAGTTGCGTGCGCAATGGCAACTTCTCCACGATGAGGTACTGAAGCAGGGGGGATTACACATCATTGGCACCGAACGGCATGAATCGCGCCGGGTGGATAACCAGTTGCGCGGACGTTCCGGGCGTCAGGGCGACCCAGGCTCCAGCCGCTTTTATCTTTCGCTGGAAGACCCGCTTTTGCGTATCTTCGCTTCTGACCGCGTGGCTAGCATCATGCAGCGCCTCAACATGCCCGAGGGCGAGGCCATCGAACATCCGTGGGTTACGCGCGCTATTGAGAACGCTCAGCGCAAAGTGGAGGCCCGCAACTTCGATATGCGCAAGCAATTGCTGGAATACGATGATGTCGCCAACGACCAGCGCAAGGTGATTTACCAGCAGCGTAATGAGCTAATGGAGTCACAAGACATTTCAGAGACGATCACGTCAATGCGCGAGGACGTGCTGAGTAATCTTATCGGCCTCTATATCCCGCCGCAGAGCGTCGAAGAACAATGGGACGTACCAGGGCTGGAAAAGGCGCTGGCTGCCGAATATCAGCAGCATTTGCCGCTGCACGAGTGGCTGGAGAAAGAGCCTGACTTGCATGAAGAGAATTTACTTCAGCGTGTTGCTGGGGCAGCGCACGAGCATTATCAGAACAAGGTGCAGCAGGTCGGCGCTAATGTCATGCACCATTATGAGCGCGCGGTGCTGCTGCAAAGTCTCGATAATCACTGGCGCGAGCATCTGGCAGCGCTGGACCACCTGCGTCAAGGTATCCACCTGCGCGGCTATGCACACAAAAACCCCAAACAGGAATACAAGCGCGAAGCGTTTGAGCTATTTTCCACCATGCTGGAAGAGATTAAGGCCGAAGTCACCAGGATACTCATGACGGTTCAGATCAGAAGTGAGCAGCAGGTGGAAGAGGTAGCGGAAGCACCGCGGCCGCCAGCGAATGTTCAGTATCACCATGCAGCTTATGAGGAGGCCCTGGGGGAGGACGGTGAGCGCGAAGATGAACAGGAGAAGCACCAGCCGTTCGTGCGACAAGGCGGCAAGGTCGGCCGCAATGATCCGTGCCCGTGCGGGTCGGGGAAAAAGTATAAGCAGTGTCACGGCAAACTGAATTGACTGTTCAACTCTTCGCCGTTCATATCGATCATCCTCACTTGCATCGTAGGTTATCCCGGCCGCACATTAGAACCCAATCCCCTTGGGAAATAGTTCAGCCGCGGCTGATGATAGGTTTCGGGGTATAATCCAATACCGATGCATTAACCACTTCTGGCTCGGCGATTTCAATCACTCTCGCTGGCCACGTCCGCAACAACACTCATGAATGTTTTTTACGAAGAGGAAGGCGTTTTCAAGGTAGGCGCCATCCTTACCGACAATACGACTTCACTGCAAGTAGAAGCACCTCACGGTAAGCGCTCGAAAATCAAGGTTGCGTCGGTACTGCTGCGGTTTGATGCGCCACCGCTGTCTGAATTCATGCATTTTGCACAAAAAACGGCAGACGACCTGGATCTGAACTTCCTCTGGGAGTGTTGCGTGAGCGATGCTGAGTTTGCTAGCGATGCTCTGGCTGCAGATTATTTTGGCCATTCGCCCGGCTCACTGGAGGCAGCGGCAGTACTGATCCGGTTGCATGCAGCGCCGATGTATTTCTATAAAAAAGGCCGGGGGCGATATAAAGCCGCGCCACCGGAAGCACTCAAGGCAGCGCTCGCCAGCCAGGAAAAAAAACGCCTGCAGGCAGAACAGCAATCCCGTTATGTGGGGTTGTTAGCAGCATTCACCTTGCCGGATGAGTTCAGGCCGTTGTTGACCGAACTACTCTACCGGCCCGACAAGAATACGGTTGAATGGAAGGCGTTGGATGCTGCTTGTACTGCAGCCAAACTAAACGTTCCCAGACTGCTGGAGAAATGCGGCGCAATACCGTCCTCGCATGATTATCATTTCAACCGATTTCTGCTGGAGTATTTTCCAGAAGGTACAGGCTTCGGCCCGCTTGACACGGGCGGTGAACTGAGCGACCCGGCAGACCTGCTGGTAGCGGATGTGGCTGCTTTCAGCATAGACGATGCCACCACCACCGAAATTGATGACGCTTTTTCAGTTACACCGTTGACTCTCGGCAGCTTTCGCATCGGCATCCACATTGCCGCCCCTGCTTTGGGGATTGCGCCAGGATCACCTCTGGACAGAGTGGTGGCAAAGCGCCTTTCTACCGTCTACCTGCCGGGTAACAAGATCACCATGTTGCCGGAAGCTGTGATACATCACTACACGCTGGGCGAAGAGCGTTTGTGCCCAGTGCTTTCAATGTATCTCGACGTGGCGGATGATTTCACCATAACTGCCACGCACAGCTGCATCGAGCAGGTGAGAATCGCCGCGAACCTGCGACACGACACGCTGGAGCAACATTTTAACGAATATACCCTGGCAGGTGACAATCTCGATCATCCTTTCGGCAAAGAGCTGCGGGCGCTATGGAATTTCGCCGGCAAGATGGAGGCATTGCGCGGCAAGGCCAGCGACAGCAATAACGAGAAAATCGATTACAGTTTTAATGTTAAAGATGATCATGTCATTATCAGCGAGCGCCGACGTGGTTCGCCGATCGACAAGGTGGTGGCGGAGCTGATGATTTACGTCAATGCCGAATGGGGTAAGCAGCTGGCCGATGGCGGTGTCGCCGGCATCTATCGCAACCAGAGCGGCGGCAAAGTGAGAATGAGCACCTCTCCTGCGCCACACCAGGGTTTGGGTGTTTCTCAGTATGCCTGGATCAGTTCACCGTTGCGGCGCTATGTGGATCTCATTAATCAGCGGCAACTAATCGCGCTGTTGCGCAGAGAAACACCGCCCTACACCAGAGAAAGCGATGATCTGTTGCTGGCGATGCGGGATTTTGAGGCGATTTACGAGGCCTATGGGGATTTCCAGCGTGGCATGGAGCGCTATTGGTGCCTGCGCTGGCTATTGCAGGAAAATATCAATACAACCGGTGCGCAGGTACTCAAGGAGAATCTGGTGAAATTGGATCGCCTGCCGCTGGTGATACGGGTACCCTCGTTGCCGGACATGTCGCCGGAAACGTATATTGAGGTGGAGATTTCTCAGGTTGATTTACTGGATCTTACATGCAACGCAAGATTCCTGCGTAAACTGGAAGCCTAACCATGTGACAAGCGTGCCGTTGTTGCTTACAATGGGCGCGACCTAAAACATTCTCAGGCTTAATTCTCAAACTCGCTAGTACGTTGGCCGCCACACCAAATAGACCAGATTTCAATCTCGCCATATTCCATAGCTGGCTGCTTGATCCATCATCACGCCTGAATGTGGCGATACTGCTGTCATTGATTTTTCATGCAGTTGTATTGTTTGGCGTTACCTTCAAGCTTCCGTCTGCAAAAATAGACAAAGCTGCAACAACACTGGAAGTGGTGCTGGTCAATAGTAAATCCGCATCAAAACCGCACAAGGCAAATACCCTGGCGCAGGCCAACCTGGATGGCGGCGGCAACACTGACGACAACCGCCGCGCCAAGACACCCTTTCCACTATTGCCGGAGCACAAGCAACCGGTCGATGTGGCCAATGCCAAACAAAAGACTGAGCAACTCGAACAGGAAGCAAAAAGGCTGATGACTGCGGTCAATAGCAAGCACGACGTCCATCAACCCGATCTTCAGTCAGAGCGGCTGGTACAGAGGCAGGACATGCCCAATACCACTGACCTGGTTCAGCGCAGCCTTGAGATTGCACGCCTGGAAGCACAGATTGCCAAGGATTATGAAGCTTATCAGAAGCGCCCGAAACGCAGATTCATCGGTGCTCGTGCACAGGAATACCGCTTCGCTCGCTATGTCGAAGACTGGCGGGCAAAGGTGGAGCGGGTTGGAAATCTGAATTATCCCGAAGCTGCCAAGCGAGAAAAGCTGTTTGGAAACTTGCAACTCACCGTCGGCATCAAGTCTGATGGCAGCTTGGAGTCGGTTGAAATCAACCGCTCCTCAGGAAAAAAGATTCTGGATGAGGCAGCGATACGCATTGTAAAGCTCGCCGGGCAGAACGGCTTCGCTCCTTTTCCGCCTGACATCAGTCAAGATACCGACATCCTGCATATCACCCGTACCTGGGTATTTACCCGCTCGGACGAGCTGCTGAGCGAATAATCAACGCAGCTTCCAACCTAGAGCTGCTTGACACTGCAGTACTAACCACTAATCATTACGCTTATGCCTGATCTTTATGCCGTTATCGGCAACCCCATCGCTCACAGCAAATCACCGTTAATTCATGCTGAATTTTCCCGACAGACCGACCAAGACATGCGCTATGAAGCCATCCTTGCGCCGCCAGATGGCTTTGCCATAGCGGTAGCAACCTTCCGGCAATGTGGCGGCAAGGGCATGAATGTGACCGTTCCGTTCAAGCTCGAAGCCTGCAAGATTTCGACCCGCCTGACTGAACGGGCCGCCGCTGCCCAAGCGGTCAACACACTCGTATTCGATAACGATGAAATTCTCGGTGACAACACCGATGGCGCCGGATTGGTGCGCGACATTGTAATCAATCTGGATTTTGTCATTACAGGCAAGCGGGTGTTGCTAATGGGCGCGGGTGGAGCCGCCCGTGGCGTGTTGCTGCCGCTACTGGAACACCAGCCGCAGATACTGACCATCGCCAATCGCACCGCACAAAAAGCACACGAACTGCAGCAGCAGTTTTCTGCATATGGGAGTATTGCGTCCTCTAATTATGCGGATCTTGCCGGACAAAGATTCGACATTGTCATCAACGCGACCTCCGCCAGCCTGAGTGGCGAGCTGCCGCCACTACCCGCAGGCGTGTTCGCTGCCGAGTCGCTGGCCTACGACATGATGTACGGTAGTGGGCTCACGCCTTTTCTGCAATTTGCGCAACAGCAAGGCGCGACCCACCTGGCTGACGGCATTGGCATGCTGGTGGAGCAGGCAGCGGAATCGTTCTTTCTGTGGCGCGGAGTGAGGCCGGAAACGGAGCCTGTGATTACGATGCTAAGGCCAGAGACATGAAGATGCGGATTTAAGGCTGTCCAATAAGCCTAAATCCGGCGGTTGGACGGGGTAGAGTGTGCGGTTTTTGGTGTGCAGGGCAAGGCGTAACGACGCGGAATGGTCATTCCATTCCAAGGAGTTGCAACGCAGCCATGTGCTGCAAAAATCGTGCAATCTGCCCTGTGGCGGACTCATCCAAAGGGTAAAAATCAGGCGCTGCAAAAAGGTACTATGAATCATGCAGTTAAGCTGAAAAATGAGCGATCAACTGCCGGATTTAGGATAAAGCATGGGAAAATTTCTCAAGCGCTGGCTCTGGCGATTTCTCTTCTTTCTCGCCGGCGCAGTATTGCTCTATCAATTGTGGATTTTCGGCCATGTCGTTTACTGGAATTTCTACAATCCATCTACCAGCGCATTCATGCAGGAGCGGCTGGATGTACTGCAGGAGAAGAAACCCGAAGCAATGTTGCACCATCAATGGGTGCCTTATGAGCGGATTTCTCCTCATCTCAAGCGCGCCATCATTGCGGCCGAAGATGGCAAATTTCTGCAGCATGAAGGTTTCGACTTTGAGGCCATTCAGAAAGCCTACGAGAAGAACCTGGAAAAGGGAAAATTTGTCAGGGGTGGCTCCACCATCAGCCAGCAGCTTGCGAAGAATTTGTTTCTCTCTGACAAAAAGACACCGTGGCGCAAGATCGAGGAAGCCATCATTACGTTGATGCTGGAGAATGTAATGTCCAAGCGTCGCATTCTGGAAATTTACTTGAACAAGATTGAGTGGGGTAATGGCGTATTCGGCGCGGAAGCTGCTAGCCGCCATTACTACGGCGTCTCCGCTTCAGCCCTCACGGCAAAACAAGCTGCCCGTCTCGCCGCAATGGTTCCCAATCCGCGTTTCTACGATCTCAATCGCAATACGCCGTGGCTTCTGAAAAAAACAGATATCATTTTCAACCGGATGGTTTCGACACCAATTCCCTGATAATTCGTGGTCTGGCTGCCGCCAATAGAGCACGCATTGCTCTCCATTCAGCATCCTGCCCAGGATAATTATTCGACCTAGCCCCTGATTTTCCTTACAATCTGGCAATTTTGTCTCGCTGTTGGGGCGATCTGCCATGACCGAAGCAAACAACCGCAGAGAAACGGAAAACCTGCAAGTGCAATTGCAGAAGGTGATCCATTTGCTGAGCAAGCACAAACTGATGGCGGGTTTTGTGCAGATGCAGGAAATGCCACGCCATGAGTTGACCGAATCCCTGGTGCATAAACAGAATCTGGCAGAACTGCAACAGTTACTCGATAGGCTCCATCCTGCCGATGTTGCTTATATTCTGGAAGCCTTGCCACTGCAAGATCGTCTGACGATCTGGGATCTGGTCAAGGCAGAACGGGACGGTGAGATCCTGCTGGAAGTTTCCGATGCGGTACGCGAAACGCTTATCGCTGCCATGGACGGCAACGAGTTGGTAGCTGCGACGGAGCAACTTGATGCAGATGAGATTGCCGATCTTGCCCCGGACTTGCCACGCTATGTTATCGATGATGTGTTCCAGTCGCTGCCGGTGGAGGAGCGCGAGCAGTTGCGTGCCGCCATGTCCTACCCGGAAGATGCGGTGGGGGCGTTGATGGATTTCGATATGGTCACGATCCGCGAAGATGTGACGCTGGAAGTGGTGCTGCGTTATCTGCGACGGCTGGATGAACTGCCTGGCCACACTGACCAGCTGTTCGTGGTAGACCGGGACGAACATCTCAAGGGTGTGCTGCCGGTAAATCGTCTACTGGTGAGTGATCCCGATACCGAAGTGGCGGTAGTGATGTCTACGGAAATGTTGAAGCTTCACCCCAACGATAAAGCACAACAGGCGGCGCATGCATTCGAGCGTTATGATCTTGTTTCCGCCTCAGTGGTGGATGCGAAGGGAAAGCTGGTGGGGCGCGTTACCGTCAATGCGGTGATGGATTTCATCCGCGAGGAATCAGAAAATGAAGCGCTCAAGCTGGGTGGTTTGAGCGAAGAAGAAGATCTGTTTGCCCCGGTGTGGAAGAGCGTGAAGAATCGCTGGGTCTGGCTGGCGGTTAATCTGGTGACAGCATTTATTGCCTCACGCGTGATCGGTGTGTTTGAAGATTCCATCGAAAAGCTGGTAGCGCTGGCGGCGCTGATGCCGATCATTGCCGGCATCGGCGGCAACTCTGGCAATCAAACCATCACCATGATTGTACGCGCCCTTGCCTTGGGGCAGCTCAACCTCGGCAATGCACGCAAGCTGTTTGCCAAGGAAATTGGAGTGAGTGCCGTAAATGGCATGGTATGGGGCAGTGCAGTCGGATTGTTTGCTTTCTTTATTTATGACAGTGTCGGCCTTGGTCTGGTGATGGCGCTGGCGATGACATTGAATCTGCTGCTGGCAGCATCCTTGGGAGTATTGATTCCATTGGTTCTGCAAAAATTGGGACGTGACCCGGCGGCGGGCTCCAGCGTGATGATCACCGCCGTTACTGACAGCGGTGGATTTTTTATTTTCCTAGGGCTGGCTACGATTTTCCTGTTGTAGTCGGAATCAGGAGGGATGCACAGCGCGAGTGGTGACGGAAGCTGCAGCGTATTCCTTACACTATTCCTGACGTACCTTGCTAGGGCAGGATTTTTTCGCCAGCGATCAATTGTTCCACCGACTCGCGTTCGCGGATCAAGTGGATATGGTCGCCGTCTACCATTACCTCAGCGGCGCGGGGGCGGGTGTTGTAATTGGAACTCATGCTCATGCCATAGGCTCCGGCAGACATGACGGCGAGCAAGTCTCCCTGGGACAGGGCAAGCTTGCGGTCATGCCCCAGAAAATCACCGGTTTCACAGACAGGGCCAACGATTTGGTAGGTTTTAGCGTTACTGCCGTTTGCAGTGACTGGCAGGATTTCATGGTATGCGTCATAGAGCGCCGGGCGTATCAGATCATTCATGGCTGCATCCACGATGGCGAAATCCCGATGAGGTGTATGTTTGAGGTACTCAACACGGGTGAGCAGTAAGCCAGCGTTCCCTACCAGCGCGCGTCCAGGTTCGATCAAAATGCGCTGGCTCCGCTGACCGATATCGGCACACAATGCCGCAACATAGTCCCGTGCCGATGGCGGTTTTTCTGCGGAATAACGGATCCCCAGTCCACCGCCCAGATCCAGATGTTCGATCTGCAATCCCTGCGCTTCCAGGCGGTTCAGCAGACCGAGCATTTTCCCGCAGGCTTCAACGAAAGGATCAAGTTCGGTCAGTTGCGAACCGATATGACAGTCCAATCCGGTAATATGTACGTTGGCAAACTGCCGGGCAGAGAGATAGAGTTTTTCCGCTTCATCGAAAGGGATACCGAACTTGTTTTCCTTGAGGCCGGTGGAAATGTAAGGGTGAGTTTTCGCATCTACATCAGGGTTGACCCGCAAGCTCACCGGCGCGATCTTAGCCATCTCAGCCGCTATCCGGTTCAGCGTTACCAATTCAGCTTCCGACTCCACGTTGAAGCAGAATATTCCGGCAGCAAGTGCTGCACGCATTTCGTCAGGGTGTTTACCCACGCCGGAAAATACTACTTTCTGCGGATCACCGCCGGCATTCAGTACCCGTTGTAGTTCACCGCCGGAAACGATGTCGAAGCCACTGCCGAGACGGGCGAATAAATTGAGTACGGCGAGATTTGAATTGGCTTTGACCGCGTAGCACACCAGATGATCGCGTCCAGCAAAGGCCGAGTCGAATTCCCGGTAGGCGGCAGTCAGCGCCGCGCGTGAATAGACATAGCAGGGGGTGCCAAATTCCTCGGCAATGCGATCCAGCGCAACCGATTCGACACAGAGCTTGGCATTGCGATAAGAAAATGACGGGAAGCCGCTCACTTCTTTTTCTCTTCGTCCTTGGACTGTTGTGCAGGCGCATCTTGCGGAAGATAGAGCGGCCCTTTCAGACCGCAGGCGCCAAGCAGCAGGACTAGCAGAGTGGTGATACAGAATTTATGCATGGGATAATTGCCCAGACTATGGATGCAAAATATTAACATAAAGGCACTGCAATGCATGAACCCGAATTGTCACCCAAGCTTCTGCAATTCCTTTCGCACTGCCAGATAATCCGGGTAAATGCTTGCCACCGTTTGCCAGAATGCTGGGGAGTGGTTCATCTCGATAAGGTGTGACAGTTCGTGCGCCACCACGTAATCCACCAGAGGGAGCGGCATTTGGATCAGTCGCCAGTTGAGACGGACGATCCCGCGCGCATTGCAACTGCCCCACTGAGTTCTGGCACGCGATAACCGCAGTTGCGGCTGCGGTACACCGAGTTTATTCGCGTACAGCGTGATGCGTTCGCTGAAGCAGGCCAGCGCTTGCTGGTGATACCAAGCCATCACGATTTCCTCGATTTGCGACATGGTCAGTACGGACGGCAACGGCAATGCCAGTTGTTTATCTTCTGTTCTGGTTTTCATTCTTGCCTGGGTCATTTGCATTACTCCAGGCGCTGTCGTTGTCAACTGCCATGGCTCCCCCAACAGCGGGAAAATCGCAGCTTCCTCCCACACCAGCCGGATCGTTTTTTTGTTTGCCCATTCGGCAAGTTTTTTTACCACCCAGTCGGCCTTGTCGCGTAGGGCCGATTCGACCCAGCGCAGCGACTCGCGCGGTGGAATGCTGACAGTCAGGCCATCGCTGTCTATTTTCATGCCGATGGTCCGGCGTCTGCAACGCTTGAGTGTATAGACCACTTCCTTGCCATTCAAACTGACACGGTAAGTTTCCCCCGCAGGGGCTACTCGATCTTTTGACGGGAATTGAAGCAGATTTTCTGTCATTGATTCTCTCCCGTCGGATGGGAGCGTGATGTTTCCTGGTTACTGATGCGGGCCATCTCGGCTTCAATCCATGTCTCCACCCTGGTATTGAGCTCGCCCGGTTCCATACCGGTGGAGTCTATCGGCGCACCGATGCTGACGGTAATCGTGCCCGGTAGTTTGACAAAGGCATCTTTGCTCCAGAACTCCCCCGCATTGTGCGCGACCGGCACTACCGGCGCATCGGCATGGGTCGCAAGCCATGCGCCGCCGATGCCATATTTGCCTTTCTCCCCGGGGGCGATGCGGGTGCCCTCCGGGAAAATCACGATCCAGAATCCCTGCTTCAGCCGGTTTCTGCCTTGTTCGACAATCTGTTTCAGCGCTGCCTTTCCAGAACTGCGGTCGATAGCGATAGGGCTGGTCATCGCCAGTCCCCAGCCGAAGAATGGAATACGCAACAACTCTTTTTTAAGTACCCACACCTGCGGCGGAAAGATCTGCTGAAATGCCAGCGTCTCCCACGCCGATTGATGTTTCGACAACACGATACTGGGTGTCTCGGGGATATGTTCCGCTCCCAGGACACGATAGCGGATGCCGCAGATGACGCGCAGCAGGAATAACATCAGATGCGCCCACCCGGAAATAATCCGATAGCGGCTGAGCGGCGGCAGCGGGAAGGTAGCCAGCGCGATCAGCGCATAAGGTGGCGTGATGACGAACTGGATCAGGGTATAGAGTGTCGAGCGTAGCACCGCCAGGATCATGCTCATCCTGTCAGAGTGTCAACTGCTTGCGCCAGGTCGGCGAAAATCTGCGTATTTTCGGGAAGTCCGCCCGCCGCTCTGGTCTCTTTGCCTTTGCCGGTCAGCACCAGCACCGGAGCTGCACCCACTGCGGCCGCAGCCTGCAGGTCACGCAGCGAATCGCCGATTGCGGGCGCACCCTTCAAATCCAGACTGAAACGCTGCGCGATTTCCTCGAACATGCCGGTTGCGGGCTTGCGGCAGTCGCACTGATCCGCCTGGGTGTGCGGACAGAAAAACATCGCATCAATGCGTCCGCCTGTCTGGTTCACCGCCTTGCACATCTTGTCGTTGATGGCATTGAACGCCGTCATGTCCAGAAGGCCGCGACCGATACCGGACTGATTGGTGGCGATCACTACCCGGTAACCGGCCTGGGTGAGATGGGCAATTGCCTCCAGGCTGCCGGGAATGGGTTTCCATTCATCTGGTATTTTGATGAAAGCGTCGCTGTCGTAATTGATGACGCCGTCACGGTCGAGAATGATCAGTTTCATATCAGGTAGCCAGCTTGGAAATGTCGGCCACGCGATTCATCGCCTGTTGTAACCGCAGCAGCAGCGTGAGGCGATTGGCGCGCAGCGCCGCATCCTCGGTGTTGACCATCACCTTGTCGAAAAACGTATCCACCGGTTCTTTCAACGCAGCCAAGGCTTGCAATGAAGCGGTGTAATCGCCTGCCACGAAAGCTGCTTCGGCCTTGGGTGCGATCTGGCTCAATATTTGATGCAAGGCTTGCTCGGCTGGCTCTTGCAACAGCCCAGTGTCAATCTCAAACCGTTCGCCCTGAGCTTGTCGAAGGGAAAAGTTACCTTCGACCTTTTTCAGGATGTTACCCACCCGTTTATTTGCGGCAGCCAACGCAGCCGCTTCCGGCAACGCGGAAAAAGCACGCACTGCAGCGAGGCGTTTGGGTACTTCAACTAATAATTGTGGTCGCAACGACAGAACCGCGTCTACTTCCTGTGCGCTGTAACCTTGGTCGCGCAAGTTTGCAGAGAATCTGTCATAGATAAATGTCATCACCGACAGCTTTATTGCATCATTCGCTTGCCCAGGCATTACCGTCATAGTAGCCGCTACTTTTATTCCTAAGGCTTGCGGACGAGCTTCAGCCATAGCCAAGCTCATCCGCTCCTTTTGGTGGTTTGCATAGGTCTCTGGGTTGGACCCAATTGCAAATGCTGTTTCAACAAGATTGCCAAGTTCAAGCGGCAATTCTTTCTCGATCAGCATACGCACAACACCCAGTGCATGGCGGCGCAACGCAAATGGGTCTTTGTCGCCGGTAGGTATTTGCCCGATGCCAAACATGCCGGCCAGTGTTTCCAGTTTATCTGCCAGCGCCACACAGATGCCGACCATATTGCGCGGCAACTCGTCGCCCGCGAAACGCGGTTTGTAGTGATCCTCGATGGCGTAAGCAATGTCGTCATTCACTCCATCGTGTTGCGCGTAATAGCGACCCATGATGCCTTGCAACTCGGGGAATTCACTCACCATGTCGGTAAGTAAATCGGCCTTGGCCAGTAATGCTGCCTGATCGGCTTGCAGGGCGAGAGCATCCCCCCTCAATTGCTGGCCGATGGCACGTGCAATGGCTTGCACCCGCGTTACGCGCTCACCTTGGCTACCCAGCTTGTTGTGGTATACCACCTTAGCCAGACCGAGTACGCGCGAGTCCAGTGGCTTCTTCCTATCCTGATCGAAGAAAAATCTCGCATCGGCAAGACGCGCTCGCAGCACGCGTTCGTTACCGCTGATCACCAGACTCGCATCTGCGGGGCGGATGTTGGACACGATCAGAAATTTGTTAGTGAGCTTGCCGTTGGCATCCAGTAGCGGAAAATATTTCTGATTCGTTTTCATGGTCAGAATCAGGCATTCCTGTGGCACTTCGAGGAATGTAGCATCAAATTCTCCGATCAGCACATTGGGACGCTCAACCAAAGCAGTCACTTCGTCCAAAAGGGCTTCATCTGCGATGGGCCTGAGATTTTCTTTAGTTGCAGCAGCGGCAAGTTGCCTGGCAATCTCGGCGCGGCGGGCAGCGAAACTGGCAATGACCGCGCCCTCTGTTCCCAGTTGCTGCGCGTAGCTGTCTGCATCCTTGAGCACCACCGGATTCACGCTGGCCTCAAAGCGATGGCCTTGCGTTTCGCGTCCGGCATCCAGTCCCAGTGCGCTAACCGACTCCACAATCTCTGCGCCATGCAGCGCGACCAACCCATGTGCCGGGCGTACAAACTTTTCATCGGTCCAGCCGTCTGCAAGTTGATAAGTCATTACTTTCGGGATTGGCAGATATCGAAGTGCGACAATTAACGCTAGACCAAGGTACCAAGATAGAGAATTGCCCTCATTTTTTTCTTCAAGAAAAACATACTCAGTCGAGCCTTCAACAGATTTCACAAGGATAAAGTCTCCCCGGTCAATATCCATCTTAGAAATCTGATCTTTCGCGAGGCGCTTCTGAAGTACTTCGCTCCAACTGCCATCTGAAGTGAACGCGATCGCTGACGGCATGAGTCTCTTTTTCCCCGTGCGCTCTGGTGATTTTGAACGAACGTGGGTGATATGTACGCCAAGTCGACGTGGAGACGCGAAGGCAGTGGGGCGACTTGCCTCTTCCAATAGATCGAATTCTTTCAAACTATCATAGAGGTCCTTGGCAAAGGTATCACCTAGGTTCCTGAGTGCTTTGGGTGGCAGTTCTTCGACCAGCAACTCGACCAGCAGGCTTTTTGTGGTCATGTTCATGTCGCTTTCTCTGGCATCTGCGCCACCCACTCGCGCGGCGCCAGCGGGAAGCCCAGGCGTTCGCGGCTCTCGTAGTAGGCTTGCGCGACGCTGCGCGCCAGGTGGCGAATGCGCCCGATGTAGGCGGCACGTTCGGTGACGGAAATCGCCCCGCGTGCATCCAGTAAATTGAAGCTGTGCGCAGCTTTCAGTACCTGCTCGTAAGCCGGCAATGCCAGTTGTTGTTCCATCAGATATTTGGCCTGTTGCTCGTGTTTGCCAAAAGCCAGCAGCAAAAACTCCACGTCGCTGTGTTCGAAGTTGTAGGCCGATTGTTCGACTTCGTTCTGGTGGTATACATCGCGGTAGGTGAGCCCTTTCGTCCAGGTCAGATCGAATACGCTTTCCACGCCTTGCAGATGCATCGCCAACCGTTCCAGGCCATAAGTGATTTCGCCGGTGATCGGTTTGCAGTCGATGCCGCCCACTTGCTGGAAGTAAGTGAATTGCGTGACTTCCATGCCATTCAGCCATACTTCCCAGCCCAGTCCCCACGCGCCCAGTGTCGGGTTCTCCCAATCGTCCTCGACAAAGCGAACGTCATTTTGCTTCAGGTCAAAACCCAGTTCTTTCAGCGAATCAAGGTACAGTTCCAGGATGTTGGCTGGCGCGGGTTTCAGTACCACCTGAAACTGGTAGTAATGCTGCAGACGGTTTGGATTCTCGCCGTAGCGGCCGTCCTTGGGGCGGCGCGCAGGTTGCACGTAAGCAGCTTGCCACGGCTCCGGCCCTAATGCGCGCAAGAAAGTTGCGGTATGGCTGGTGCCTGCGCCTACCTCCATGTCATAAGGCTGGAGCAACGCGCAACCCTGCTTGTTCCAATAGTGTTGCAGGGTGAGAATGATTTCCTGGAATGTGGGCATGAGGGTGCTGGGCGAAACAACAATGGTTATTAGTGATTGCCGGGATTTTACAGGGTTTTGCGCGTGCTGCGAAATGCCGGCAGCAAGCCGATAAGCAGTAACAAGCCGGCGAGTCCCAGTATCAAACTGTTGCCAAAGTGGACATACGGCGTCGCACCGGTATATCCCTGCGCCAAACCGTGCAGCGCAGTAGTGGTGAATATTTCTGCTTCCTGCAGCACTACGCCGCGTTGATCGATGATGGCAGTGACGCCGGTATTGGTGGCGCGCAGCATGTAGCGGCCGGTCTCCAGTGCGCGCATCTGTGAAATCTGCAAGTGCTGGCGCGGGCCAATGGAGCGCCCAAACCAGGCATCATTGCTGACATTGGCGAGCAGCGTGGCTTGCGGCAACTGGTTGATTATTTCCTCACCGAACACATCCTCGTAGCAGATATTTACCGCCACGCGTTGTCCGGCCAGATTCATCGGACGCTGATCAAGCCCCCCGCGGGAAAAGTCTGACAGCGGAATTTGCAGCACATTGATGACCCAGCCAAATACAGGTTTTAGCGGGATGAATTCACCAAATGGGACCAGATGAAACTTGCGGTAACTCTGATCGGGAGCAGTGCCGAAGCTGAACATGGTGTTGTAGTATTCTTTGCCTCCAGCAGATGTCTCAACCATGCCGACAAGAATATCGCCATCATTCTGCTTGGCATGCTCGGCAAGTTGCGCCAGATAGCCCCAGGGTACTTCGTTGCGAAACAGCGGCACCGAAATTTCCGGTGTGATGATGAGGCGGCTGCTGCTTTCCAGTGCGAGCCCGGCATAAATATCCATCGAATTCACCACGTGATCCGGCCGCCACTTCAGATCCTGCGAGATGTTTCCCTGCAACAAACTCACTGTTACCGGCTCACCCTGTGGTTCAGTCCAACTGATCTGCTGCAAGCCGAAACCCGTAACCCATATTGCCAGCAGAGGCAGTGCATAGCGCCGGGTGCGCATTCCTTTTTCAACAAGCTCAACAAACAGGCACAGGAATGCGGCGCTCAGTATCAGCATCAGTGAAACGCCATAGACTCCCAGCAGCGGAGCAAAGCCTGCCAGAGGACTGGCAGGGACTTGTGAATAACCCAAAGTCAGCCAGGGGAAACCGGTGAACAGCACGCTGCGCAGCCATTCGGACAATACCCACAGCGCAGCAGCAGTCAACGACCAGACTGCGGGTGCGGCGATACGCAGCTTTGTCAGCAACCAGCCTGTCAGTGTGGCGAATAACGAAAGGTAGGCACAGAGCACGATCAGGGCAAACACTGCGATGGGCATCGGCATCGCACCGAAATCGTGCAGGCTCACGTAAATCCAGGTCACCCCCGCACTAAATAAACCCATGCCGAAACAGAAGCCCAGCAAAGCTGCTTGCAGTGGCGTCGCACTCTTGCGCCAGAAATGAAGCAGCAGTGCGAGCGTGATAACCGGAATGGGAAAAAGATAGAACGGTGCGAAACCGAGGACGGTAAACGCACCGAGAACAAAAACAATAATTAAACTGGAACGGAGATTACTTTTTGCTGACTGATTCTCGATTCTCGAATCCTTACGGTTCAATCCTCGCCCCCGATTCTCTCAACCAGCAGCGTATGCAATCTGCGACTGTCGGCGTGCAGCACCGTAAATTTGAAGTCGCCGATCATGACCGACTCGCCACGCTTGGGTAGGCGGCCAAACTTGTTCAGCACCAGGCCGCCGATGGTGTCGTAATCCTCATCGTCGAATTTCGCCATCAGCGTTTGGTTGAAATCGGCAATCTCGGTAATGGCTTTGACGCGGTAATGACCAATCGTGTCCTGCACGATGTTGTCCTCGGCCTCGTCGAAATCATACTCATCTTCGATTTCACCGACGATTTGCTCCAGCACATCCTCGATGGTCACGAGTCCCGCCACACTGCCATATTCGTCCACCACGATGGCCATATGATTGCGATTGCTGCGAAAATCCTTGAGCAGAACATTGAGCCGCTTGGATTCGGGGATGAATACCGCCGGGCGCAGCATCTCGCGTACGTTGAATTCCTCCTCTCCGGCGTAGTAGCGCAGCAGATCCTTTGCCAACAGGATGCCGATCACATTGTTTTTATCATTTTCGGTGACGGGAAAACGCGAGTGGGCGGTTTCGATCATCAATGGAATGAATTTATCCGGGGTTTCACTGATGTCGATCACATCCATTTGCGAACGCGGCACCATGATGTCGCGTGCCTGCATTTCGGAGACCTGCATCACGCCCTCGATCATACTCAGGGCATCGGAATCAAGCAGATCGCGCTCATACGCAGAATGCAGCAATGCCACCAATTGTTCGCGATCACCCGGTTCGCGCAGCAGCAGCGCACTCAGGCGTTCAAGCCAACTAGGTTTGGGCAAGGGGTCGTTCATATTAATCTGCCAGTTCGTGGGTGATATGAAAATCGGTTATAAATTATCGTTCCTGGTAGGGATCATCGTATCCCAGTTTCGTGATGATTGCCGTTTCCAGCTGCTCCATTGCTGCCGCATCGGGCTCGTTTTCGTGATTCCAGCCCTGCAGATGCAAGACTCCGTGTGTCGTGAGATGGGCATAATGCGCCGTCAGATTCTTGTGCTGTTGCCTTGCTTCCTTCTCCACTACCGGAGCACATAGCACAATATCACCAGACAACGGCTGAGCATCACTGTAGACGAAGGTCAGCACATTGGTAGCGTAATCCTTGCCGCGGAAATCCCGGTTGAGGCCGCGGGCCTCAGCTTCATCCACGATACGCAACACGATTTCTGCATCCCGTGTCAGCGCCGCTTTGACCCATTTGCGAAATTGTGACCGGGTGGGAACTCCCCCGACATGAGTTGCGGTACCGGTTGCATATTGCACCGTCAATTTCAGCTTTGCTTCGGTACGGGCGGATGCTTCGACAAACTCAGAAGCCTTGTCCCTATTTCTCATATTTTTCGTAGGCGTTGACGATTCTTTGCACCAGAGGGTGCCGCACCACATCCTCAGCCTCGAAATGAGTGAAGGCAATGCCGCGCACCTTTTCCAGCACCAGTTTGGCTTCGACCAGGCCGCTTTTCTGGTGCTTGGCCAGATCGATCTGGGTCACATCGCCTGTCACCACCGCTTTGGAGCCAAAGCCGATCCGGGTCAGGAACATTTTCATTTGCTCCGGCGTGGTGTTCTGTGCCTCATCAAGAATGATGAACGACTGGTTCAACGTGCGTCCACGCATGAAAGCCAGCGGCGCAATTTCAATCGCGCTACGTTCGAATTGCCTGCTGGTCTTGTCGAATCCCATTAGATCGTAGAGCGCATCGTAGAGAGGACGCAAATAAGGGTCCACTTTCTGCGCCATATCGCCAGGGAGAAAACCCAGCCGTTCACCAGCTTCCACTGCCGGCCGCACCAGCACAATGCGCGCTACCGTATCCCGTTCCAGCGCATCTACTGCGCTGGCTACAGCAAGATAGGTTTTGCCGGTACCCGCCGGACCGATGGCGAAAGTGATGTCGTGCTGCTGAATTTGCTGCAGATATTGCACCTGGCGCGGCGTCCGGCCGTGTAAATCGCTACGGCGGGTACTCAGCACTGGCACTGCCGCGTTCTTCACTGCGGCATCAATCGCGGCATGTTTTGGCGAGCGTTGCAGATTCATCACCTCGATCAGACCCAACTGCACCTGCTCGATGCTCAGGTGATGCTGTGCCTGATTATAGAAATTGCGCAGCACTTCCGCCGCGAGCCTGGTCTGGGCAGATCTGCCACGTAGATTGAAATGTTCCCCGCGCCGTGCGATGGTGACATCCAGCGTAGTTTCGATCTGCTTGAGGTTTTCGTCCAGCGCCCCACACAGGTTGGCAAGACGCTGGTTATCGGTTGGTGAAAAAGAAATTTCGACGGGCTGGGGTTTCAAAGGTACGTTAAAACGGTTATGTAGTTTCAATTTTCGCAGTGACGGACGTACTTTGCAAGCGATTCATCAACGGTCATTCTGCACCATCTCGCCACGCAGTGAATGTGACAGGGCAGCGGTAATTTTTACATTTATGAAATGGTTGGCACAGTCGGGGTGACCGGCAAAATTCACCATACGATTGTTGTCGGTGCGCCCACAAAATTCACTGGGATTTCTTTTGGACGGACCTTCCACCAGGACGCGCTGCGTCGTGCCAACCATGCTCTGGCTGATGGCTTGCGTCTGCTGTGCAATTTTTGCCTGCAGGCGGTGCAGTCGCTCCAGTTTGATTTCGTGGGGGGTGCTGTCGGGTAATTCGGCGGCGGGTGTGCCAGGACGCGGGCTGTAAATGAAGCTGAAGGAGTCATCAAAATTCACTTCTCCGATCAGTTTCATGGTGGCTTCGAAATCGGCTTCAGTCTCACCGGGGAAGCCGATGATGAAATCAGACGTGAGTGAAATATCGGGGCGCACGGCATGCAGTTTGCGGGCGATGGATTTGTATTCCAGCGCAGTATAGCCACGCTTCATTGCTGCCAGTATCCGGTCAGAGCCGGATTGTGCCGGTAAGTGCAAATGACTGACCAGTTTGGGTAATGTCGCGTAGGTTTCGATCAGGCGCGCGGTAACTTCCCTGGGATGCGAAGTGGTGTAGCGGATGCGTTCAATGCCGGATATTTCGTTGATGCACTCAAGCAACAGCGCCAGATCTGCAGTGTCGCCATCGTTTCCGTTATCCATGATACCGCGATAGGCATTGACGTTCTGCCCCAGCAGCGTCACTTCCTTGATACCCTGCTGCACCAGTCCCGCAATTTCCGCCAATACATCGCTCAATGGGCGCGAAACCTCCTCACCGCGCGTATACGGAACCACGCAAAAGCTGCAATATTTACTGCAACCTTCCATGATGGAAATGAAAGTGCTCACATTTCCCGTGCGATCTTCGGTACGCGCCAGCGCTTGTGGCAGATAGTCGAATTTTTCAATTTCCGGAAAGGAAATATCAACCTGCGGCCGGCCGGTAACCTGGCGTGCCGCGATCAGTTGTGGCAACCGATGCAGGGTTTGCGGCCCGAACACGATATCCACATAGGGTGCACGTTTTACGATCGCCGCGCCTTCCTGGCTGGCAACGCAACCCCCCACGCCGATGAGCAGATCGGGGTTGGATTCTTTCAGATGCCTGATGCGCCCCAGATCATGAAATACTTTTTCCTGGGCTTTCTCGCGCACCGAGCAGGTATTGAACAGAATCACATCAGCCGCGTCGGGATTGTCGGTCTGCTCCATACCGTGTGCGGCATGCAGTACCTGCGCCATTTTGTCCGAGTCGTACTCGTTCATTTGGCAACCGAAAGTTTTGATGTAGAGTTTTTTGGCCACGATTATTGCGAGAGTATTGTGACTGGCGGTGACAGGAATTACTGCTTCTGCCTGGATTTTTCTTCTTCTTTCGCCTGAGCGGCTTCTGCCGGGGTCAGCAGCCAGATACGGTGTACGTTGCCCATGATATCCGTCTGGTAACGGATCGGACCGGACTCGTTGAGCATCGTCGGTAAAATAATCAGATTATCTTTGCCACGAATCTGTCCGCCTGCGCTCAAATACATGGTCCGGTCGCTGATCCTGATTTCAGGATATCTCATCGCCATGAGTTCACCCAGTTTGCTGTCTGGAGGAAAGGCCCGTACAAGCTGGGCGTGAACATCGCCAGTCAGACCGGCTGTCACGGTGACGAACACAAGCAACGGAGCCAGTATTCTCTTCATCGCGGGTTCAGATTGACTGACGTGCGGTTTGCAGCAGGACTTCGAACTGTTTGGCCGGCAACGGTTCCGAGAACAGATAGCCCTGGCCGTAGTCGCAGCCGGCAGCAGCCAGCAGATCGCGCTGTTGCGTGGTTTCGACCCCTTCGGCAATCACTTTCAGGCCAAGTTTGTGCGCCATCACGATGATGGCCTCACATAGTGCCATGTCATTGGAACTGGGCGACAGATTGTGAACAAATGACCGGTCTATCTTGAGATAGTCGATGTCGAACTTTTTGAGGTAGGCGAGCGCTGAATAGCCGGTACCGAAATCATCAAGCGATACTTGCATACCCGCATCGCGGAAGGCGAGTAACTGATCGGTGACAGCGGCATCGGTGTCGAGCAGCAATCCTTCGGTGATTTCCACCACAATGCTTTGCCCGGGCAAACCGAGCTTTTGCAGATGGTCAAACCACGCGCTGTGGACACCGGCCTCACTGTGGAACTGCACAGGCGAGCGGTTAACGCTGATCTGGAACGTCGCATGATGCGATGCGCGCCACAGGGCGGCCTGTCTGGCCGCCTCGCGGAATACCCAGTCGCCAATGTCGACGATCATGCCAGTGTCTTCGGCGATGGGGATGAATTCAGCGGGGCCAATCAGGCCACGCGTCGGGTGTTGCCAGCGTACCAGCGCTTCTGCTTTGTGGACGGTCCCGGTCGAGAGTTCCACGATAGGCTGGTAATACACCAGGAGCTCATCATCGGCCAAGGCCCCGCGCAAGTCGTTGACCAGCCGCAGCCGGACTTGCGCGGCTTGCTGCATGGCTGATGTGAAATAGCTGTAGCGATTGCGTCCCTGACTCTTGGCGGCATACATGGCCTGATCGGTACTCTTGAGCAATACGCTGGGGTCGGTGGCATCCGCCGGATAGAATGCAATGCCGATACTGGCCGACACATAGGTCACTTCATTCTTCAGTCGGAACGGCTCAGCCAGTTTGCGCAGGGCATCCTGGGTGATACATTCGACGGTATTGGGATCGTCCAGCTCACCCAGGATGACGATGAATTCGTCTCCACCCAGACGCGCCACAGTGTCGGACTCGCGCACGCAACTACCCAGGCGCAGCGCCGCTTCCTGAAGCAGCAGGTCGCCCATGGCGTGGCCGTAGGTATCGTTGATCTGCTTGAAATGATCGAGGTCGAACAGCAGCAGCGCCAGTGGCAGGCCGGTGCGGTCGGATTTTTTCATTTCCTGTTCGAGCCGGTCATGGAACATGTGGCGGTTGGGCAGATTGGTCAGCGAATCGAAGTTGGCCTGTCGCCAGATCAGAGTTTCATTCTCCTTCCTTGCAGCTTCGGCCTGCATGCGCTCGAGCCATTTCCCCAGATCATCCGTGATAGCCTCGATGAGGCCTTGTTCTGTCGGCAGCAGGAAGGGTTTATCCTCACTGTAGAACACCTGCAGCCGACCGCAGGTCTTGCCATTGAGCATGATCTGCGCCTGCAGTCCGTGCGCAAGATCCTGGCTATAATTCTCGGAAGCGAAGCGCCTGCCATCGAGTTCGATCACGGCAATAGCAATCTCCGGGAACTGCATCGCCCCTGTCAGATGCGTAATAATCCGCTGGTAGATCTCATCCGCCGGCAATTCCTGTTCCATGCCACGACGGATCGCGTAGAGACAGGTGATCTCCTTCAATCGCTCGCGCAGCGCCATCTCCTTTTGTTTGCGCGCGCTGACGTCAACCCTGACCGAGAGATAGCGGTCAACTTGCCCATCACTACCTTTGAGCGGCACGATGGTCGAGTCTATCCAGTAGAGTTGACCATTTTTGCTGCGATTGCAGATTTCCTGGTGCCAGATGTCGCCGCGTTTGATGGTTGCCCACATGTCAGCGAAGAAGGCCTTGGGGTGCATGCCGGAATTGAGAATGCGATGATCCTGCCCGATTAATTCTTGCTCGCTGTAGCCGCAGACTTCGCAGAACTTGGCGTTGACCTGAAGAATGCGGCCGCTACGGTCGGCGACGGAGACCAGCGCCAACTGGCCGACGGCCTCAATATAAGCGGTCAATTCCTGGGAACGGTTTTCCAGTGCCGTATAGCGCAGCCGCTCTTCCTGATTATTGTTTGTTTTTTCTTCGGGGCTGGTCACGTCGCATAGCTCCGGTTGAATATATCCATCGCCATTTTACTACTTATGGTACTTCTGAATAAGTCTTCCGTGGAACGAGGCTTTGCGGGCAATCTGTGGTGGCCGACTTCATGGATTGGATAAAAAAAGGCGCCAGGGAGGGATTCCGGCGCCTTGTTGTGGTCAGGTACTCAGGGGAGTCGCAACTACCATATTTGGTACTACGGTCTGGATTCGGAAAACTTTAGGTTTTTTGACAAAAAATCGTATCTGTAAACGGCGTAGCACGCCAGAGTTTACATAGGATTGTCAGTTGTGACGGTCGGGCAGAAAATGGATGGTAGCGAATCCCAGACTCGAACTGGGGACCAACGGATTATGATTCC
>CAKKRD010000024.1 GCA_919902515.1 Nitrosomonadaceae bacterium | reverse complement strand
CGGTTCCTCACGAGCATCAGGAATTTGCCCGTCAACTAATCGATGAAGCGGGCGTTGATATTGTTCATGGGCACTCTTCCCACCATGTGAAGGGGATCGAGGTTTATAAAGGCAAACCCATCCTCTACGGCTGCGGCGATTTTCTGAACGATTATGAAGGCATCTCCGGCTATGAGACTTACCGGGGCGATCTGACGCTGATGTATTTTGTCAGCATGGAGCCCTCGAGCGGCAATCTGCTGCGCTTGCAGATGACCCCGATGCAGATTAAACGCTTCCGGTTAAACCGGGCATCACTCCTCGATGCCCAGTGGCTGGAGGATGTTTTGAACCGGGAAGGCGCATGGTTCGGCACCGGAGTGGAACTGAATGCGGATAATACCTTGGCGCTACGATGGGCGTCGTCAGCTTAGGGTACGGTGCTTGATGCGGCCGGATCACGTCGCCGCAAAGAGGCCTTGACCGGATTCAGGGTTTTAAACCATCAACCAGACCGCCATAATTGATCACACGCGAATGCGTGCTGGTAGGTAGGTCGATTGCAGAGCAACAGCAAGTAGTTGAACGTTAATGATGAAATAACGCATCAAGCATGTTTTGTGTGTAGAATTCCATCACTGGCTCATTTAATTGCGGATAGCGCATCTATCAAATGGCTATAGAAAACCGGCAACCTCGACGTTGTGTCGCGCATTGGAGAATCGCCATCGTTTTCGATGAGGCGGAGAAGAGGCCCGCCATCCATGGCCATACGCATGACCTGTCGCTCAGCGGCGCTTCCGTACACACCGATCATAACGTGGCTTCCAACACGCCGGTCACGGTTCTGCTGTCTCCTCCGTTGGCGTACGAGGGGGAGCGGCAGAAAGTGATCGAAATCAGAGCGAAACTGGTCTACTCGGTATACTCAGGCAGCAATTTCTGTTTCCGCATCGGTTTGAATTTCATCAAATTCAAGAATGATGGCCTACAAATTCTCAAGGGTATGCTCGACAACCAGTCGGGTCCTCAAAAATATACTCGATAACCAGTCTCGCGTGATTTCGATAAGTATAAAACCAGCGTGAGCGCCCACAAAGGGCTATTTTGCCGGAATACTCTTAATGAATCGCCTGATTAAGTCCGGATTTTTCATTATTACATTTTCATAGTATGAGCGAAACCGAACGGAGGTAAGCAGCAATGAAACAGATGACGCTGTTTACATCAGGATTCGATCAATAAATATGCCAAGATCACGCACCTAGGGTATTTTTGGCCGAGATCGCCTAGGATTTGCGCCAGGCAGACTCACCCGCTCATGCTCGCCTCTATTCCTACGGAAAAATAGGCAGATTCCTACATTGGAATGCTGGCCTATCCAGCACAATTGCCTGCTCCCCAAGTCAGAACCAGGCAACTGGAGGCAGAACTGGAACAGTTAAGCCAGAAAAAGTTAACGCGGATGGAGTGACTGGAATACTGAACCAGTGCGGTCTGAATAATGCGCTCGGGCGAGAACTCTGGACTGGTTCGGAGGTTACTTATGTGTGGCACTCAGCACACCTCCCGGTCTTAAGCTGGATTCTTCAACAGCATGGGCCGGGAGCGGGCGCTCGCAGCAGAGTAAGCCGATCCCGGAGTAAAAACAAGTAGTTGAGGGCGCTAATGATAAGATAACGCAACAGTATATGTTGCGCGTAGAACTCCTACCTTCACCTCGTCGTGCATAGTGCATTTATCAAATGAGTATTGAAAACCGGGAATCTTCGCGTCATTACGCGCGTTGGCGAATCGCCATCGTTTTCGATGAGACGGAGAACAGGCCGACCATCCATGGCCATACGCATGACGTATCGCTCAGAGGCGCCTCCGTATACACTGAATATAACGTGGTTTCCAACACACCAGTCACGGTCCTGCTATCCCCCCCGTTGGCGCATGAGGGGGAGCAGCAGAAAATAATCGAAATCAGAACGCAACTAGCCTACTCGGTATATGCAGGCAGCAATTATTGCTTCCGCGTCGGTCTGGATTTTATCAAATTCAAGAATGACGGTCTGCGAATTCTCAAAGACAAACTTGATAACCAGATTCTCTTGAGTTCGATAGGTGTAAAACCTGCGTGAGCATTCGTCTGCTTCGCGTTTTCGTTTAATGGCGAACAACGTTATGAGAAACCACACCCAGAGCACTTGTGGCCAAGCAGGTTCCTGCCACGCATTCTGTCCTCCCAGATTCCTACAGAAAAATAAGCGAATTCCTACATCGGAATATCGTTGCTCCAGTATAATTACCTACACCCCAAGTCAAAGCCGCAACCGGGGATGAGAATGGAGCAGTTAAATCATAAAATCAACGTAGCTTGAGACTAAATATGGCCATAGAAGATAAACGAGCGGCTCCACGCTATCGTGCGCACTGGAAAATCTCCATCATTTTCGATGCGGCGGAGAAAAAGCCCATTGTTCATAGTTATACCAATGACCTGTCGCTCAGTGGCACGGCGGTAAACACCGACCTTAACGTATCTTCCACAAAGCCGGTTACGGTTCTGCTGTTCCCGCCATTGACGTATGGAGAAGATAAGCAGAAAACAGTCGAAATCAGAGCGAATCTGGTCTATACAATATATTCAGGTAGCGATTCTTGCTTCCGCGTTGGTTTGCATTTCATCAGCTTCAAGGACGATGGCCTGAAAGCCCTCAAGAACAGACTCGATCGCCAGTTTTCTGTGGGTTCGAGAGATGAAAAGCTTCCAGGAGCATCGGCAAACGGACTATTTTGTTGAAGGACTTTTAAGTACCGCACTCTGCATCCCCCCCCCTGGCCTTACGGCGATTCAGCATCCCGCCACAGTACAACAAGCCCATCTGTTGAGTGCGGGATATCTGTGAGCGTATCGCAAGGAGCGCCCAATGCAACACGTCAATCCCCGCTACCTTCCCTCGCTCTCTTGTGGTTACACGCAATCCGGCCAAATCATTCTGCGTGATGGATCAACAGCGGCCATCCGTTCCTCCGTGCCAACAGACCACGCCGCCTTGCAGAATTTCATGGAGCGGCTTGCGCCCGAATCTAAACGGCATCGCTTCTTTTCTGCGGCTTCGCCGCGCAGCGCGGTCATCGCATCGTTGTGCGATTCGGCAGATCCCTGCTCCAGACTGACCCTGGTGGTAACCCGCGTCTGGGATGGAGCGCTGCGGATTATCGCAGCGGGCTCGTATCTGGCGCGAGATGAGCGTACAGCCGAGGTCGCCATGGCGGTGGATGATGCCTTCCATGGAAAAGGGCTGGGTACTCTCCTGCTCGAGCGGCTGGCGGTGTCAGCTATCCAACATGGCTTTGTCCGCTTGTGGGCGGTCACACACACGGATAATCTGGCGATGCGTGAAGTCTTTCGGGAATCCGGTTTCGACATGCAGGAAAGCTGCGAAAGCGGAGATATCGAAGTCGAGTTGTCTCTGATCCCCACAGAAACCACCTTGGCTCGTTCAGAGTTGCGGGATCGGATTGCCACTACCGCTTCACTGCATCCCTTCTTTCACCCGCGAGCAGTAGCGGTCGTCGGTGCCTCGCGCGATCCGCGCAGTATCGGTTACCGATTGGTCGAGGCCTTGACCGGCAACCGCTTTCATGGCGCCATTTACCCGGTGAATCCACAGGCGACAGAGATTGCCGGCCTGCAGGCGTATCCGTCGCTTGCAGCCGTACCTGGCAGCGTCGACCTGGCCATCATTGCCGTGCCGCGCGATGTGGTCCTGGCCGTGGTCGATGAGTGCGCGGCCAAAGGAGTGCGAGCCATCGTTGTGATTACTGCCGGGTTTGCCGAGACCGGTGCGGAAGGCAAGCAACTGCAGGATCGTCTGGTCGAGAAAGTACGCCAGCAAGGCATGCGCATGATCGGCCCGAATTGTTTCGGCTTGCTGAATACGGATCCCGCGGTCCGCCTCAACGCGACCTTCACCTCTGTGTTCCCGCCGCCGGGCCGGGTCGCGATGTCGTCCCAGAGCGGTGCGCTGGGATTGGCCATTCTTGCTGCCGCGCAGCGGCTGCAGTTGGGGATTTCGTCCTTCGTCAGCGTCGGCAACAAGGGCGATGTGTCCGGCAATGATCTTTTGCAATACTGGGAAGAGGATCCCGCAACTCATGTCATCCTGCTGTATCTGGAATCATTCGGCAATCCGCGCCGCTTTGCGCGCATTGCGAGACGAGTGAGCCGTTGCAAACCCATTGTGGCCGTGAAAGCCGGGCGCTCGCAGTCAGGACTTCGTGCTGCCAGCTCTCACACCGCTGCGCTCGCGGCGAGCGATGCGGGAGTGGAAGCACTGTTTCACCAGACCGGAGTGATTCGTGCCGAGACGCTGGAGGAGATGTTCGCGCTGGCGGCGGGCCTGTCGGCCCAGCCTCTTCCGGCAGGCCGGCGAGTCGGGATCATCACCAACGCGGGCGGGCCTGCGATACTCTGTACCGATGCCTGCGAAGCCAGCGGCTTGACTGTGCCAGAGCTGTCAGCCTCGACCAGGGCCGCACTCGCCGCATTCCTGCCATCCGCCGCTGCGCTCAATAATCCGGTGGATCTGATCGCCTCTGCTACCCCGGAACAGTACGCCCAGGTAATCGAAGCCGTCTTGAAAGCAGATGAGGTTGATGCGCTGATCATATTGTATGTCTCCCTGATGGCTGCTGACGTGTCCCCGATTGCAGACGGCATTCTGGCAGGACTCGCAGCCGCGCAGGAATCAAACGCGCCGAAGAAACCGGTCTTCATCTGCTGGATGGCGGAGGGAGATCCGGACCGTTCCTTTACCCTGTCGGGCGAAACGATCCCCGCTTATCGCATGCCGGAAGTCCCTGCGCTGGTGCTGGGCAAGGCTGCCAGCTACGCTGAATGGAGAGCGCGGCCTTGCGGCGTGATCCCGGATTTTGCCGACATGGATCTCACGCTAGCGCGCGACATTTGTGCAACCGCTCTCGCGCAGCGCGGCAGCGGTTGGCTGACGACGCAAGAGACCAGTGCTATGCTGACGGCGGCACGGTTGCCGCTTCTGCCGGGGGATATCGCCACGACTGCCGATGCCGCAGTTGCTCTGGCACGGACTATCGGCTTTCCGGTCGCAGTAAAACTGGCTTCGCATACTCTCGTGCATAAAACCGAGATCGGTGGAGTCCATCTGAATCTGGCCGACGAGACCGCCGTCCGGGAAGCATTCGTGGCAATCCGTGCGCGGTGTGTACAGGATCAAAACCTTGCCGCGATGGAAGGAGTATTGGTACAGCCGATGATGCTGGACGGTATCGAATTGATGATCGGGGTCACGCACAATTCGCTGTTCGGTCCGCTGATCGCGTTCGGTTTGGGCGGCATCCATGTGGAGATCCTCGGTGACGTGTGTTTCCGCATTACTCCCCTCAGTGACTGCGATGCCGCCGAAATGGTACGCGAGATCAAAGGCTACCAGTTGCTTACCGGTTACCGCGGTCACCCGCCGGCAGATGTGGCGGCAATTGAACAGGTGCTGTTGCGTATCTCGCGTCTGGTGGAAGAAATTCCCGCAATCAGGGAGCTCGATCTAAACCCGGTTCTGGCCCTGCCGCCTGGCCAGGGTTGCCGGATCGTGGATGCGAGGATACGCGTTGAAGCGGACGTGCCGGGATGAGCCCTTCAGAAATGCAGTAAAGATGTTCAAAGGTGCCGGATTCTGCTAATTTGCAGTCCGGCACATTGATCCCTTGCGTAACCGCGTGACTTCTCCCAGACACCCCTTGCCACACCTGTTCCTCTTTCTGCTGCTCGCGGCAGGCAGCCTGTTTGCCGGATTGCTGTTCGGCAGCGTGAATCTCCCCATTTCCGGAATTGCCCAAGTGCTGGTGTCACCGGCCGATGACACCACCAGCCAGATTGTCTGGCAGTTGCGCCTGCCGCGCGTGTTGGCAGCGTTTGCCTGCGGCGGTCTGCTGGCGCTGGCGGGAGCATTGTTGCAGGTACTGTTGCGCAATCCGCTGGCCGACCCCTATATTCTTGGGGTATCGGGAGGCGCGGCGGTGGGTGCGCTCACCGCTATGCTGCTGGGGTGGGGGCTGGTACTGGTCAATCTGACATCGCTGGCAGGTGCGCTGGCTGCGATTGCCATCGTGTTCGGCTTGAGCTTTCGCAGTGGCGACTGGAATCTTTACCGGCTGCTCCTGACCGGGGTGGTGCTGTCCGCCGGCTGCGCTGCGCTGACCACTTTGATCCTGACCTTGGCGCCAGCCAGCGATGTGAAAGGCATGCTGTTCTGGCTGATGGGCGATGTATCGCGTGCGGCCGGCGCCGAGGGACTGTCAGCGGCATGGGTGACGCTGGTTATCGTAGCGGCCATCAGCATGATTTTTTCCGGCAGCCTCAATGTTCTCAGCCTCGGCCAGATGAAGGCGAAAACCCTTGGAGTGGCAGTGCTGCCGCTGCAAGTGGGTATTTACTTCGGCGCGGCATTGGCAACTGTGGCGGCGCTGATGCTGGCGGGTGTCATCGGCTTCGTCGGCTTGATCATTCCCCATGTCATCCGCTTGCTGGGGATCAACGACTATCGCTGGCTGTTACCCCTGGCCATGCTGCTGGGGGGCAGCTTTCTCACGTTGGCGGATACGCTGGCGCGGACCCTGTGGGCGCCCCAGCAATTGCCGGTGGGAGTACTGACTGCGCTACTGGGTGTGCCGCTGTTGTTGTTGTTGCTGTCGAGAAAACGCTGATCGAAAATCCGGTGATCGGACAGAGTGTAATCCTGACTGGTGAAATTCCGATCCTGGTCTGGAAGCTTCACCTGGCCCGGGTATTTCACCAGACCCTGGGGTATTCATATCACGTCTGCAATGACGCGCACGAGCAAGAGCGCAAAGTGCGATTTGCGAAGTGCCGTTGTCCATTGTGCGGTCATGCAACGATTGTGTCGTATTCAGCATGTGTTCCGATCCAGAACCAGTAAACACCGCCTTCGACTTCAGTTGCAAGGGCTCGATAATGAGCGCCCACGCGTACCGACCAGAGATCGCCGATCTTCTTGAAATGGAGAGAGGGATGCCGGGAATCCGATTTCAGAAGTTCGTAGTTTTTGTCAGCAAGGACGCGGACATCGGTCGGTAGCGCCCCGTACAGCGCCCAGAACTTCGGTGACGTGAAATGCCTCAAATCTCTCGGGCCTTGCCAGCCTGATAATCCGCGAGTGCTTCGGAAACGAGCCCGCGTAGCTTTCCAGCTTTCGAATCCACCTCGATCTGCTTATCCCAGAGCAGGTGGTCAAATTCGATGAACCATGCACGAAATTTTGACAGCTCCTCGACTGGGAGATTCTGGATTTTGTATTCAAGCTCTTCGAGGTCACTCATGATTCACCGCCATTTGGATGATCCAACAATCGTGATTCTACGCCAGTCCATTCTCGTCGCATAACGTGGCTGGAAAAAGTGTTCCCAGTATCTTGCCGTAATTGTGCGCGTGTATCAATATTCACCCATAAATGAAATAGAAATAGAAATAGAAATAGAATAGAAATAGGGTCTAGAATAGAAATAGGGTCAGGCTCTGAGGTTTCCCCACAAATAGTTATTGAAAATCAATTTATTGAAGGGTA
>CAKKRD010000023.1 GCA_919902515.1 Nitrosomonadaceae bacterium | reverse complement strand
ACTTTTTTTAATCAGCTCGATAATTTGATCGTAACCGGCCCCACCCGCACCAACGTCAATGATTACCGGGCGATCCTGATTTTGTAGGGCTGCGGTGACGGACATGGTCCCGTGGACTTTGGCGGTCTTCCGCTTGTCACGAAACCGCAATAATGTTTTCATACCATTGCAACATCGAAGCAAGGTATCTTAACCAATCGCAGGAAGAGACTGATGGCAGCGACAATACTGGTAGTGGAAGACGAACCGGCAATCCAGGAGTTGATCTCGTACAGCCTGCGGCAGGCCGGACATGTCGTTTTCTGCGCAGAAAATGCGGAACAGGCCATGGCGGTAGTGAATGATGCGTTGCCCGACCTGGTGCTGCTCGACTGGATGTTGCCGGGTATGAGTGGCGTGGAATTTGCCCGCATGCTGCGGCATGCAACGCGCACCAAGACCATCCCCATCATTATGCTTACCGCCCGCGCCGAAGAGAGCGACAAAATAGCGGGGCTGGAAATCGGTGCTGATGATTACATCACCAAGCCTTTTTCACCGCGCGAATTGATTGCCCGGATTAAAGCGGTGCTGCGGCGGCGCTCACCGGAGGTGGCTGATGACATGATTGAGATTGGCGGACTGCGGCTTGACCCGGCCACGCATCGCGTGACCGTAAATGATCAGGAAGTGGTACTGGGACCCACCGAGTTCCGCTTATTACATTTCCTGATGAGCCACCCTGAGCGGGTGCACACCCGCTCGCAACTGCTCGACGGCGTGTGGGGCGATCATGTGTTCGTCGAAGACCGTACCGTGGATGTGCATATTCGTCGCCTGCGCAAAACGCTGGAAACCGTTGCCAAGGACGAATTGGTACAAACCGTAAGAGGCTCGGGCTACCGCTTGTCCGCCGCACGGACTGCAGGTATGGGATAATATGCTGGTAGCAACCTATCCCCGCTTTACAGGATAATGCACGTGTCCGGCTTCCGCCAGCGCCTCACCAGCATCATTTTGCTCACCATCGCAACCGCCGGCTTGTGGCTGGCATTGGGTGCCATCACTGCATTGGTGTTTTACAGTCTCGCGCTGTTACTGCTGGTTGTCCATCACCTGCGTTACCTGACAGCGCTGGATGAGTGGCTGCAGACTCCCGCGCCTACGGCTGCCACGCTGCCTCATGCCACCGGCGCATGGGGAGACGTGTTTGCCCGCCTGGCGCGCTTGATGCGTGGCCAGAGCCAAAGCCAGCAACAGTTGAGTACGGCATTGGAGCGCCTGCGGCGCGCCACCTCGGCGATGCCGGAAGGTGTGGTGATTCTGGATGAAACAGACCGTATTGAATGGTGCAATCCGGTGGCCGAGCAGCATTTCGGCATAGACTACAATCGCGATACCGGTCAGCAAATCACCTATCTGGTGCGGCAACCGCAGTTCGCCGAATACCTGGCCACGCGCAATTACAGCGAACCGCTGATAGTCCGGCAATCGCGCCAGCAGGAGCTGATCCTTTCGCTGCAATTGATACCCTACGGCAATAAACAGAAGCTGCTTGTCAGCCGCGATATTACCCGCCTTGAAAGAGTCGAGACCATGCGGCGCGATTTTGTCGCCAATGTCTCACATGAATTGCGTACGCCGTTGACCGTGATCGGCGGTTTTCTCGAAACCCTGTCGGACGAGAACCAGACTGGCAGCAAAATAGGTAAACGGGCACTCACACTGATGACCGACCAGACCATGCGTATGCAACGTCTGGTGGAAGATTTGTTGGCCTTGTCACGGCTGGAAAATGCGCAGAATCCGGTGCGCGAGGAAAGCGTCAACGTTGCTGAAATGTTGCGCGAGTTGTATCACGAGGCGCAATCCCTGAGTGTCGGGCGTCACCATATCAACCTCAAACTCGATACCGATGCGCAACTGCGAGGAAGCGCAGACGAATTACGCAGCGCATTCAGCAATCTTGTCAGCAATGCCGTGCGCTATACCACCGACGGCGGGGAAATAATCCTGAACTGGGGAATTCATGATGGCCAGGGGCTATTCTCTGTGCAGGACAGCGGCATAGGCATTGAGCCTGAGCATCTGCCGCGTCTGACCGAACGCTTCTACCGGGTGGATCGCAGCCGTTCGCGCGAAACCGGCGGCACTGGCCTGGGACTCGCCATCGTCAAACATGTGCTAAGCCGCCACCAGGCGCATCTGGAAATCGTCAGCGAACCGGGCAAGGGCAGCCGCTTCAGTGCCTGGTTTCCGGCGAACCGGCTGATCATGCCGCAGAGCGAGTAGATCGTGAGTGGGATGGAGCAGAAATTACCGGCACCACATTCGTGAGCAGATTGCGTCAAATTTACAAAGTGCACCACCTGCTCATCGAGTCGCGCTACCCGGTGTCGCTCCTGACTATACGCGCAGAACTCGAATGCTCGCGCGCCACCGCCAACCGCGTTATCGAACAATTGCGCGATCAATTCATCGCGCCGATCAAATACGATCGCGAGCGCAACGGTTATCACTATGACCTCAGGGAGGGAAAAATCCCGGAGCTGCCAGCCATGTGGTTCAGTGCGCCGGAGTTATACGCGCTCCTGACCGCGCAGCAACTATTGCAACAAGCCCAACCCGGGTTACTGGACAGCCACCTCAAACCATTGCGCGAGCGCATCGAAAAAATCCTCACGTCCGATCATCTTGGCGGCGGCGAAAACAGTGGAATCACCAAACGAGTCCGCATTCTCCGCATGACCGGGCGCAACATATCCGGCCAACACTTTCAAATCATCGCCAGCGCTCTGCTGCAAAGAAAACGCCTCACCATCCATTACCACAGCCGTGGAAACAATACCGAAAGCCAACGCGAAGTTTCACCGCAACG
>CAKKRD010000022.1 GCA_919902515.1 Nitrosomonadaceae bacterium | reverse complement strand
TTTAAAGAAGCCGCCTCTCGGGCAGAGCAACTTGGGAAGAAATTCTCCGTACCTATTCGTGAAAAGTATGTCGCAGAGTTGGATGTACAGGGTGTCAGTATCACCGCCGGAGGCGTCTCCCTCCATGATGGAAAACTGCCGCTAAGGCGGCTGGGTACTGGTTCATCCAGACTGATTGTCTCAGCGCTACAACACGACACTGGTGGTTCGCATATTGCGCTCATCGACGAGATTGAGCATGGGCTTGAACCGCACCGCATCGCGAGGTTGCTAAAGTACTTAAAGACCCCCGCAATTGATGGGGACAAGGCTCTGCCACCACAAATATTTATGACAACACATTCCCCGGTCGTTATCAGGGAACTTGCTGCACATGACATATTCACTGTCCATTCGAAGGATGGCATCACAGAGATTCGATCCGTCGCAGCAACTGCCAAAAACCTCGATACCGCTCAGCGACACCTGCGCGCATCGCCCGATGCGTTTCTTGCGCAAAGAGTTCTCGTCGGTGAAGGTCGTACTGAATATGGACTGCTACGTGGCCTTGATGCTTGGTGGAGCCAGGAGGGAGAGGATTCGTTCGCTTTGCGGGGCGTAATAGCCATTGATGGCGGTGGCAACGCAACTGCACCAGTCATTGCCGAGCATTTGCTTGACCTTGGCTATGAAGTTGCCTTGCTTCTCGACACGGACAAGCCCGCGCCCGCCAACCTGATTAACAGCGTGAAAGAGAAAGGCGGCACCGTCATGGAGTGGACGGGCACTTGCTCGACAGAAGAGCGAATATTTCTGGACGTGCCATGGGATACAGCCATTGCACTCGTAAAATACGCCGAGGAGTGTGAAGGAATTGACAGCGTCAGAGACAACATCAACAACGCTTGCAAAGCGCAGTCGCTCACTGAGATTTCCGATCTCACGCTTCCTAAAATCCTCGATACCGAAAATTTTCGTCGCGCCATCGGAGTGGCCGCCAAGAACAAAAATAGTCACTGGTTCAAAGACATCACCAGAGGTGAGCAGCTCGCCAAGATCATTGCGCCGTGTCTCAATAAGATGTCGGAAAAGCCATTAGCGAAGACAATCTTCAATCTGCGAGAGTGGGTGGATGCGTAACGATCCAGATGCTGGAATAGCGGCACTTGCCGCTTCCGTGGCGCGTGGAAGCGTTGTCGCCGCAGCTGGTTGCGGAAAGACAGAGCAGATTGCAAGGGCGGTGCAGATTTCCGAAGGCCGCAGGCTTATCCTGACACATACCCATGCGGGCGTAGATGTCCTTCGCTCGCGGCTCAAGCAACACAAGGTTCCGAGCGATAAATTTCGTATCGATACAATTGCTGGCTGGTGTCTTCGGTATTCAGCTTCCTTTCCAAGACGATCCGGCCTTACATGCGATGCCCCGAAGGACGAAGAATGGAATGCTGTCTATGAGGCGGCTGCCAAGCTCATTAAAAGCGAGGCAGTCAAAGGCGTATTGACATCATCCTATTCTGGTGTTTTTGTCGATGAGTACCAAGACTGCACGGGGCTTCAACATCAAGTTATCCAAGCGATAGCTGACCATCTTCCGGTATGCATTTTCGGCGACCCACTTCAGGCTATTTTCGACTTCAAAGGTCAGAAGCCTGTCGATTGGGACGCTGATGTATTCCCTGTTTTCGGCAAGGCAGGTGAAATGATCACGCTTTGGCGGTGGGGAGAAAATCCCGAGTTAGCCAATTGGCTTGCTGATGTTCGCCGCACACTCGAACAGGGTGGAGCCATTGACCTGACAAGCCGTCCCCTATGTGTGAGCTGGGTACGTCTTCCAGATGACCCGCAATTTAGGCGAAGCAAGATTGTGGGTGTGTGCAAAAGTGTAATGGGCAAGGCGAGAGATGAAGGTTTGGTCGTTATCGGCGACGGGGCTAACATCAATATGCGGGCAAAACTTGCTCAGCAGCTTGCGATGGTGGGTTTTTCAAACATTGAACCATTGGGTGCAAAGCAACTGTATTCATCTGCGAAAGAGATTGAATTGGCCACAGGATTTGCACGCCTTGAAAAGGTCTTAGATTTCATTTGTGCTTGTATGACAGGTGCTGAAAAAACGCCCTTTCTAAATTCTGTTAAATCTCATCAGGATGGTGGAAAGCTCGGGGCTACCAAGTTTGGCGACCTAGTCAAACTTGGGATTGCAGTTGCCGAAGAGGATATGGGTGAATCAGTGCTTGAATTGATACAAGGATTTCATGGCAGGGAAACCACACGTCTGTTCCGCAGAGAAATGTACTTTGCTATGCGTTCGGCGTTACAAAGCAGGTTTGCACGGCAATATGACACACTTACGGATGCCATCTGGGATGTACAGAATCGCATTCGTCACACTGGTCGCTCAATCGGGAAGCGTAGCATCGGCAGTACACTTCTCGTAAAAGGGCTTGAGTTCGAACACGCCGTGATTATTCACGCGGACAATATGAGTCGAAAGGATTGGTACGTGGCACTTACGCGCGCGACCAACAGCATGACGATTCTCTCTCCATCCGAATGCTTTTCGCCATCGGCACATAGTGAAACGAAGAAAAGTGACATATTAGCGAAATAAAGGAAGCGAAATAAAGGTGCCAGGCTCGAATTGTTTTCTTAATCGCAAACGAACGAATCAATAGAACCGCTCTATTGGGATGAAGCACGAACACTTGCAGTTGCGTCATGCCTTACGGCAAGTACAAAGTCCGGTTGATCGTCGGCCTGCCCGGCCGGTATCTCAAGTAGCCAACCGGTAACAATTTGTTACCGGTTGAAGTAATCCGACCTGCCATCCATGAACAAGGAGTCCTGACAATGAAACCCCAGCCAGCCATCTTTGAAGAGCATGAAATCCGCCGCGTGTATGACGAGGCGACTGAAACCTGGTGGTTTTCGGTGGTGGAAATTGCGGCGGTGTTGGCATGAACTGAGATTTCGGCTACGTTCTATGGCGTTGCCAAAATTACATTAATATGTATAATCAACGAAACTTTGTTGATAAATATATTTAATGGTGGATTATATGCTACATAGCTACGCATTTTCCAATTTCCAATCATTCCGTGAGAGTGTCGAAGTCGATCTAACCATCAGTCGCAAAGTGGCGCTGACGGACTGGATGACTGATTCTCCTACGGGCGAGCGGCTATCCAAGTTGATGGCGGTGGTTGGCCCCAATGGCAGCGGCAAAACTGCGCTGTTGAAACCGATGGCATTTATCAGTTGGTTCATCGCACAATCATTCCAAAGCCCGCCCGATGCCGGTATCCCTGTTGCGCCTCACGCCGCCGCCAGTAATGAGCCGAGCGAGTTAGAGTGTACGGTAGATTTTGACGGCAAGCTGTGGCGCTATGTGTTGCGTTGTACACCGGAGCGAGTGCTGCATGAAGCGCTTTACCAGAAGCGTGAACGGTTTGGTTATGTTTTCATCCGCGACTGGGATGCTGTAAACAATGCTTATGTGGTCAAGCAACAGGATTTTGGTTTGGCGCCGCAGGAAGCACGCAAGGTGCGCCCGAACGTTTCGCTCATCTCATGGGCCGCGCAATTTGGCGTGCCACTGGCTATGCGCATGACGGCTCCCTATGTGAATAGCAACGTAAATGTCTTTGGCCGTGTGCCTATGGGTAATCAGGATGTGCAGAATGCAGCGCAACATTTTTCTGCTCACCCTGATCAGCGCAATCGGATGGAGCAATTGCTATCTGCATGGGATTTGGGTCTATCTGGTGTCGAGTTGCTGGAGGTGGCGGTTAATAATCCTCAGGAACCCAGCCAGAAAGTGTGGGTGCCTTTTGGCAAGCATAGAAATAAGACGACCGAGTTTCAATTGCCCTTCGCGCTTGAATCAAGTGGCACACAAGGTGCGTTCGTACTGTTGTCACGGCTGCTGCAAACATTGGAAATTGGCGGCTTGGCGGTTATCGACGAATTCGAAAATGATCTGCATCCACACATGCTGGAACCAATACTCGATCTGTTTGCCAACCCATCGACCAACCCGCATCAGGCGCAGCTTTTGTTCACCTGTCACGCCATTGAGGTGTTGAATCTGGTGCATAAATCGCAGGTGATGCTGGTGCAAAAGGATGAGGATTGCGAAAGCACGGCCAGTCGTATGGATGCGGTGGAAGGTATCCGCAATGACGATAATTTCTACGCTAAATACATGGCTGGTGCATATGGCGCTGTGCCTGTTTTCTGATTGACCGAGATATGGCTATCTGGAAAGCGCAGCGTACTTTGTTGGTCGTGGGTGAGGGGCGCCATGAAGTGGCGTTTCTGAATCATCTCAAGCATCTTTATGTGCCTCGTGGTTGTGGGCTTTCGGTGACTATCAAGAATGCGCGTGGCAAGGGCGCGCTGCATGTAATCAACTGGACTGCTAGGCAGATTGCCAATGTTGATTACGATGCAGTTGCCGCATTGCTGGATACGGACTCAGATTGGAATGCAAAAACACAAAAACTGGCGAGAACGAAGAAAATTCAGGTGCTCAAGTCTGAGCCATGCTTTGAAGCGATGATGTTGCGGCTGTTCGGAAAACCAGCAATTGGTGATGCTCATACGCTTAAAAAGCAGTTCGCTCCATTGGTGAATAATGATGCAACGCAACGTGATCACTATGCATCGAATTTTGGCCCGGTATGTTTGCAGACAGGTAAAAGCAAAGAGCCGACTATTAATGCATTGCTCAAGCTGTTTGGTAATTGATGAATACCAAGCGCAATAACATTGCCTTAACCGAATATGCACGCGGCCACTTGGTCGGCGCGCGTTTTACTGCCGCTCAGTTGCGCGAGCACAAAGAAATAAAAGTGCCAGGCTCGCAATTAAGGTAGCAGGCTCGAATTGTTTTCTTAATCGCAAACGAACGAATCAATAGAACCGGTCTCGGGATGAACCACGAACACTTGCAGTTGCTGGTTACACGCGTCATGCCTTACGGCAAGTACCAAGGCCGGTTGATCGCCGGCCTGCCCGGTCGGTATCTCAAGTAGCCAACCGGTGACAATTTGTCACCGGTTGAAATAGTCCGACCTGCCATCCATGAACAAGGAATCCTGACAATGAAACCCCAGCCAGCCATCTTTGAAGAGCATGAAATCCGCCGTGTGTATGACGAGGCGACTGAGACGTGGTGGTTCTCGGTGGTGGATATTGTGCAGGTGCTGACCCAGCAGCCTGATTATCAGGCTGCCAGAAACTACTGGAAGGTGCTGAAAAACCGGCTGAGTAAAGAAGGCAGTGAGTCGGTTACAAAATGTAACCGACTGAAATTGCCTGCTGCCGATGGTAAGAATTACCTCACCGATGCGGCGACTGCCGAGACGCTGTTGCGGCTGGTGCAGTCAGTACCCAGCCCGAAGGCAGAGCCGATCAAGCTGTGGCTGGCGAAGGTGGGTTATGAGCGGATGCAGGAGCTGGCCGACCCGTCTCGTTCGCTAGACCGCGCCCGCGAGACTTGGCAAAAACACGGGCGCAGCGAGAAGTGGATACAGCAGCGCATGACCGGGCAGGAGACGCGCAACAAGCCTGCCCTGAGCTTGATCGAAGGGTTGACCGATTTATTGGGCGAACCACGACATCAAGGAAGGCGAGGAATACGCGACCCTCACCAACATCATTCATCAGGAATGGGCCGAGGTGGATGTGAAAGCGCATAAGGCGATGAAGGGTTTAAAGTCGCAAAACCTGCGCGATCACATGAGCGAGGCCGAGCTGATCTTTACCGCGCTGGCGGAATTGTCCACGCGCCAGATCGCCGAGAGCATGGGGGCTATGGGCATGAACGAGAATGAGACTGCGGCGAAAACCGGCGGCGGCATCGCCAAGAAAGTGCGGCTGGAGCTGGAAGGCAAGATGGGCAAGAAGGTGATGTCGGCAGAGAATTATTTGCCGCTGTCGCAAAAGAAAATCAAATAAGACAGGCTGCGTTAAAAGTGCCAAGCTCGGATTGTTTTCTTAATCGCAAGCGAACGAATCAATAGAACCGGTCTACTGGGATGAACCACGAACACTTGCAGTTGCTGGTTATCCGCGTGATGCCTTACGGCAAGTTCGGTCTGCTGTTTGTGATGTGCTTTGCCCTCGCGTCTTGGCGCGAGAATTTGCTTAGCGTTGCGCATGATGATTAAGGACGCCACATGACCACACTTAAACTTTTTTCCGCACAAAATACTTCCGTTTCTGCCAGCACTTCCTGGTATCTCGCCGACCTTGGCGAGTTTCGCGGCAAGCAGGAGCTTTATACGCAGCAGTCTCCGCAGCGGCTCAAGACGTTGCGGGAGCATGCGCTGATTGAAAGTGCGGTTTCTTCCAACCGTATTGAAGGTGTGTCGATTGATCCTTCGCGGGTGCGCGCTGTGCTGGTTGCACCAAAGCCTTTGTTTCGGAATCGCGATGAGGAGGAAGTGCGCGGTTATCGCGATGCGTTGAAGCTGATCCACGAAGGTGCTGTCCGCTTGCCGGTCAGCGAGGCGACGATACGCGAATTGCACCGGCTGGCGCGCGGCCAAATTTGGGATGCTGGGCAGTACAGGGAAAAAGACAGCGACATCATTGAGCGCTATCCAGATGGACGCGAACGGGTGCGCTTCCGCCCCGTTTCTGCGGCAGGTACGCCGACAGCAATGGCGAGTCTGGTTGCCGATTGGCAGCATTGTCTGGATGAACGATGGATTCATCCGATCATTGCGATGGCGGCATTCAACCTGGATTTTCTTTGTATTCACCCTTTCCGCGATGGCAACGGGCGTGTGTCCAGGCTGGCGCTTTTGCTTCAGTGCTATCAGTTAGGCTATGAGGTAGGGCGCTACATCAGCCTGGAACGGTTGATCGAAGAAAACAAGGATCGCTATTACGAGACGCTAGAGCAGAGCTCGCAGGGATGGCATGAGGGCAAGCATGACCCCTGGCCTTACATCAACTATATGCTGTCAATCCTTAAAATGGCTTACCGCGAGTTTGCCGAGCGGGTGGGCGAAGTGAAAGCACCGCGAGGATCGAAGACTGATTTGGTATTGGCCGCCATTAACCGATTCACGGGCGGATTTACCGTATCGCAGTTGGAGCAGACTTGTCCCAGCGTGAGCAGGGATATGATCCGGCGTGTGCTGAGAGCGCAGCAAAGCGCTAATGTCATTGAATGCCAAGGTCGCGGGCCTGCTGCAAGGTGGAGAAAGAAAGGGTAATTACCTTTTAGTAAGGGTAATAGAGAGGGCAATGGAGCAGGCTTGTCATGCTGGACTTGATAAAACAACTGCTAGGACTATTAGCCATCTGACTGATAGAACCACTAGCCATTCCACTAGGTTGCCAAAAGACGACAACCAAGTGGCTGGTTATAACCCAGCAAAATACGCCGGGTAAGTCACCACAAGCTGAACCGCATTCCTTTTGGTGCTATCGATTACTGGTATCCAGTCGAGCGGCTTCGGGAATATCTGGGGCAAGCACCCGACTGACGCCATTGCGTCACGTCTGAAAAGGAGAACGCATGACCCCGATATTCGATGCACTGTTACGTGCGTTTCGCGACTTGTTCCGCTTGCAGGTATTGTGGATCGTGGTTTGGCCGATTGTGGCGGCGACTTTACTATGGCTGGTTCTGGGTGTGAGCTTCTGGGATACTTTCTCAGGATGGATCGCCAGCGGTCTCACCGCCATCGGCATTCAAATCTGGCTCGAAGGCGTGGAGCCGCGCTGGGTTGCATATGCAATCCAGGCCACGGCGCATCTGCTGCTGTTCGTGCCGCTGGTCTTCATTACCGCGCTGGTGATCACCGCTTTGTTCGCCATGCCTGCGCTGATCCGTCTGGTAGCCGGACGCGATTATCCGCAACTTCTACGTGAAAACGGCGGCGGCATGAGCGGCAGTCTGCTTAACGCCCTGGTTGCCATCGGCATTTTTAGCGCCATCTGGGTGCTCACTCTGCCGTTGTGGTTAATCGGTGCAGGTGTGGTGGTTCCATTTATTGCCGCGACGTATCTGAACCAGCGCTTGTTTCGATATGATGCGTTGGCGGAACACGCCAGTCGCGAGGAAATGCAAGCCCTGTTGTCCACGCAGCGATCGTCATGGTGGAGCCTGGGGCTGCTGACCAGCCTGTTTCAATTTGTGCCATTTCTGAATCTGTTTGCCCCGGTACTGACGGCGCTGGCCTTCATTCACTTCGGGCTGGCGCGCTTGGCTAAGCTGCGTCAGCCGCCGCAAAACAGCAGTGGCAAGATTAAATATTGAACTTGAATCATTGAACTGATGAATACATGGAGTGTTTACATGGTGCGCTGTGCGGACGGTAGCCTCTACACCGGCATTGCCAGGGACGTGGCACGGCGCGTGGCAGAGCACAATTCGAATGATGAGTTGGCCGCCAACTATACGCGTGCCCGCCGCCCGGTGGTTCTCGTCTACCAGGAAAAACAGGATACGCGCTCGGCAGCAAGCAAACGTGAGTATGCAATCAAGCAGATGGGCAGGAAAGAAAAAGTGGCGCTGATAGCTGCCGCCAGCGCGTAGTTGTAAGTGATTCACCCCCGGAAAATTAACCACAGTATACTTATGCAACATGAGACCTGAAATCCTTCTATTCGTTATTTCTGCCGCCGTTATGCTTGCCATGGCTTTTCTGGTGATCAGGCTAGGCATACTCTCGGCAACGATACGTAGCTTGCTGGCACAACAGGCGAAATTGATAGAAGACAAGCACCGTGAAATGCTCAAGGATGCGCATGAGGGATTGACGAAGCAGGGTGACCGGCTATCCGAGATGCTAAGTAAATCTTCCGAACAGTTGCGCAGCATGGTGGAAGGGAGGCTCGATCAAATCAGCGGCAAAGTTACCGAACGTCTCGATGAGGGATTCAAAAAAACCAACGATACTTTCATCAATGTAATGACACGGCTGGCGACCATCGATGAGGCGCAGAAGAAAATAGACGGCCTCACTACCAATATGATGAGCTTGCAGGAATTGCTCGGCGACAAACGTTCGCGCGGCGCATTCGGCGAAGTGCAGTTGGAGGCGCTGGTACGCAATATCTTACCTGCCGGAGCTTACGCGATGCAGCACACCCTTTCCAACGGCAGCCGTGTCGATTGTGTGTTGCATCTACCGCCCCCCACCGGCATGGTGGCGGTGGATTCAAAATTCCCGCTGGAAAATTATCATCGAATGTTTGATCGCGATGCGAATGATACCGACCGAGCGCTGGCACAAAAGCAGTTCAGGGTGGATGTGAAAAAGCACATAGACGACATCGCCGGCAAATACATTCTGCCGCCTGAAACCTGCGATGGTGCAGTGATGTTCGTTCCGGCGGAAGCGGTGTTTGCCGAAATCCATGCTTACACTGCCGATGTGGTGGATTACGCCATGCAGAAACGAGTATGGATAGTCTCCCCCACCACGCTGATGGCGGTACTGAACACTGCACGCGCGGTACTGAAGGATGTGGAAACGCGCGAGCAGGTGCATATCATCAAGCATGAACTGTCCGGACTCGGCAAGGATTTCGGGCGCTTCGACGAGCGCATGAAAAAGCTCGCCGAGCATATTCGCCTGGCCAATCAGGATGTAGAGGAAGTGCATATCTCCAGCCGCAAAATCAGCCAGCGTTTTGCCAAGATTGAAGCAGTGGAACTGGATGTGCCGCAAGTGGAAAGCAAGCCGGCAATGGAATCCGGCAAAGACTGATCCTGAAGCGCAATGTCCTGGAACTTGAAAACCTGGCGTCAGCAGCGCATTCTCACCCATGAACTGGTGCCGGATGAGCTCTGGCAAGGAGTGATGAAGCGACTGCGATTTCTGCGCGGCCTGGCTCCGGATGAGCTTGCGCGCTTGCGCCAAAGTGTTACGCTGTTCCTTCACGCCAAGCAAATCACTGGGGCGGGCGGCCTCGCGATCACCGAACCAATGCGCGTGATAATCGCAGCGCAGGCCTGTATCCTGATTCTGAATCTCGATTTGGATTACTACGACGGCTGGGTCGAGGTCATTGTTTATCCTGGTGAGTTCATCCGCGACTATGAATACACCGACGAAGACGGCATAGTGCATCGCACGCGCGAACCGTTGAGCGGAGAATCATGGTCGGCCGGGCCGGTGATTCTGTCGTGGGAAGATGCCGCTGGCACTGGCGCGGAGCCGGGATATAACGTTGTGATACACGAATTTGCCCACAAACTGGACATGTTGAATGGCGATGCCAATGGCTATCCTGCGCTGCATCCTGGCATGAGCCGGCAGGCGTGGAGCGACGCGTTCAGCAAGGCTTATGCAAATTTCTGCAGACAGGTGGATGCCGATGAAGAAACCGTCATCGACCCCTATGCCGCCGAAGATCCGGCAGAATTTTTCGCGGTATTGAGTGAGGCATTTTTTGAAATGCCGCTGGCAATAAAACAATACTTCCCGGAAGTGTACGAGCAACTTGCCCTGTTTTATCGCCAGGATCCGGCCCAACGGTGGAGCAGTCCATGAACGCATATTTTATTTGCGGTGATATCGGCGGCACCAAGACCTTATTGCAGGCACTGCAATCGAAAGACGACGCGCTACAGGTGTCCTACGAGCAGCAATACGATAGCCGGGCCTACGCCGGTTTCTCAGATGTCCTCAGGGATTTCCTGGGCAAAGCTGGAATGAACCATGCGGATTGCAGCCCGGCGGCTGCTTGTTTTGCTGTGGCAGGACCGGTGGTGGCACAGCGGGCGAAGCTCACCAATCTGCCGTGGTTGATGGATGTCGCCGCCATTGCAGCGGAATTTTCCATCCCCAGCGTGAAACTCATCAATGATTTTGAGGCCGTGGCACTGGGTATAGAAGCTTTATCCGCAAGCGATCTGGTAACGTTACAACCGGGAAAGCCGCAGGCTCAGGGGGTGCGCGTGGCGCTGGGCGCGGGTACCGGCATGGGTGTGGCGTGGCTTGCCTGGCAGGGAGAACGTTATTTGCCGTTGCCGACTGAGGCAGGTCACATGGATTTCGCTCCCGCTAATGAATTGCAGGCCGGTCTGCTCGAATATCTATGGAAAAAATTTGGCCATGTGTCGGTTGAACGGGTGCTATCCGGCTCCGGCTTGACGGACATATTCAATTTTCTGCAGGCAAGTCTGGGTGCGGGCTCTGGCTTGGTGAAAGCAAATATGAACAGTGATGGTGCAGCGCAGGTAACTGATCTCGCATTGAACCGCAAGCATCCCATTGCAGTAAAAGCGCTCGATCTATTTGTTGAAATCTATGGTGCCTACGCCGGGAATCTTGCACTGGCTGGGCTAAGCCGCGGCGGCGTGTATGTGGCTGGCGGCATCGCGCCAAAAATTATCGGCAAACTCAGGGAAGGCGGTTTCATGCAAGCTTTTTGTAGCAAGGGACGCTACTCCGCAATGATGAGCGAGATTCCGGTGCATGTGGTGATAAATCAGAAAGTCGGATTGCTGGGTGCTGCAGGGGAAGCGCAGTGCATGCTAAGTGTGTAAATGGGTTAAGTCCAGAAAAAAATTAACCCCGGTAATCGGCCAATTTGAGATTATGTTTTTTTATCTTGGCATAGACAGCGCGTGATGTAATATTCATCTCCACGGCCACTTTCTTTATATCCCCCTGATGCACCTTTAAAACGGTCGCAAGAAACGCGTGCTCAACTTCGGTCAGAGCACGTTCTTTTACATCTTTCCACTCCCTGGCATTGTTTGTAGCAGCCGGAAGCTCCAAGTCCAACTGGGTCATTTCCTTGCCAGTGGCGAATAAAAGGCTGCGTTCAAGGATGTTTTCCAGTTCACGAACGTTACCCGGCCACGGGTATGCACGAATTTTCCGCATCACCTCACGGCTGACCGATTCGACGGCTTTATTATATTTCTTGCTCATGCGTTGCAATATGAATTGAACAAGGTAAGGCAAATCTTCAGGACGTTCGGCCAGGGGCGGAATATTCAATCGAACCACGTTAATCCGGTAATACAGATCCTGGCGGAATTTCCCTTGTTTAACCAGTTCCTCCAGGTTCTGATTGGTCGCGGAGATTATTCGCAAATCAACTGATAGCGTTTGCTTGCCGCCGACCCGTTCCAACTCTCCTTCCTGTATCACCCGTAACAATCGCGTTTGTGCGGCGGCGGATAACGAATCGACTTCATCCAGAAACAGAGTGCCGCCCTCGGCTCTTTCGAAATAACCCTGGTGAACCTCAATAGCCCCAGTAAAAGCGCCTTTCTCATGCCCAAACAATGCGCTTTCAATCAAGCTTTCTGGAATTGCACCGCAGTTAATCGGAATAAAGGGTTTCTGATTGCGCCCGCTCATGGCGTGAATAGCCCGTGCAATCAATTCCTTGCCAACGCCAGTTTGACCTTGAATCAGTACTGTCGCCGAAGTAGGTGCAATCACTTCGATAGATTGCAATATTTTCTGCATCGCTGGTGATTTGGCAATAATCGCCGGCGGCTGCTGTTTCTTGGCGGCGGGCTTGGATTGTTTGCGCCAGATCTGTTGCATGCTTTCTTCAATGCGGGAATGCAGATCATCGATATCCTGCTTTTCCTTGATTGGCGTCGTATCGGTGTATTCGATCCCCGGGTGCCCCTCTGCCGCATTCGGATTAGTGTATACGCACACTTCACAGCAGCCATCCCGCCGGGCTATGCTCTTCTTGATCTCCACTTTGGCATAACCGAAATTTCTAGCTGCGATGCCGCCGAAGACACTGGAGGTCATACGGCATAATTCCGGAGAGTTGGTAACCTGCTCACCAAACGGACAGCAGGAATTGGTAACAGTTATGCAATCCTGATTGCTGGATGCCAACGAAAATTTACCACCGATATTGTTCTTAAGCCCGAGGATAAGCTCGGTATAGCTTTCAATATCCAGCAAACCATTTTTCCGGGTGCCGCCACGATAGGTTTCTTCAAAAAAACAGCCCGCAGTTTTAGCTATATGTTCAATCAATTCTTCACTATGCTGCTGGCCCTGTTGTTCGCTGGCGTGTATCAACTCAAGGATGAAGGTTTGCAGAAAAAAAACAGGGCTCAGATCGGAAAAAGAATCGCTTTTCATGATGGACTTGTGAAATTGAACTTCACTCATTGAAGCACAATTTCTCTTCTCAGGCAAAAATATAAAATAACCCATTGTTATACAGAGTTAATTATGTATCAGCTCGCTGGCATGGCACTTGCTGTTATGTAATGCCATTCAAACAAAAGGAGCTGATCATGAATCAAGAAAGACCACCCCTGGATCCGCATCCGCTCAGTGAATATGTCGCCTGGGCTGGGGCACGTAACCGGGAACCTCTGCTGGGTGTCTTAAAAGAAAAACTACCCAAGGAATCGAGCCAGGTTTTGGAACTGGCCAGCGGCAGTGGTATGCACATCAACTATTTTGCCCCGCATTTCGGGCATTTGCACTTTCATCCCTCCGATAAGGATTGCGAGGTTCTGGATAACATCAAGAAGCTATCGGTTGATCATGGCAATGACAATATTGCCGATCCTGTGCATCTCGACTTGACCAAACCCGAGACCTGGTTCAATGTAAATAATCATGGGAGATTTTCGGCAATTTTCTGTATCAATATTTTTCAGGTGGCGCCCATTTCAATCGCTGATGGCATGATGGAATGCGCCTCGCGTTTATTGAATAGTGACGGCTTTCTGCTGATTTATGGGCCGTTCCAGATTGAAAGCTCGTTTACGACCGATTCCAACAAGGAATTTCATGATACGTTACGCTCTGCGGGTGTTCCGGAATGGGGCCTCAAGGATATCGCCGATCTGAAAAAAGCGGCGGCATATCACGGTCTGGAATTAAAGGAAAAGATCGACATGCCGAGCAACAATTTCTCGTTGATATTTGGCAGAAAACCGGCATAAGCGACTATCTTTTCAACGTAACGTCATCAAGAGATGACTATCAAGATTTCTGAAATGATAGCAGCCGGAAAATAAAATATGGCGCCACAATATTCAGCCGTTGTCATCGGAGTTGGCCCAGAACAAGGATTGGGTGCCATGCTTGCCAGCCATTTCGCTGCAAAAGGCTTGCATGTTTTTATCGCCGGGAGAAGTGAAAACAAGCTGCAGCGTGTTGCCGAGGGTATTCGGCAACACGGCGGATCAGTTACCTTTGTGGTAGCCGATGCAACAATAGTGCAGGATGTCGCACAGCTATTCAAAATGGCTCAATCTGATGATTACATCATCGATATCGCTGCCTACAATGTAGACAGCAATATTCCAGCACCTTTGCTGGATACGGATACGGAAACCTTCACCATGCTCTGGCAGCAGAATTGCCTGGGTGCTTTTTTATTTGGCAAAGAGGCGGTCAATGCCATGAAGAAAAGAAAACAGGGAACATTGTTTTTTACCGGCGCAACCGCGTCATTAAGGGCAAAACCGCCATTTACCGCGTTTGCGGCGGCAAAAGCTGGTTTAAGGGCGTTAGCCCAAGGTATGGCAAGGGAATTCTCACCGCAGGGTATTCATGTAGTACATACCATTATTGATGGTGTGATCGATGGTGAACGAGCAAGAAATCAATTTCCCGATTATGTTAACGCCAAAGGCAAGGATGGCTTGCTACAACTTGATGCCATCGCCGAAACTTACTGGGCCATGCATGAGCAGCACCCAAGTGCATGGACGCATGAACTGGATTTGAGACCGTTTAAAGAACCCTTCTAGGAGACGTCATGTCAGAAACAAAGAACTGGAATTTGCAAGGTAGCTATTTTGAAACCTGTAACTGCGAAACCGCTTGTCCTTGTGTCTGGCTTAAACCGCCAACTGAGGGCAACTGTAAGTTGCTGGTGGCATGGCACATTGAACAGGGGCATCTGAATGATCAGGCACTGGATGGTTTGAATGTCGCGTTGGCGTGCTACTCGCCCGGACATATGAAAGATGGCAATTGGCAAGCAGCTTTATATGTCGACGAGCGGGCAAATGACCAGCAATTTGATGCCATTGTACAAATCTTCAGTGGTCAGCAGGGTGGACACCCGGCCATTCTAATGAGCTTTGTAACTGAAGTTTTAGGGATGAAAAGAGTGAGAATTGATTATCAGGAGCAAGGCAACCAGCGCCGATTGAGTATCCCCGATATAGCCCAGGCCGAAATCGAAAGTATTGAGGGCATAACCGGCGGACAGGCGACCATCAACAATCCCCCTTTATGCGTGGTAACGAGCCATCCCACCGTCGTCGCCCGGTCGAAAAACTACCATTATAAGGATTACGATAAGGACTGGACGTTTTCCGATCGCAACGGTTATTTCTCGGCATTTGTTTATCAGCCATAACACCTTGTTAAAGGCACCCGCTACCGTATTGACGACCCTGGTGTCGTTGATTTTTGCTGCCTGGGGCTATCTTTTTTATCTGCAGTGGCAAATGACCAGCCTGCCGATGTCGGCAATGTGGATGCCGCCATCCGAAGCAGCGGCCTGGAGTGCCCTGGACTTTGGGTTGGTTTATACGATGTGGGCCGTAATGATGGCGGCGATGATGCTGCCCTCCGCTCTGCCCATGATCCAGGCTTTCACCCAAGTTTGCCGGCGACGAACAAAAACACCCTCTAACTTAAGTTATATTTTCACTTCCGCTTATCTCTGGGTGTGGCTGATATTCAGTGTGGCTTTAACCCTGCTGCAATGGCAAATGCATGGTCTAGGCTGGCTGTCACCAATGATGGACAATCAAAATACGGCTATGGCCGCGGGTATTTTATTTCTGGCGGGTTCTTACCAGTTCATGCCGATAAAGAACGCCTGTTTGACCCACTGTAAAACGCCGATGGGTTTTCTATTGAATGAGTGGCAGGAGGGATCCAGAGGGGCTTTTCATATGGGGTTAAAGCATGGGGCGACCTGTGTAGGCTGCTGCTGGGCACAAATGCTGATCATGTTTTCTGTAGGTGTAATGAATTTATTGGCGATGGCTCTAATTACCCTGCTGGTCATTTTTGAGAAATCCATGCCGCTTGAATCAAAGCTTATTTGTAAAACCGTGGGGGTGGCATTTTTTGCATGGGGACTCCTGCTGTTGATGTCTTAGTGCTTTTCAGATACCCAGTGCCTTTTTGGCTGGCGTGTATCTGAGCTTCAAGGCATTCGCCACGGCCTGGTAGGTAATCTGTCCGGCGTGGATGTTAAGACCGTTCATGAGATGTGGATCGTCAACGCAGGCCTGTCTGATACCCTTATTGGCCAGCGCCACCGCAAAAGGCAGTGTGGCATTATTGAGTGCGAAGGTTGAAGTGCGCGCGACCGAACCCGGCATATTTGCGACGCAGTAATGCGTGACGCCATCCACCACATAGACCGGGTTAGCGTGGGTGGTGGCGCGGCTGGTCTCGAAACAGCCACCCTGATCGATGGCGATGTCGATCACGACCGAACCGGGACGCATCCGCTTGATCATCTTGCGGGTAACCAGCTTGGGGGCCGTAGCGCCTGCTACCAGCACCGCGCCGATCACCAGATCGGCGTTGACCACATATTGCTCGATCGAATCCACCGTCGAATAAATGGTATTGAGACCGGCACCGAACAGTTCATCCAGTGCGCGCAGACGGTCCGGGTTTTTGTCGATGACGGTGACACTGGCTTCCATGCCAAGAGCGATGCGCACCGCATGAGTACCCGCAATGCCGCCGCCGATCACGACTACGTTAGCCGCTTTCACGCCTGGTACGCCGCCGATCAGAATGCCCGCACCGCCTTGGGCTTTTTCCAGATAATGTGCGCCGATCTGCACTGACATGCGGCCAGCGACCTCGGACATTGGTGCCAGCAAAGGCAGTCCACCGCGAGCATTGGTCACGGTTTCGTAGGCGATAGCGCTGCAGCCGGATCTGATCAGGCCTCCGGCCTGCGCTGGATCGGAGGCCAGATGCAAATAGGTATAGAGTATCTGTTGCTGGCGCAACATCCTGCACTCGTCAGGCTGCGGTTCCTTTACCTTCACGATCAAGTCGGCTGCAGCAAATATTTTGGCTGCATTCCTGGCGATGGTTGCACCTGCTGACTTGTAATCCGCATCGTCCAAGCCGATGCCCGCACCCGCTTTGGTTTCAACCAGCACCTTGTGGCCCTGGTGAATCAATTCGCGCACCGAGGAAGGTGTCAGGCCCACGCGATACTCGTGATTCACAATCTCTTTTGGCACGCCGATCAGCATGTTTTTGCTCCGGATCTAAAGTTGTACCGGATGTTAAACCGGCGCGATGGCTCTCAATTCTAAAAGAGAATTGACTGGATAATGATACCCTATTCCAGTTCCAGTTCGAGAGTGAAACGAGGCGATGACGAACGAACGCCGCAGACAGTACTAAACATAGCGACATAAATAACGCCGCATAAATTTCTATGAAACCCAGTATTCATGCTGCTTTTTGGTTATATGAATGCGGCAACACTTAGCACGTCATGTTTAATAGTACGGCCAGGCGCGAGTGAGGATATCAACGAAGTGTCACTGATGAAATGGGATTGGAATCAGACCATCAACCATAGTGACTCACGGCATAAGCCGGCGTCGCATGACAACAAGGAGGAAGCAATATGAATCGCATCATGTCCATTATCACGGCCACGGCATTGGCCGCAGCGCTGGTTGGCTGCGCACAGGTACCGTCGGCACCGCTAGCCAATAACTTCAAGGATGGCGAGTTGCCGGTGCCTGCAGACTACAAAAGCTGGCCCAAGTTCCTGTCCGAGGTACAGCGTCCTGAGGTCAAACAAGTCCGCGAGATCTATATCAATCCGCTTGGACATCGCACGCAAGCAGGTGAGGCTTTCCCCAATGGCACCGTCTCTGTGATGGAAATTTACAAGGCCCGGGAAGTGGCCGATGGCTCGCCGCTCAAAAACTCCGATGGCAAGTTCGTCAAAGGTGAATTACTGAAAATAGCCGTGATGGGAAAAGGTGCTGGCTGGGGTGAGAGCGTCACACCGGTGGAACTGAAGAATGGCGATTGGATCTACGCCATTTATCTGGCTGATGCGAAAACAAAAGCACCGGATGATACCGCAACCTGTCGTGCCTGCCATTTGCCGCTGGCAGACAAGGATTATATTTTCCGCTACGACGAATACTTCCAGAAGCGCGCAAACCAGTAAGCAGTCAACGTACGTCAACCCGGGCAACGATACTCTAAGTACACCCAGAGTGTGGTAACAGCACCGGCCAGCCCCGCTTTCCCCATGATCCGCATGGGGGGCAGTGAAACTCTATACGGCCATTTCTAGCGGCCTGACTTCCTGCTCGATCCGCTTGCCGGTCTCGCTCTCCGCCTGTTTCAGATCGAACGAGCTTTGCAGGTTAAGCCAGAACTGCGCGGTTGTACCAAAGCAGCGGGCTAACCGCAGCGCCGTGTCAGGCGTAATGGCTCGGCGCTCACGCACAATGTCATTGATTCGAGTAGCAGGTACACGCAGCTCAATAGACAAGGCGTGGGCGCTCATATTCATGGGCACAAGGTATTCCTCGCGGATTATCTCTCCTGGGTGAATCGGTCTCATCTTGTTCGTTGCCATGTCATAACCTCATTCAGTGGTAATCGACGATTTCTACGTTTTCCGGCCCGGTTGCAGTCCAGACAAAACACACGCGCCATTGGTCATTGATACGGATGCTGTGCTGCCCTTTTCGATCATCTTTCAATGCTTCCAGCCGGTTGCCTGGGGGCGAAGCCAAGTCTCGCAATTCCTCGGCATCTTCAAGCATCTGCAACTTGCGCTGTGCGACGGTTTCAATATTCCTGAATTGCCTCGGCTTTCTGCCTTCGTAAAGCGCTTCTGTATCGGCGCACAGGAATGATCGGATCGTCATGGCCAATAATATTACCGTGCGGCGTTAAACGTCAATCATTTTATTCATCGCTGCAGCCTTTCTTCGCTCAATACCGTCATGCGTCGGTAGTGCTCTTTAAGGAACCGTTGAATTGATTAATGCATCCGCAGTCTGCTTTCGGCTTCCACCGCCGGCAGCGGTTTGCTGAAATAAAATCCCTGGAATCGGTCGCATCCTTGCCGGGTCTAGTAATAATTCTGTAACCACTTGATTTACTGGTGCCCGGAGCCGGAGTCGAACCGGCACAGCCGTTTCCAGCCGAGGGATTTTAAGTCCCTTGTGTCTACCAATTTCACCATCCGGGCGATTGAGGCTACGGGAGGGTCACATCCACATTGTTGCCTGAAAGCTACGTATTCACTGCGTTTCACCATTGCCACCAACCATAGTTACCACGTTAGTTACCATGGTTACAGCTTCGATACCCCCTGCAATTTACAATCTTTCGCCCCAAGTTTATTTTACCGGATTTCCACTCTGGAGCTACGGATTTCGAGGATTAACGCCTACTCCAGGTCGTCATGACAGAGGGACTCTAAACTCCATTCCTCACATCCTCCACCACCCGCAAAAACGCATCTCCATACCTTGCCAGCTTGGCTCGCCCCACCCCACTGATCTGACCCAGATCGGTCAAGCTGCCGGGGCGACGGTTGAGAATTTCCAGCAAGGTGCTGTCGTGGAAAATCACATAGGGCGGCACGCCTTGTTCGCGGGCGAGTTCCAGGCGTTTGGCTTTGAGCGCCTGCCACAGTGGGTCCTCGTTGGCTCCGGCGAAGACTTCGCGTAGGCGAGAACCACGTTCGGCTTTACTGATTTTGCGTTTAACCAGTTCGGCGTCGCGCCTTAGCCATACAGATTGTTCGCCACGCAATACTGGGCGGGCAGTTTCGCTAAGCCTCAGCCCGCCATAAGCTTCCATGTCCACATTGAGCAAACCGGCCGCCACCAATTGGCGAAAGACGCTGCTCCATAGCGCTTGTGCCAATTCCTTGCCGATGCCGAAGGTGCTAAGTTGCTGGTGGCGGAATTGTTCCACTTTCGCGGTGGCCTTGCCGAGTAGCACGTCGATCAGATGGGCGACACCGAAGCGCTGGCCGGTGCGATAAACGCAGGACAGCGCCATCTGCGCCGCCTGTGTTGCGTCCCAAGTATCCACCGGCGTAAGGCAGTTGTCGCACTGGTCACAATTGCCGGGAAGTTCTTCGCCAAAGTAGCGCAACAGTATCTGATGGCGGCAGGCGGTGGATTCGCAGAAGCCTAGCAGCGCATCGAGTTTTTGCAGTTCCACCCGCTTGCGCTCCTCGGGTGCATCGCCCGAAAGCAGCATCTGCCGCATGGAGACTACATCGCCCAGGCCGTAAACCATCCACGCATTCGCGGGCAGGCCGTCGCGCCCGGCGCGCCCGGTTTCCTGATAGTAGCCTTCCATGCTCTTGGGCAGGTCGAGATGCGCGACGAAGCGCACGTTGGGTTTGTCTATACCCATGCCGAATGCGACGGTCGCGACAATAATGACGCCCTCCTCGCGCAGAAATCTTTTCTGGTTTGTGTTGCGGGTGGCAGCGTCGAGTCCGGCGTGATAGGGCAATGCGTCCCAGCCCTGTCCCTTGAGCCACGTTGCCGTCTCTTCAACTTTCTTGCGCGACAGGCAATACACTATGCCCGCGTCGTTTGGATGTTCAGCTTCGAGAAAGGCCTGCAACTGCTGGCGCGCGTTGGCCTTCTGCGTGACATGGTAGCGAATGTTGGGGCGATCGAAGCTGGAGACGGATTGCTGCGCCTGTTCCAGCGCCAGCCGCTCGACGATCTCGCGCCGCGTCGGCGCATCTGCCGTGGCGGTCAGCGCGATGCGTGGCACATTGGGAAAGCGCTCGTGCAACACGGTCAGCTCGCGATACTCAGGACGGAAATCGTGCCCCCACTGCGACACGCAATGCGCCTCGTCTATGGCGAACAGGGCCAGCCCGCTGCTCTCTTGCAACCGCTCCAGCAGATTAAGAAAACTCTCCATCATCAGGCGCTCAGGCGCGACATACAGCAGCTTCAACTCGCCGCGCAGCAAACACCCTGATACTTCACGCGCCGCATCGGCATCCAGGCTGGAATTCAGGAAAGCGGCTTTCACGCCAAGCTGCTTGAGCGCATCCACCTGATCCTGCATCAGTGCGATCAGCGGCGACACCACAATGCCGACTCCGCGCCGCAGCAAAGCAGGAATCTGGTAGCACAACGACTTGCCGCCGCCGGTCGGCATCAGCACCAATGAATCGCCCCCCGCCGCGACATGCTCAACGATGGCCTGCTGCGCGCCACGAAAGGTCCCGTAGCCGAAAACATCGCGCAGGACTTGCTGGGCGGATTGGGAATGAGTAGAGACGGGCTTTCTGAGTATCATCAGTCTGGTCAATTCTTTTTGAGTAGGAGTGGTCAATATGCAGTGCACGCCAGAAGCTTCACCCGCCGTTTCACCGCGCCACGGGCATGGCCAGTCAACTCATCTCGATCACTCGCGCCACATCACCATGGCACTCCGAACATAAACCGACCAGCAGCAAGTCGCCTGCTTTGACTGCCCCTGAAAAATTGATGATGGTCACTTCATGACGGCATTTCCCGCACCAGACATTAGAGAGCAGTAGCTTCTTGCTATGGCTGGGAATGGCTGCCCACAGCTTGGCTGCTGGGCCGGTAAATTTAGGGATGGATTCGATGGTCATTTCAAGAAAACAACAGGCATGCGCCAAATACAAAACGGCTATGTCATGCAATAGCGTTAATGTTCTGTCCCAAGTACGGCGACAGGTTGGCGGCACCTTGCTGGGGCGGTTGAGAAATGGCGTTGATTAATGCCATTGCGTTCTGTGCTTCGATGTTGATCGCCTTTTTGAGCACGGTCAGCCCGATTACGTCGCTGGTGTTTTGTGCCAGGGATGCGCTGGTGTTCATATTGATATTCATAAGCTTCTCCGCCGCTCATATACGGTGACCAGCATACTCTCATTCAACTCAATGAATCAACCAGCAATGGTGGCTATGCGCTGTAGGTCTTAGTTGTGCCAAGAACAGACAGTTAGACGCGTTAGGTGTATGCTGCCTCCATATAATAAAGTTGAACTAAACCGCTATCGCGGTGGTGCTCCGATTCCACCGCCTCCTCTTCAG
>CAKKRD010000021.1 GCA_919902515.1 Nitrosomonadaceae bacterium | reverse complement strand
ACACCGGTAGGGAACCGCTGAACAAGTCCCACGCGGGCGCGACGGCGGCTTTGCGGGATGGGATGCACGAAAGGCGAGAACGCGAATGGCCATTCCCTTCGCTACGAGCCTGACACCGCAGACCGCCTGCAAAGCCCCGTCCCGTAGGGTTGCGGCAAAATCCGGCGCTTGCTGTGTTGCGCTCCTTGGCCTCGTAGACCGAGCTACGACCTTCGTCGCGCGCCTTGCAATCATCCCGATTTTGCCTGCAACGCGCTCCACGGAGGACTTGTTCAGCGGTTCCTTAGCGGCTGCCATAGGCGTCCGCATCAAACAGGAATAGAATCACGACATTTCAGGGCAGATAACTCGATTGAAAATCATTATTCTGGGCGCGGGACGGGTGGGTACGTCAGTGGCGGAAAGTCTGGTGAGCGAAGCCAACGACATCACCATGGTGGACGTCGCCGCGGACAAGCTCCTGCTGCTACAGGATCATCTGGATCTGCGCACGGTGGTGGGCAACGCTTCGCACCCATCTGTGTTGATACGGGCCGGTGCCGAGGATGCCGACATGATTCTGGCTGTGACCCAGAGTGACGAAACCAACTTGGTGGCATGCAAGCTCGCCGCCACAATGTTCAATACTCCGACCAAAATCGCGCGCATTCACTCGGCTAATTTTCTCGCCTATCCGGAAATTTTTTCTGCGGAAAATTTCAGTGTGGATTTCGTCATCTGCCCGGAACAGATTCTGACCGAATATATCGAAAAGCTGATCGAGTTTCCGGAAGCCTTGCAGGTACTTGACTTCGCCAACGGCAAGGTAAGCCTGGTCGCAGTGCGAGCATTTCACGGCGGCCCCCTGGTTGGCCGGGAACTGCAGGAATTGCGCCAGCACGTGCCCAATGTCGACACGCGGGTGGCGGCAATCTTCCGCAAAGACCGCCCCATCATCCCGGAAGGCGACACTGTGATTGAGGCTGAGGATGAAGTCTTTTTTCTTGCCGCAGCAAAAGACATACGTAGCGTGATGCGCGAAATGCGGCGCATGGATAAACCGGTCGAACGCGTAATGATTGCCGGCGGCGGCAACATCGGCAAGCGCCTGGCCAAAGCACTGGAAAAAGATTATCAGGTAAAGATCATCGAATACGACAAGCGCGCGAGCGAGCGCCTGGCAGCGGATTTGCATCATGCCCTGGTGTTGCACGGTGATGCCACTGACGAGGACTTGCTGGAAAGCGAGAATGTCGCCGAGATGGACATGTTTTGCGCGCTCACCAACGATGACGAGAACAACATCATGTCGGCGCTGCTGGCCAAGCGCATGGGGGCGCGCAAAGTGATCGCGCTCATCAACCGCAGTGTCTATGTAGATCTGGTGCAAAGCGGCAGCATTGATATTGCCATTTCCCCCGCGCAAGTTACCATCGGCTCGCTGCTCGCACATGTCCGGCGCGGCGATGTGGCGGCGGTGCACAGCCTGCGGCGCGGCGCGGCGGAAGCGCTGGAACTGGTCGTGCACGGCGATGCCAAATCATCCAATGTGGTGGGGCGTAAAGTGGCGGATATCAGATTGCCCAAGGGCGCAACCATAGGTGCTATTGTGCGCGGCCTGCCGGCGGCAGAAAGCTGGAGATGGGGAAGTGATGAGGAGAAAAAAAAGGCGAAAGATGCCGCATCCGGTCATGATGCGCAGGTGTTGATCGCGCATCATGACACGGTAATTGAAGCGGAAGATCATGTCGTTGTATTCGTGATCAACAAGAAACTGATCCACCAGGTGGAAAAGTTGTTTCAGGTCGGTGTCGGCTTCCTGTAACCGGACCCGTCGATGAGCCGCCTCTTTGCCGTCACCAATGTGCTGGGTATGGTGGTCATGATGTTCGGGCTCACCATGCTGCTGCCCCTTGCTGTCGCTTTTTGGCTGGATGACGCCGCGCTGTTCGCCTACCACCAGGCCATCCTCATCACTATTTTCTGCGGCCTGGTGATGACGCTGGCGACACGCTGGTACCGGCGCGAACTGCAGGTCCGCGATGGCTTTTTGCTGGTGGTGCTGGTCTGGTCGGTATTACCAGTATTCGCTACCCTGCCTTTGCTGTTCTTCCTGCCTGAGCTGAGTTTTACCAAGGCTTATTTTGAAGCCGCTTCCGGGCTTACCGCCAGCGGCGGCACCGTGCTGACGGAACTCGACATGCTGCCGCCCTCAATCAATCTGTGGCGTACCGAGATGGTATGGATAGGAGGAATGGGGCTGATCGTGCTGGCCGTCGCCATCCTGCCGCTGCTCGGCGTAGGTGGCAGACAGATGTTCAAGGCGGAAACCCCCGGGCCGATGAAAGATACCAAGCTGACTCCGCGCATCGCGGAAACTGCCAAGGGCCTGTGGCTGGTCTATGCAGGCATTACGCTGGCCTGTGCCAGCGCATACAAACTGGCAGGCATGACCTGGCTGGATGCAGTGATGCATGCGTTTACTACCATCGGGCTTGGCGGTTTTTCTTCCCACGACGCCAGCTTTGCCTACTGGGATTCGCCGTTGATCGAAAGCATTGCCATGCTCTTCATGCTGATCGCGGGAGTAAATTTCGCCACGCATTTTCTGGTGTGGCGGGGCAAAAGCCTCTCACCCTACCGCTACGACCCGGAAGCCGGCCTGTTTATTACCATCATTCTAGCGAGCTGCCTGATACTCACCCTTTACTTGTGGTTCATGGGGGTTTATCCGGATTTATTCACGGCATTGCGCCATGCCAGTTTCAACACGGTATCGGTTGCCACCACTACCGGCTATAGTAATACCGATTATAATTTGTGGCCGGTTTTCGCGCCGCTGTGGATGCTGTTTCTGTGTTGTTTCTGCTCTTCATCAGGCTCCACTGGTGGCGGCATCAAGATGATCCGCGCCCAGCTTCTGTTCAAGCAGGTATTTCGGGAAATGATCGTGATCATGCATCCCCAGGCAGTCTCTCCCGTCAAGCTTGGCGGCAGCGTGGTGCCGAACCGCATTGTTTTCGCGGTACTGGCCTTCCTGTCCATCTATATCGCCAGCATCGTCTCCATGACGCTGGTTCTTGCCTTAACTGGACTCGACATAATCACGGCTTTCTCTGCGATAGTGGCTTGTATCAACAACCTCGGGCCGGGACTTGGCCAAGTTGGTCCCGCGACTACTTTCGCGGGACTCAGCGACTTTCAGACCTGGGTGTGCAGCTTCGCTATGTTGCTAGGGCGACTGGAGCTTTTCACTCTACTGATCGTATTCACCCCTGCGTTCTGGAGAAAGTGATTCTCATGGCGTAATCTGGTCTGCACCACCGATAGCAAATTCTCCGGCCACTTGATAGAATCGGTATTTTCCATTTAATCAAACCACCCTATCACCCTATTTCAGGATTCCTCATGACCACCAAAGACTTCTACCCTGCTAAGAAAATCGGCACGTTTTATCCGCCGCAACGCACCCTGATGGGACCGGGGCCATCGGACACTCATCCACGTGTACTGTCCGCCATGGCGCGCCCGACCCTGGGTCACCTTGACCCGGTGTTCACTGACATGATGGAAGAGATGAAAAGCCTGCTGCGCTATTCATTCCAGACTGCCAATTTGCTGACTTTCCCGGTTTCTGGTCCGGGCTCGGTGGGAATGGAAATGTGTTTCGTCAATATGGTCAATCCCGGTGACAAGGTGATTGTGTGTCGCAATGGCGTGTTCGGCGGACGCATGATCGAGAACGTGCAGCGTTGCGGCGGTGTTGCGGTGGTGGTGGAAGACCGCTGGGGAGAACCAGTAGATCCACAAAAAGTGGAAGACGCGCTGAAACAGAATCCTGACGCAAAGATCGTCGCTTTCGTTCATGCCGAGACATCCACCGGCGTGCTGTCAGATGCAGAAACACTGTGCGAAATTGCCCGCCGCCACAATTGCATGACCATTGTGGATACGGTCACTTCGTTGGGCGGCTCCCCTATCCTGACCGATGAATGGAAGATAGACGCGATTTATTCCGGCAGCCAGAAATGCCTGTCGTGTCCGCCGGGCCTGTCGCCGGTCAGCTTTTCCGAGCGCGTGGTGGATCTGGTCAAAAATCGCCAGAGAAAAGTACAAAGCTGGTTCATGGATCTGAACCTGCAACTGGGTTACTGGGGTTCCAGCCGCACCTATCACCACACTGCTCCCACCAATGCGCTGTACGCGCTGCATGAATCGCTGTTTATGCTCTATGAAGAAGGGCTGGAGCATTCCTGGGCACGCCATCAACGCAACCACAAAGCACTGAAAGCGGGACTGGAAACCATGGGCATCGAGTTCGTGGTGGCAGAAAAATACCGCCTGCCACAATTGAATGCCGTACACGTACCGGCCGGTGTGGATGAAAAGGAAGTCCGGCGCAGACTGCTCGCCGATTACAGTCTGGAAATCGGTGCGGGACTGGGCGACTTCGCCGGGAAAGTCTGGCGCTTCGGATTGATGGGTTATTCCAGCAAAATCGAAAACGTGATGCTATGCCTGAGCGCGCTGGAAAACGTATTCTCTGATATGGGCAGGAAAATCGAGTCCGGCGCTGCGGAATCGGCGGCACATCAAAGCTATGCCACCAGCCCACTGGCGCTGCCGCAGCAGATGTCGCTGCCGCTACGTGCGGTAGCAAAAGCAGCGGGAGCCTGAAACCATTACCCCTCCTCGTAAATGAGGAGGGGTAATGGTGCCTGCCTTGCGCAAAACCGAACTTTATTCCAATTCCAGTTCGAAAGTGAAACGAGGCGATGACGAACGAACGTCGCAGACAGTACGCCCCCAAAGGGGACTTCCTTCGGGGCGAATAGTACGGCAAGGCGAGAGTGAGGATATCAACAAAGTGTCACTGATGAAATGGAATTGGAATTACAACCCCAGGCGTTGCCAGATAGTAGTCGTCAGCCCCGCCGAGTTCAGCGTATAAAAATGCAACCCCGGTGCGCCCCCTTTGAGCAAGCGGTCACACAGGTCGGTCACGACATCGAGCCCGAATGCGCGAATTGACGCGCTGTCATCCCCATAACCTTCCAGCCTCTTCCTGATCCAGCGTGGAATCTCCGCGCCGCAAGCATCCGAGAATCTCGCCAGTTGGGAGAATTTATTGATCGGCATGATACCGGGCACGATCGGAATATCGATCCCCATCGCTTCGCATGCGTCTATGAAACTGAAGTAGGCGTCTGCGTTGTAAAAATACTGGGTGATAACGGAATCTGCTCCCGCTTCCACCTTGCGTTTGAAGTTCTGCAAATCTTCCTGTGCCGAACGCGCCTGCGGATGATATTCCGGGTAGGCCGCGACTTCGATATGGAACGTATCGCCGAATTCCTTGTGGATAAATGCCACCAGTTCATTGGCATAACGAAACTCTCCCCCTTGCGCCATGCCTGAGGGTAAATCACCGCGCAGCGCGACGATGTGACGGATACCGCTATCGCGATATTTTTCCAGCATGGTGCGGATGTTTTCGCTGGTCGAGCCAATGCAGGAAAGATGCGGTGCGGCCGTATACCCTTCGGCCTGGATTTCCAGCACCGCTTCGAGGGTGCGGTCGCGGGTGGAGCCGCCCGCGCCAAAAGTCACCGAGAAGAATTTTGGACTGAGTTGCGCCAATTGCCTGCGGGTAGCGCGCAGTTTCTCCATTCCTTCCGGCGTCTGCGGCGGGAAGAATTCAAAACTGAAAGTGGGGGTGAATTTTTTCTGTGATTCCATTTCCCGCCTCCCTCCACGAGTCAAGAATCAGTACCGGTACATTTCCGGCTTGTACGGCCCATTTTTATCGAGATTGAGGTATTCCGCCTGCTCGTCGGTCAGTTCAGTGAGCCTGACACCCAGCTTTTTGATGTGCAGCCGCGCTACTTTTTCGTCCAGGTGCTTGGGCAACACATAAACGTTCTTCTGATAACTTGCGCCATTTTGCCAAAGCTCCATTTGCGCCAGCACCTGATTGGTAAATGAACTGGACATGACGAACGAGGGGTGGCCGGTGGCGCAACCCAGATTTACCAGTCTGCCCTGCGCCAGCACGATGATGCGGCGGCCTGACGGGAAAATGACATGATCCACCTGCGGCTTGATGTTTTCCCACTGATATTTCTGCACTGAAGCGATGTCTATTTCGGAATCGAAATGGCCGATGTTGCAGACGATGGCCTGGTTCTTCATTCTCAGCATGTGGTCATGGGTGATGACACGTAGATTGCCGGTAGCGGTGACGAAAATGTCAGCCTGATCGCAGGCTTCGTCCATGGTGACGACACGATAACCTTCCATCGCTGCTTGCAGCGCGCAGATCGGATCTATCTCGGTGATCCATACCGTCGCTCCCAGACCGCGCAGTGACTGGGCGCAGCCTTTGCCCACATCGCCGTAGCCGCAGACGATGGCAACCTTTCCGGCAATCATCACATCGGTGGCGCGCTTGATACCGTCCACCAGCGATTCACGGCAGCCGTAGAGATTGTCGAACTTGGACTTGGTGACCGAATCGTTGACGTTAAACGCCGGAAACGGCAACTCGCCTTTTTTCTGCATTTCGTACAAACGATGCACGCCGGTGGTGGTTTCCTCTGTCACGCCGCAGATATTGGCAAGAATGTTGGAATACCAACCGGGCTGGGTACTCAGCCTTTTTTTGATGGCTGCAAACAGGGCGTGCTCTTCCTCGTTGGCCGGGCTGGCAATGACTGACGGGTCTTTTTCCGCCTTGCTGCCGAGTATGATCAGCAAGGTGGCATCACCGCCATCGTCCAGAATCATGTTGGGCGTTTTGTTTGCACCCGATTCTTTACCCGGCCATTCGAAAATACGGTGGGTATATTCCCAGTAATCATCCAGCGACTCACCCTTGTAGGCAAACACTGGAATGCTTTTCGCGGCGATGGCTGCGGCCGCATGATCCTGGGTGGAATAAATATTGCACGAAGCCCAGCGTACTTCCGCACCCAGCTTGACCAGGGTTTCAATCAGCACTGCGGTCTGGATGGTCATGTGCAGAGAGCCGGCGACACGTGCGCCGGCCAGAGGTTTCTGGCCAGCATATTCTTCGCATAATGCCATCAGACCGGGCATTTCGGTTTCGGCGATGGCAATTTCCTTACGTCCCCATTCCGCCAGGGACATGTCGGCAACTTTATAATCGGTGAATTGGGCACCAGTGGGGTTGGACACAACGTTCATGGAACAATCTCCTGAAAAATGAACGAGCGCCGTTGTTACGATATCCTCCGTCGCCGAGCCTCGCGGGACTGTGCCCGTTGCAGCGCTCCTCAGCGTGGAGGGAGTAAAGCGTGATTATAAGTAAAATGTTTCTACCGCAGAGAACGCAGAGGAAAGCAAAAGCAAAAAACAGCCGGGGATTTGCTATCGTTTCGCATGGGTATATCTCAGCACCCTCCGCGTCCTTTGCGGTTTATGGGCTTCTTAAGACCCTGCAACTTACGCTGCTGCCGCACCCTTGATTCCCGCATCGGCGCGAAGTTGCGCAGCCTTGTCGGTCGCCTCCCAGGTGAATTCCGGCTCATCCCGTCCAAAGTGGCCATAGGCGGCGGTCTTGGCGTAAATCGGGCGCAGCAGATTGAGAGAATGAATAATGGCACGCGGACGCAAGTCGAAATGCCGTTCGATCAGTTTAACTATGTCGTCGTCAGAAATTTTTCCCGTGCCGAAAGTGTCGACCATCATCGAAACCGGGCGCGCCACGCCGATGGCATAGGCTACCTGCACTTCGCACTTGCTGGCGATGCCGGCAGCAACGATGTTCTTGGCCACGTAACGCGCGGCGTAAGCCGCCGAGCGATCCACCTTGGACGGATCCTTGCCGGAAAAAGCACCGCCGCCGTGATGCGCCGCACCACCGTAGGTATCCACGATGATCTTGCGGCCGGTCAAGCCACAGTCGCCCATCGGTCCACCCACCACGAAGCGTCCGGTCGGATTGACCAGATAACGGGTGTCGCTGCTCAGCATATTTTTCGGAATCACCGGTTTGATGATTTCTTCGATCACCGCTTCAGTCAGTACAGCGTGAGAAACGTCAGGATGATGCTGGGTGGATACCACCACAGTCTCTACCCGTTGCGGCCTGCCGTTCAGGTAGCTCACCGACACCTGCGACTTGGCGTCGGGACGCAGCCACGTCAGGCGCCCGTCTTTTCTCAGTTCCGCTTGCCGCTCCATCAAGCGGTGGGCATAGTAAATCGGCATCGGCATCAATTGCGGCGTCTCGTCGCAGGCGTAGCCGAACATGAGTCCTTGATCGCCCGCACCCTGATCCATTTCCTGTTCCTTGGTGCGGTTGACCCCCTGGGCGATGTCGGGCGACTGCTTGTTGAAAGCAGTCAGCACTGCGCAAGTAGTGGAATCGAAACCAATGTCGGAACTGGTGTAACCAATGCGCTTGACGGTTTCGCGCGCGACCACATTGTAATCCACCGAAGCATGGGTGGTGATTTCACCCGACATCACAATCAGCCCGGTGCTGCACAGGGTTTCGCAGGCTACCCGCGCGTTGGCATCCTGGGCCAGGATCGCATCCAGAACTGAATCGGAAATCTGATCGGCCACCTTATCGGGATGGCCTTCGGACACGGATTCGGAAGTAAAAAGATATTCGCTCATGTTTTCCAGCCAGTCATAGTTTTAAAAAGCCTCGTAGAATACCAGATTATGCCCGCTGCAAGAAGGCGCGCGCGAAGAAACTCGTGCCGCTTCCCGCTGATTCTCTCTGGGACTGGAAAATTCGCAGCCTTCATATCCGCGTAGAACTTGCCCAGAGATGCTCCAGGATCACTTGCAACCTTCCATCTTGTAGATGAAATACCCGTCCTTGTTAATCGCGTCGACAACATTAGGGGGCGCGTTCTGGCTGTGACAGAAACTGCATTCCCTGCTCGTGACAGTGGCATCCTCTTCGCCGATCGAGGCCAGCCACTGTTTGGCATACTCGACCGCTTTGGGATCGTCTTTCACCGCGGTGAAGACATCAAAGTGCATGGTGTGGCCATCCTTGGCTTTGACATAAGTGTCATAAACGTGCATTTGCATGATTATTCCTCTATAAATTAGCTTCGTCGGTAGAATCAGTGGGTAATTGTAGCTGGTTTTTCAACTTGGATT
>CAKKRD010000020.1 GCA_919902515.1 Nitrosomonadaceae bacterium | reverse complement strand
TCTGGCACCAAGCTGACATTGGTAAAAACCGGAAATGGCCGCTTCAAGCAGTCGCAGCATCTGCCTGCTCGTTGAAATCATTTGTAAGGCACCACTACTTCGGCTTTCAACTGGTAACCGGCCTGCCCCATTTCAGTATCGACCTTGCCGGCATGCATGACGCCGCTGACCCACATGGTATCCATCGTGCGCATGCCGGTGATGGGTTTTGATACCGTCACATGAATGATCTGGTTGGACGGCGGTGGCGGCGTATGAATGCAGGCCCCGAAATAAGGCACGAATAAAAATTCTCTGACCTTGTCACCCACTTTATCCAGAGGAATCACGAATCCCGGCAGACGAATGCGCGCGCCATTCAGCGCAGGCTCAATCGGCGCGTTGCTCCATGCTTCGCGTATTTTCTCCAGCGCCTCGATCGCGCGCGGATCACCGTCCCTGAGATTGTCGAGCTTCAACCCTTTCAACGGCGCCATCGGGTCCCAGTTCTTGGGCATCAGGTCATCCCAGGTTATTTCCTTGTAAGTGGTTGCCGAAGTTGTCGAGGGGGTTGCTGCAGGCGCTGTTTTGCCAGCGCTCTTCGCAGGAGCAGACGGTAGCCGCTCACCCACGTTGTAATCACGCGCAGTTGCTGCCGATACAGTAAAAATCAACAGCCCGGCCAGCAGCAGAGTCTGCTTGAGGCGTGAATGGATGGTCATGTTTTTCATAATCTCGGTGTCAAGCCATCGGCCAGGGACATGCGGTAAGCGCGGTAACCCGGTATCAGGCTGACCAGGAATCCCGTCGCCATCACCAGCAGCAGCAGTTGCCAGGCTTCAGCCGATAACGTCCATGCTGCCAGAGAAATCCCCAAGTGTGTTTCCAGCATCGGCGTAACAAATACGCCGAGTGTGATCAGACCCAGCAAGCCGAGCAGCGAACCTGCCACCACCACCATCAGTCCTTCAATCGCCAGCAGCATGAACACCACGCGCGGGCCGGCGCCTACCGAGCGCAGAACCGCGAGTTCACGCCGACGCTCGCCGAGTCCGGCCAGCACCACAGCCACCAGACCGCTGAGGCCAACCGCGACCACCAGCGCGGAAATCGCCAGCAGCGATTTCTCGACGATGCTGACGATGGACCAGAGCTCATCCAGTGCCACTCCCGGCAGAACTGCCAGCAACGGCTCGGCCTTGTACTGATTGATATGGCGTTGCATCTGGAACACCCCTGCCCGGCTTTTCAGTCCGATGAAGGCCGCGGTGATTTCCTTGGGAGCCAGATCGAATTTGCGCACATATTCGGCCGGGATCGATAACCCTGGCATCGGCGCCCCGCCCTGCCAGTCGAGATGAATCGCCTCAATCGCCTCCAGGCTGATGTGGACGCTGCGATCCACTGCCAGGCCGGTGCGCTTGAGAATACCGCTCACCTTGAACGGCTTGTCGGCGTGCTCGGCCAGGCCGATGCCGCCCGCGCCATGATTGAGAACAATGCTGTCACCCAGTTGGTAGCCAAGCTGCTCGGCGACATCCGCGCCCACCACTGCATCGAAAATGTCGGCAAACGGTTTGCCGGAAGAAAACGCCAGCAAGCGGCGATCGGCATACTGGAAATGCTTGAAATAATCAGTTGTGGTGCCAACCACGGCAAAACCGCGATGCGAGTCTCCCAGTGAAATCGGCACTGCCCATGCCACGGCCGGATGCTCTGCCATCATCTGAAAACTTGACCAGCGGATGTTATGGGTTGCATCCCCCAGGCGGAATACGGCATAAAGCATGAGCTGGATCGGGCTGGTGCGCGCACCCACCACCAGATCGGTTCCCGAGACGGATTGCGAAAAACTCTCGCGTGCCTGGGTGCGCAACTGCTCGACCCCCAGCAGCAGCATGACGGAAAGTGCAATGCTGACCGCCATCAATCCCAGTGTGGCGCGCCGGTTCCAGGCACTGGCGAAGGCGAGGAACAGCAGCGGCCTCATGCCGCCTCCGCAGTGACTGCGCACAATTCGCTCAAGTTGACGCTGCGGTTGAAGTGCTGCGCCAGACGCTGGTCATGGCTGACAAAGATCAGAGTCACATCCTCATCATTGCAGCGTCCCAGCAGCACATCGAGAAATTCTGCCTGCCGGTCTGCATCCAGTGCCGAGGTGGGTTCATCAGCAATGATCAGCTCGGGATGACCCATCAAGGCGCGAGCCGCAGCTACTCGCTGCTGTTGCCCGACCGACAGTGCCGTTACCGGTTGCCGCGCCAAAGTCAGATCCAGCCCCAGTTGACTGAGCAGCCGGTCGGCGGATTGTTCGAGTGTATCGGCCGCTTCCAGTGCACGCTCCCGCCTGCGCTGCGAGAAGCGGCAGGGCAACAGCACGTTCTCGCGCACCGACAGATAAGGCACCAGGTTGAACTGCTGGAACAGCAAGCCCACATGATCAACGCGGAAGCGGTCACGCGTGCTCGACGTCAGTGCCGTCAAGTCGGTATCGAGCACCTGCAATTGCCCATGCTGCGGCACCAGTACGCCACCCAGCAGGCTCAACAGCGTGCTCTTGCCGCTACCGCTCGCACCCTGCAAAAAAACGCGTTCGCCACGTTCCACCTGAAACTTCGGAATCGAAAGCCGAAAGCCTTGTCTGCCGGGCCATTGGAAAATCAGGTTCTGAATGTCGATCACAAGCTGGCGCATGCCAGAATCTTACCACTTCAACCGGGTGGACTTGGGTGAGAGCTTTGCGCTTGACTGACCTTTGGGTCCGACTACAGCGGCATCAATCCGTTTGAGGCCGGAAAACTGCTGGAACAAGCGCACCTCGATTCCCTGCAAAGCCTGTGGCATCACACACTGAAAATGCCAGGTCGCTGCCAACTCCGCATGTGCGTCAGATGCATCGGCTTTGGCTGTATCACTGCCCTTGCCAGAATCTGCGGCAGGTGCCAGCAAACCGGAGGCAAGTACCGCCGATTCCAGTTCGGCTGACTCCAACCGGCATTGCGCTGCGGGGGTAAAGACAAACAGGGTGGCAGCTTGATGGAGTTTCAATGCCATGGCCCTGACCGCTTGGCGTTCTTTCTCATTGCGCGGCGCGCGTTCGAACCCCAGCAGATTGTCCAGCGGACTATCCAGATTGATCTGCACTGCCGCACCATCGATCACAACTTCCAGAGTGGCCAGGCCATGCACATGGGCACCGGGCTGGTGTGCCCTTGCCAATGGCATGATGCTCAGCGACAGCATGACGACTGTCACTGCTGAACCCATAAAGCGCAATAGCTGTTTCATCGTTTGCCCCTGTTGATTGATTAGACCGTGTTTATTGCGAGAAAGCAGGTACCCATTATACAAGCAGTAAAAAGCTCGAGAATTCAGCCTGTTTGCGATATAATTCCGGGCGTCGCTGAAACGAACACCCACTCCCTGCCATTCCCGCGGGGAGTTTTATTTAGAAAAGGGAGAAGAATCATACGCATCATCCTATTAGGCGGTCCCGGTGCGGGAAAGGGTACACAAGCCAATTTCATCAAGGAGCATTTCGGCATCCCGCAGATTTCCACCGGTGACATGCTGCGCGCTGCAGTCAAGGCAGGCACCGAACTGGGCATTGCGGCCAAGAAAATCATGGACGCGGGGGGATTGGTTCCCGACGACATCATCATCAATCTGGTGAAAGAACGCATTGCACAAGCAGATTGCGCCAAGGGATTCCTGTTTGATGGCTTTCCCCGCACCATTCCCCAGGCTGATGCGATGAAAGCCGCGGGGGTACCGATCGACTACGTGATTGAAATTGACGTGGCTGACGAAGAAATCATCAAGCGTATGTCGGGCCGCCGCAGCCATGTGGCTTCAGGTCGTACTTATCATGTGCTATTCAACCCGCCTAAAACGGAAAACCGGGATGATGTGACCGGAGAACCGCTGGTACAGCGCGATGACGACAAGGAAGAGACCGTAGGGAAACGGCTCGAAATCTATCACGCCCAGACTGAACCGTTGATAGAATACTACTCGAAATGGGCAACTGACGGCGGAAAGAGCGCCCCCAGATACGTAAAAATTGCCGGCGTCGGATCGGTTGAAAACATCCGCGATAACATTTTTGCATCGCTGCAGTAATTGCAATCAGAGGTACAGGTAGATTTTTCGTAACCGGATTTCGATTCGGAAATGGATCAATACAATGCCGGCATTTATGTCGGCAAGACTGCCAAAGATTTGGATAAATCAGGAGAAAACATTATGGTTGCAAAAAATGCTTTTTATGCCCAATCCGGCGGGGTCACCGCAGTCATTAATGCATCTGCCGCCGGTTTGATTGAAGCCGCGCGCAAGCAGAAAGGCAAAATCGGCAAAATTTATGCTGGCCGTAACGGCATTATCGGCGCCCTGACCGAAGACCTGATTGATACCGGCAAGGACTCCATTGCGGCGATCAGAGCGCTGCGTCATACACCCTCCGGCGCATTCGGCTCCTGCCGCTACAAATTGAAAAGCCTCGAGCAGAACCGGCGTGAATATGAACGCCTGATCGAGGTATTCAAGGCACATAACATCGGTTATTTCTTTTATAACGGCGGCGGCGATTCTGCCGACACCTGCCTGAAGGTGTCGCAACTGGCCGATACACTGGGTTATCCGATCCAGGCCATTCATGTTCCCAAGACTGTGGATAATGATCTGCCGATTACCGATTGCTGCCCCGGTTTTGGTTCGGTGGCGAAATACATCGCCGTATCCACACGCGAAGCGAGCTTTGACGTAGCCAGCATGTCAAAAACCTCGACCAAGGTATTCGTGCTGGAAGTGATGGGGCGCCATGCCGGATGGATCGCAGCAGCAGGCGGACTGGCATCGAGCAAGGACTGTGAAATTCCTATTGTCATCCTGTTTCCGGAAATTGCCTTCGATAAGGCAAAATTTCTCGCCAAGGTGGACGGCTACGTCAAGAAATTTGGCTACTGCTCGGTGGTGGTGTCGGAAGGCGTGAAAGGCGCAGATGGCAACTTTCTCTCCGACCAGGGGCTGCGCGACGCTTTCGGCCATGCCCAGTTAGGTGGCGTTGCACCGGTAGTGGCAAACATCATCAAGGATGGCCTGGGACTCAAATATCACTGGGGTGTAGCAGACTATCTGCAGCGCGCTGCACGCCACATCGCGTCCAAAACCGACGTTGAACAGGCTTATGCGATGGGCAAGGCTGCCGTGGAGTTCGCCGTTAAAGGACACAATTCGGTGATGCCCACGATAGAACGCCTGTCCAACAAACCCTACAAGTGGAAAGTCGGCATGGCGCAACTGTCCAAAGTCGCCAATGTGGAAAAAATGATGCCTGGCAACTTTATCACCAAGGATGGTTTTGGCATTACTGACAAATGCCGTGAATATCTGACTCCGCTCATCAAGGGTGAAGACTATCCGCCTTACAAGGATGGTCTGCCTAATTACGTGCGGCTGAAGAACGTGGCAGTCAAGAAGAAACTGGGTGATTTCAAGATTTGAGTCTTATCAGGTTTGTTTTGATTTACGCACAAGCTGTTATGCGGAGTTATTGGGCCGAAATTTCGCATGCATTCTCAGACGGTCTGACTTTAACTGGAGATTTTAATGGGTACTGGTCTAATCATCGCAATCAGTTGCGCGATGGCCGCGCTTCTGTATGGAGCGCTTTCGATTAAATGGATTCTGAGTTTGTCAGATGGCAACGAACGCATGCGCGAGATCGCCACTGCGATTCAAGAAGGCGCTTCCGCTTACCTGAATAGGCAATACACCACCATCAGCATCGTCGGCGTGATTCTGCTGGTGGCTATTTTTGTCGCCTTGGGCTGGCAAACTGCTGTAGGTTTTGCTCTCGGTGCAGTTCTGTCAGGTCTTGCCGGTTATATCGGCATGAACGTGTCGGTGCGTGCCAATGTGCGTACCGCAGAAGCTGCCAGAGACGGCCTTAACGCCGCACTTAATGTTGCCTTCAAAGGTGGGGCGATCACTGGCATGCTGGTAGTTGGCCTGGGTCTTCTGGGCGTGGCGGGCTACTACGCTTTCCTTACCGTCGGTCTCGGCGCTAGCGCATCGGATGCAACCCATGCACTGGTAGGTCTGGCCTTCGGCAGTTCGCTGATTTCCATTTTTGCTCGTCTGGGCGGCGGCATCTTTACCAAAGGCGCCGACGTCGGTGCTGACCTGGTCGGTAAAGTCGAGGCCGGAATTCCTGAGGATGATCCGCGCAACCCGGCGGTTATCGCTGACAATGTGGGCGATAACGTGGGTGACTGTGCCGGTATGGCAGCCGACCTGTTTGAAACCTACGCTGTGACCATCATCGCCACCATGCTGCTGGGCGGATTATTGATTACAGACCCGGTTGTGAGTGCAAGCGCAGTGATCTACCCACTGGTACTGGGTGGATTTTCCATCATCGCCTCCATCATCGGTTGCGCCTTTGTCAAAGCGCGTGAGGATGGCAAGGTCATGAATGCGCTTTACCGCGGCCTGGCAGTCGCCGGCATATTGGCAGCAATCGTCTACTATCCGATTACCACCACAATGTTGGGCGACGGTATCGTAATTGACGGCAAGAATATCTCGGCGATGAATTTGTACCTTGCCGGACTGGTCGGCCTGGCGCTAACCGCCGCGATGGTATGGATCACCGAGTACTACACCTCCACCGAATATGGGCCAGTGCAGCATATTGCGGAAGCATCCAGTACCGGTCACGGCACCAACGTGATTGCCGGTCTCGGTGTTTCCATGAAATCGACCGCTGCCCCGGTGCTGGTCGTATGTCTTTCGATCTGGTGTTCTCATGAACTGGCAGGGCTGTATGGCATTGCCATTGCCGCGACTTCGATGCTGTCCATGGCCGGCATCATCGTGGCGCTGGACGCTTATGGCCCGATCACCGATAACGCCGGTGGTATTGCACAAATGGCTGGTTTGCCAAAAGAGATTCGAGACATCACCGATCCTCTGGATGCCGTGGGCAATACCACCAAAGCAGTAACCAAAGGTTACGCCATCGGTTCAGCTGGCTTGGCTGCATTGGTGCTGTTCGCCGATTACACGCATGCCCTTTCCAGCGGCGGCAAGCTAGTAGTCTTTGATTTGTCCGATCACATGGTGATTATCGGCCTGTTCATCGGCGGCATGGTGCCCTACCTTTTCGGAGCGATGGCGATGGAAGCCGTCGGCCGTGCTGCCAGCTCGGTGGTAGTGGAAGTGCGTCGCCAGTTCAAGGAAATTCCGGGCATCATGGAAGGCACGGCCAAGCCGGACTATTCCAAGGCAGTGGACATGGTGACCAAAGCCGCCATCAAGGAAATGGTTGTTCCGTCGTTGCTGCCGGTGGCGGTACCGGTACTCGTTGGCCTGCTGCTCGGCCCGGTAGCCTTGGGCGGGGTACTGATCGGCGCCATCATTACCGGTATTTTCGTCGCCATCTCCATGACTGCCGGTGGCGGTGCTTGGGATAACGCCAAGAAATACATCGAGGATGGACACTTCGGCGGCAAGGGTTCGGAAGCACACAAGGCCGCCATAACTGGTGACACCGTGGGAGATCCCTACAAGGATACTGCCGGACCTGCGGTCAATCCGCTGATCAAGATTATGAATATTACTGCGTTGCTGATCGTGCCTCTGCTGTAAATTTGTGTTATTCCGCAAGGCACGCCGAGAAACCCTGGCGTGCCTTGTTGCTGGTGGAAATGGATCCAGTCAATCACTATCACAACTTATTTCCCAGACATTCCCGATGAATAGCAAGATTGCTCTCACACTGGACGATGCAAAGAAAATTACCGCTGCCGCAGAAGCGGAAGCCAGGCACAACGACTGGCCGGTAGTGATTGCGATCGTCGATGATGGCGCCCACCTGTTCCATCTGCTACGCATGGATGACGCCCAGTTTGGCAGTATCGAAGTGGCAATGCAGAAAGCCCGCGCTGCCATCGCCTTTCGCCGCCCTACCAAAGTATGGGAGGAACATGTCGCGGAGGGGCGCATGCGCTATCTTGCTCTGCCCGGAACCCTGCCGATCGAGGGAGGCCTGCCCATCATGGTTGATGGACAGTTCATCGGTGCGATCGGCGTTAGCGGTGTGCGCTCCAATCAGGATGCGCAAATCGCCCAAGCAGGGATAGACGCGCTGTTGAAATCCGGTTGACATGTCTCTGCTCAGTCGTTATTGTTCTGCCAATTTAATTTTGTATTTACATACCTTCTTGTCCTGTTTATATTCAATCTACCGTGCAACATAACTACCTGACGACTCTATTGGAACCCTAGCCATGAACCCGCCCTCTTCAACCATGATCAGTGTGAAACCCTTAGAGCGTCACACAGCAGGGGCGCGGGGCTGGCTACCGAAATTCTGTCTGGGTGCGGGAATCCTCGGTTTGACTTTTCAGGTTCTGGCAAATCCAACCGCCCCCCCCAAAGACGCAGCAGCAGTCCCGGCGGCCGAAAGCAAAGTTGATTGGTCCAAAGTTCCGCCGGTGACGCCTATGCCGCGCCCAGGATCATTTATAGTACCCCCCTCCGGAGCTGGCTACTATTCCCTGTGGGACTTGCTCACCGGCAATGAACGTAAAGCTCCGCCCGTCGCCCCGTATGCCCCCTTTGGCCTTCTCCCCGTCTCCTCATTTGACGTGGATTTCCGTTATATGGAAAAGCCGGGCTATGAAAAAGACATCTTCGACCCCGTCAAGCGCATCCATATGGGCAACGACTGGCTCCTGTCTTTTGGCGGCAGTTTCTGGTTCCGGAATATGCGCGAGTCTGGGAGCCGACTTGAACCGGGGGACAACACTTACAATCTGATACGGACTCGACTCCACGCTGATCTGTGGTATCGGGACAAGATTCGGCTCTTTGCCGAGGGGATAGACGCCCGCAGTTTCTCCCAAGACAAGACTCCGCTTGCCATTGATGCAAATCATACCGACATGCTGAACCTGTTTGCGGACATCAAGCTAGCGGATGTGAAGGATGGGCCAGCCTATGTTCGCGTCGGTCGGCAGGAATTGCTGTACGGCTCGCAGAGATTGATCTCCACCCTGGATTGGGCCAACACGCGGCGTACCTTCCAGGGCGTCAAAACCTTCTGGCGCACTCCAAAATTGGATCTGGATGCGTTCTGGGTACGACCAATGAACGTAGTTGCGGCGGGTCCATCAAGCTTTGATAACTGGGATGCAAATCGGAATTTTTACGGTTTATGGGCGACTTACAAGCCCCAGCGAGGCCATTTTGCTGACCTCTACTTCCTGAGTCTGGATAATAACAACTCCACCGTTTCGCCCAAGATTATCGGTACTCTGAATGCAGGAAACACCCTTGTACATACTATAGGTAGCCGTTATGCCGGCAACCACAACCAGTTTTTGTATGAATTGGAGGCGATGTACCAGTTTGGCCGCTCAACCAATCAGAGTCTTACCCCCACCGATATTTCTGCCGGCGCAGTGGCTTATGGTCTCGGCTATCAGTTCAAGTTGCCCATGAATCCACAATTATGGCTGCGCTACGATTATGCGTCCGGCGACAAGAATGCGAATGATGGTCAGACCAACACTTTTAATCAGCTCTTTCCGTTCGGACACTATTACCTGGGTTTCCTGGATCGGGTAGGCCGGCAGAATATCCACGACTTCAACGCCCAGTTCACTTTGCATCCGCAGCCATGGTTCACATTCATTGCCCAGTACCATCGCTTCTTTCTGGCGGATACACATGACGCCTTGTACAACGCTGCCGGTGTAGCCTATCGCCGTGACGCCACCGGTCAGGCAGGCAGGGATGTGGGCGATGAACTGGATTTGCGCTTCAATATCCACGTCAACCGCCATCAGGATGTCCTGCTCGGCTATTCCAAGCTGTGGGCTGGCGATTTCATCAAGAACACGACGACCCCCACCGGCGGCAGAGGCAATGTCTCGCCGGACATGATTTATGTCCAGTATGTCGTGCGCTTCTGAAGCCAGCTCAAGTTCATTATCCGTCGGATAACTGAGCTAGCTGAGACTGAGGCACTGATATTTTCCGCAGATGGTGCATGGATGACTGCATAGCTCATGTCGAAGTGACCAACCCCACTACTCCCGCACAGTGCCGCTGGCATGCAGTCGCCGATCTGTCGGCACTGCGCCACGCGGCACTGAATGCAATCCTCGACAGTGCGACGCTGGCAATCCAGCAACACGGACAGTTTCATCTGGTGATCTCCGGCGGAGAAACGCCACGTGAGATCTATCGGCAATTGCGCACCGCACACAGCGTTTGGTCCGCATGGCATATTTACTTCAGCGATGAGCGCTGCCTGCCGCCCACCGATGCTAACAGAAACTCGCGCATGGCTGCAGAAGCCTGGCTCGATCACGTACCAATACCCGCAGCCCAGTTGCACATAATCCCGGGTGAACTTGGGGCAAGCCAGGCAGCTCGCGTATATGCCGCAACGCTGTACACTGTCGGCATGTTTGATCTGGTACTGCTGGGACTGGGTGAGGACGGCCATACTGCAAGCCTGTTTCCCAAGCATGAGTGGGGTAGCGCACCTGATGCGCCGGATACGTTGGCAGTGCTTGATGCACCCAAACCGCCGCCGCAGCGCGTATCGTTGAGTGCGGCGCGTTTGAGCCGTTCACGGCAAGTGGTATTTCTGGTCGCCGGCGAATCCAAGCATGGCGCAGTATCTGAATGGCGTAACGGGAAAAACATTCCGGCACAGGCAATAGCACCGGCAGCAGGCGTTGATGTATTGGTAGAATCCGCATTGTTGCTGCCGCTGTCGGTCTAGAATCTCTGAATAGGTACTCAGCCATGCGCGGGAAAATCGGTACAAGAAATTTGCGTAAAACCCCCTCTACCATATCCCGTGAAGTCTACGAAAACAGTCTGCATCAGCTTCAGATTGAGCTGGTCAAGCTGCAGCGGCATTTCATAAAGTGCAATGAAAAAATTCTGGTCATCTTTGAAGGCCGCGACGCATCTGGCAAAGACGGCACGATCAAGCGCATTGTTCAGCATTTAAGTCCGCGCGAAACACGGGTCGTGGCCCTCGGCAAACCTTCTGACCGGGATCGCAGTTCGTGGTATTTTCAGCGTTATGTCCCGTATCTGCCGGTAGCCCAGGAACTGGTGCTGTTTAACCGCAGCTGGTACAACCGGGCAGGTGTCGAGCGGGTAATGGGCTTCTGCACCGAAGCCGAATACAAGGAATTCATCAACTCGGTGCCGGAGTTCGAGCGTATGCTGGTTCACTCCGGTATCAAGCTCTTCAAGTACTACCTCGACATCAGTAAAACCGAACAGAAGAGACGCCTGGATAAGCGCAAGTCAGATCCGCTCACGCAATGGAAAATCAGCACACTTGATAGCCAGGCACTCAAAAAATGGAAACAGTACAGCCTGGCGCGCGACGAAATGCTGGCACATACCCACAGCCTCACCGCTCCCTGGACGATTGTGCATGCGGATGACAAGCAGCTGGCACGGCTCAATATCATCAAGGATATGCTCAGCCGGTTGGATTACGCAGACAAAGCCAAGCGGCTGATCCTGCCGGACCCGCAGATTATATCGACATACGATGCTACCCAGCCAAAGAAGGGTCTACTGGCACCGTAGCCGGCAACTCTCTTCATGCCCGATCTCGACTCTTTTTTCTCCAGCAGCGGCACGCTGGCACAAGCCGTGCCGGGTTACCGTGCGCGCGCGCAACAACTGGCAATGGCACAGGCGATAGCCGACACCATCGCTGGCAACCGTATTCTGGTGGCAGAAGCGGGTACTGGCACCGGCAAGACCTTCGCTTATCTGGTGCCGGCATTACTGGCGGGCGGCAAGGTAATCATTTCCACCGGCACCAAGACACTGCAGGACCAGCTTTTCACCCGCGATATCCCCACCGTGCGCGCCGCACTCAAAGCACCAGTCACAGTGGCATTGCTGAAAGGGCGCGCCAACTATGTGTGCCATTATCATCTGGAACGCACTCTGCAGGATGGGCGTACCAGCTTTGCCAGTCGCGACGAAGTGAAATATCTGAAATTGGTTGAGCGCTACGCAGGCGTCAGCAAAAGCGGCGATAAAAGCAGCCTGAGTGAAGTGCCGGAAAACGCCGCAGTCTGGCAGCAGGTAACTTCCACGCGCGAAAATTGCCTCGGTTCAGATTGCCCCAACTACAAGGACTGTTTCGTGATGGAAGCCCGCAAACAGGCACTGGCAGCGGATGTGGTGGTGGTCAATCATCATTTGTTTTTTGCTGATGTGATGCTGCGCGACGAAGGCCTGTCGGAGCTGTTACCCGCCTGCAATACGGTGATTTTTGACGAAGCCCATCAGTTACCGGAAACTGCCAGCCTGTTTTTTGGCGAGTCAGTGAGCACCAGCCAGTTACTGGAACTTGCGCGCGATACTGAGACCGAGGCACTGCTGGGCGCCAGGGACTTTACTGCATTGCCTGATGCCATTGCGGCAATGGAGAAAGCTGCGCGCGATTTACGCCTGACCATCGAAGGCGAGAACACTCGCCTGCCGCTGGCTACGGCAATGAAGAATCCAAAGTTTGGCGATGCGCTTGATGAGCTGCTGGAAAAACTTGATGCGCTGGCGGCACTACTGGAAAGCCAGGCAGAGCGTTCCGAAGGGCTGGAAAACTGCTGGCAACGAGCGCGCGAAATTGCTATCCGCATAAAGCACTGGCGCGACCAGGCGGAGGCCGAAGGGTTTGTACGCTGGCTGGAAGTGTTCAGCCACGCGCTGCAGCTCAATGCTACGCCATTGTCCATTGCGGAGATATTCAACAAACAATTGAGCGCCTCGCCGCGCGCCTGGATATTCACTTCTGCAACATTGGCGGTGAAAGGTGATTTCTCGCATTACAACGGTGAAATGGGCCTGACTACAGCACAGTCTGCCTGCTGGGACAGTCCGTTTGATTTCGCCAATCAAGCCCTGCTCTACGTACCACCCGGCTTACCCGAACCCAGCAGCCGTGAATACACCGAAGAGGTGGTGAAAGCTGCACTGCCGGTGCTGAAGGCCAGTCGCGGTCGTGCCTTCTTCTTGTGCACCAGTCTGCGGGCAACGCGACGGGCGCATGAATTGTTGCTGGAAGCATTCGAGCGCGAACAACTCGACTATCCCCTATTGCTGCAAGGACAGAGTTCGCGTTCCGATATGCTGGAGCGTTTTCGCAAACTGGGCAATGCGGTACTGATCGGCAGCCAATCTTTCTGGGAAGGGGTGGACGTGCGCGGCGAAGCCTTGTCGCTGGTGGTGATCGACAAGCTGCCATTCGCACCGCCCGATGATCCGGTACTGTCGGCACGCATCGAGAAAATCAACAAGGAGGGACGCAATGCTTTCATGGAATATCAACTGCCGCGTGCCGTCATCAACCTGAAACAAGGTGCGGGGCGATTGATCCGCGACGAAACCGATCGCGGGGTATTGATGATCTGTGACCCACGCCTCATCACCAAGTCCTACGGCAAGAAAATCTGGCAAAGCCTGCCGCCGATGAAGCGCACGCGCGATCTGGCCGAAGTGGAGCGATTCTTTGCAGATCTATCCCCCTGAACCCTCGCACTGCCTCAGAGCGAATAGGGTAACGGCATAATCTCCAACGTGGGACCATCCAGCGCATGCCAATGAATTTTACCGGCCTCGACACTGCTTGTCTGTATCACCGCCAGCACATCAAAGCCGCCATCAGGCGAGGGGGCCGCGTTAACCACCATGCCGCTGGATTGCTCTGCCATATCAGCGCTGAATAACTCATCTCCGGCCGCAACAGGCTTGAGTGATTGGATATTGGCCAGATACATGCGGCGCTTGATCTTGCCCAGATACTGGGTGCGCGCGACAATTTCCTGCCCCGGATAACAGCCTTTCTGAAAACTCACTCCGCCAATGGCTTGCAGATTCGCCATTTGCGGGATGAATTGTTCCTGAGTAGCGGGTGTGATGACAGGAATGCCCGCTTTAATTTCCAGCCAATCCCAGCAGGGCGCTCCCACTGGCACAGCCTCTTTGCTCAAACGCTGCCACAGCGCAGGCGCCTGCTCCGGCAAGATAACAAGTTCAAAACGATCTTGCCCAAGACGGATGATACTGCCCTGCTGAGCGTGAATCACACCCAGATGCGTAGTGGGAACTGCACCTACAACCTCTGCCAGCAGGGCTGCGGCACGATTTCCTGCTACACCCATGCGTACCAGTGTATCGCTGTTGTCGGCCAACTCTACTTTGGCGCGCAATACAAACATGGAGAGACGCTTGCGGATGGCCACCTGCAGCGCTGATGACAGTTGCATCATGTAGCCACCACCATCATGCCACAGCAGAAAGCTTGCCAGCATCCGGCCCTTGGGAGTGGAATAGCTACCGTACTGGGCAGTGGATGAGTCTACTTTTCTAACGTCACAACTCAATTGCCCTTGCAGGAAAGTCTGTGCATCCTCACCGGAAAAATGGATCAGACCAAAGTGCGAGAGATCGGCCAGCACCATATCCGAGCGGGTACATTTGAGTTCGGCAGCAGCATCGCTATAATGAGTAATACAGCCGTCTTGAACAACTGCATTACGGGCTTGCAGGTAAGCCTGCCAGGTAGAGTTCATGCGGAAAGTGTAGGCCAATGAGAAAAGCTGATTATACGATCAACTGGGGAAGTAGAATAATTAGCATGGCTGTTCCTTTGCTCACCGCCCGTCTCGAACCTTCCGTACGCCTTGCCGTGATACTGGGTCTCGCCCATTTTGCCGCTATCGGTATGTTGTGGCCGCTGGCATTACCGACAACGATCAAACTGGCGGGCACCATCTTGTTCGTTGTCAGCTCGATTTTTTATTTGCGATCTTACGCATTATTACGCTCACCGCGATCGGTAGTGGCTTTAGAGCTGTCGGATGAAATGTCCTGCGCGCTTGAGACACAGCATGGTGAACGTATTATTTGTACGCTTCTTGGCAGCAGCTTTGTTGCGCCTTATCTGACAGCGCTGAACCTGAAACCGTCTGGCAAATTCTTTACACGCAGCGTGGTGATTCTCGCAGACGGCATAGACGCCGAGCAGTTCAGACAGTTGCGGGTACTGTTACGCTGGAAGTGGAGAGATCCGGCCTGAGGCGTCAGCGTTTCAGCACCGTGTTCCGCGCTTGCGGCAGGAGGTCGGGATAATCCCGGCTAAAGTGCAGACCGCGACTTTCATGGCGCAGCATGGCACTTTGTACGATAAGGTCGGCGGTATCCACCAGGTTACGCAGTTCCAGCAGATCGCTGGTCACCCGGAAATTGGCGTAATACTCGCTGATTTCTTCGTGCAGCAGCTTGATGCGATGCTGTGCGCGTTGCAGGCGTTTGTTGGTACGAACTATGCCTACATAGTCCCACATGAAACGCCGTAATTCATCCCAGTTATGCGAAATAACGATTTCCTCGTCGGCGTCAGTGACGCGGCTTTCATCCCATTGCGGCAGTTGTACAGCGGGCATGGACGGTAACCGCAGGATGTCGGTGGCTGCCGCCTGCCCGAATACCAGGCACTCCAGCAGCGAATTGCTCGCCAGACGGTTGGCACCGTGCAGTCCGGTGTGGGCAGTTTCGCCGATGGCATAGAGGTTGTCCAGATCAGTCTTACCGTTCCAGTCGGTGACGATACCGCCGCAGGTGTAATGAGCAGCGGGCACTACCGGGATCGGCTGTTTGGTTATATCGATGCCCAGTTCCAGACAGCGGGCGTAAATGTTGGGGAAATGCTCTTGCAGGAAATTTGCAGGCTTGTGGGAAATGTCCAGATAAACGCAATCCAGGCCGCGTTTTTTCATTTCAAAATCGATGGCGCGGGCGACAATATCGCGCGGCGCAAGCTCCGCGCGCTCATCGTGCCAGGGCATGAAACGCGAACCATCGGGAAGTTTCAGCAAACCGCCTTCACCGCGTACCGCCTCGGAAATCAAAAACGATTTGGCATGGGGATGGTAAAGACAAGTAGGGTGAAACTGGATGAACTCCATATTGGCGATGCGGCAGCCCGCGCGCCAGCCCATAGCGATACCGTCGCCGGTAGCCGTGTCGGGATTGGTGGTGTAGAGATAGACCTTGCCAGCGCCGCCAGTCGCCAGCACCGTACTGTGCGCGGCGATGGTATCAACTCTGCCTGCCGTGCTATCCAGCACATAAGCGCCATAGCAGCGATTGTCACTTTTGTCAGGGCGACCCAGTTTCACGCCGGTGATGAGATCAATCGCGATATGACGCTCAAGCACGGTGATATTCGGGTGGGTACGGGCTTTTTCGCCCAGCGTCAGCTGTACCGCCTGCCCGGTGGTATCGGCTGCGTGGATCACCCGGCGCACGCTATGACCACCTTCCCGCGTCAGGTGATAACCGGTTTCGTTGCTTTGATCGCGGGTGAAGGGCACTCCCTGGGTGATCAGCCATTGAATGGCTCGCGGGCCGTTTTCCGCCACATAGCGGGTAACCGCCTCATCACACAATCCTGCACCTGCGGCGAGGGTGTCGCGGATATGCGCATCGGGGGAATCTTCCTGCGATAACGCTGCGGCAATACCGCCTTGAGCCCAGCCGCTGGCACTATCAAGCAAGGCTCGTTTGGTGACAAGACAAACTTTTTTAGTCTGCGCTAAGTTGAGTGCGAGCGTAAGGCCAGCGAGACCACTGCCAATAATAAGTGTGTCAAAATCAAGCTGGGGCATTCTGGTCCGGGTTAATTATATTCACCATCAAGCGAAAATCATAACAGACTTGGTATTCCCATCCCGATTTTTTAGAATAACCACTTTATCGAGTGAACTAATCCAGGGTATCCGTTGTCTCTTGGTTCAGGCTATGCGTGTTAAGCCGTATGCAGTTCCCGGATCAACCCTTGAGCAGGTATACTTGATCCGCTGCCTCATGAAGCAGCGGTATTCGCAAGTACAAATCATAATATTCAGGGAACGGCAGCATGGGTGACCGGGAAATTGATCAGCAACTGGTAGAACGCGTACAGCGTGGGGACAAACAAGCCTTCGATCTACTGGTGATCAAGTACCAGCGCAAGCTGGCCCGGTTGCTGTCGCAGTTTATCCGCGATGCCGCCGAAGTAGAAGATGTCACTCAGGAGGCTTTCATCAAAGCTTATCGGGCATTACCGTCGTTCCGGGGCGAGAGCGCGTTTTATACCTGGCTGTACCGGATTGGCATTAATACCGCAAAGAATTTCCTGGTGACTCAAGGGCGGCGGGCGCCCACTACTACCAGTGGTGGCTTCGACAGTGAGGATGCCGAAAACTTCGAGGAAGGCAGTCAGCTACGGGAAATGAACACACCTGAAAGCGAGCTGATGAGCAAGCAGATCGCCGAGACGGTGAACCAGACTTTACAGGAATTGCCTGAAGAATTGCGCACGGCAATTACCCTGAGAGAAATCGAGGGACTGAGTTATGAAGAAATTGCAAGCATCATGAACTGTCCCATCGGCACAGTGCGATCGCGAATATTTCGCGCTCGTGAAACGATAGCAGAGAAATTACGGCCCATGCTGGGGACCGGTAAAGACAAGAGGTGGTAGCATGAAAAGTAAAATATCGGCGTTGATGGATGGCGAATTGGACTCTGAAGATGTCGCTGGCACGATCACGCAACTCAAAAAAACAGACGAATTACGCGACGAATGGGCAACCTACCATTTGATTGGTGATGCCTTGCGGCAGTCGACGGCATCCATCGACATTGCCCAGCGCGTTAGTACAAGGCTGGCCGCAGAACCAACCATACTCGCACCACCATCGCCGATGGAACATAAATTTAAAGTATTTGCTCTTTCAGCGGCAGCCTCGGTAGCAGCGGTAGCCGTAGTAGGATGGATGAGCTTGCAAAATATGGATCGGCCGCAAGAGAATCTTGCCAGCAATAAACCAGTTCTTCAGCCAGCTCTACAGACAACTCCCGTCGCCATTTCTATCCCCGTCGCAGGCTCAGTCCCAGCCCCTGCTCAGATTAATGACTATCTGTTGGCACACCGGGAATTTTCAGCTACTCCGGCAATGCATGGCATAACACCCTATATACGCACAGTCACAGAATCGCGGGAAAGTTCAGCCAGATGACAAGGGCTGCACTGGCTGCTTTGTTGCTGCTATCCGGCGCTGTACAGCCCATATTCGCGCAGAGTTCATCTGATCCTTCCGTAGAAGTATTAAACTTGCTGCAAAAAATGGCTGCTGCCCCCCGTCAGCATAACTATGTCGGCACCTTCATATATTCGTCCGGCAACCATATTGAGACGTCCCGTATCGTCCACATGCTGGATCAGGACGGCGAGCATGAGAAAATCGAGGTGCTGGATGGCTCACCGCGCGAGATCATCCGCAACAATGATGAGATGCGATGTTATTTGCCGGAGAGCAAAACCATTGTGGCCGAGAAACGCTGGCTACGAAAAGTTTTCCCTGCACTTCTGCCTGAACCACTGAGCAATCTCCATGATAGTTACATTGTTAGCAAAGGCGAATCGGAGCGCATCAGCGATTACGAATGCCAGGTAATTGTGCTGGAACCCAGGGATGACATGCGCTATGGCCATAAACTGTGGGTAGATGCCCACACTGGCCTGCTGCTTAAAGCTGCGGTAATGGACAAAGGGCGTGTGGTAGAGCAGTTTGTTTTTACCCAGCTGAAGATTGGTGGCGAGATAGACAAGGAAATGTTGAAACCCAAATATTCCGCGAAAACTGGCGAGTGGCGCATTACCAATTTGGTATCTTCCACGATGGGAAGCGGCAAACTCGGCTGGCAGGTTAGCAATCCTCCGGCAGGATTCAAGAAAATCATTGAGATGAAACGCACTCTTTCCGGAAAATCAACACCGGTGGGTCACATTGCGCTGTCAGATGGCCTCGCTGCGGTGTCGGTATTTATCGAACCAGTGGAGAAAAATTCTCCGCCGCCGGTTCAAGGACTCTCCTCTGGCTACGGTGCGATCAATATTTATATCCGCATAGTGGCGGATAATATGGTGACAACAGTGGGTGAAGTCCCGCCAGCAACAGTAATGCAAATCGGTAACTCGGTAATCAACTACAAAGTCAAATGATGCACAAATTTATTCTGGTGATATTGTTCGGGCTGTCTTCGGTTGCTTCTGCGCAAACCAGAGAATTGCCCGATTTCACCGATCTGGTTGAGAAGCAAGGTGCTGCGGTAGTGAACATCAGCACTGTCCAGACGCAAAGTACACTCACTAACCGGGCTTTCCCGGGGGCTCCGAATATTCCGGAGGATGATCCATTCTTTGAATTTTTCCGCCGCTACATGCCGCCCAATACTGTCCCCCGGGAGTTTGAGTCCAGATCACTGGGCTCCGGGTTTATTATCAGTGCGGATGGCTACATCCTGACCAACACGCATGTAATCGAATCTGCTGATGAAATTACTGTCAAACTGACCGATAAGCGCGAATTCCGCGCTAAAGTAATCGGTGCCGACCGCAGGACCGATATCGCTCTTCTCAAGATCGAAGCCGCTGGTTTGCCCAAAGTAACCCAGGGTGACCCCAACAAACTCAAGGTTGGTGAATGGGTGGTGGCGATTGGCTCACCCTTTGGCTTTGATAACAGCGTGACCGCCGGTATCGTCAGCGCCAAGGGACGGTCACTGCCACAGGAAAACTTCGTGCCATTCATCCAGACGGATGTAGCCATCAATCCTGGAAATTCCGGCGGCCCGTTGTTTAACATGAAGGGTGAAGTAGTCGGCATCAACTCACAGATATACAGTCGCACTGGCGGCTTCATGGGATTGTCGTTTGCCATCCCCATCGATGTGGCCACCGAAATCTCCAATCAGTTAATCGCCAGTGGCAAGGTAAGTCGTGGCAGGATCGGTGTGATGATTCAGGAGATGACCAAGGAACTGGCCGAATCGTTCGGCTTGGCCAGACCCGGCGGCGCGTTAGTGGCCGCGGTGCAGAAAGACGGCCCGGCGGAGAAAGCAGGGATAGAAGCAAGAGACGTGATCCTGAAATTCGATGGCAAAACCATAACCACCTCCAGTGACCTGCCACGCATTGTAGGTGCCACCAAACCTGGATCCAAGGTGCTGGTACAGGTGTGGCGCAACGGTTCCACCAGGGAAATAACCGTAACGGTGGACGAGATTCCAGCGGATGAGAAAGTTGCCGGGCGCGCTGGCAAACGGGGCAGTAAAGCACCCGAAACATTCAACCGCATCGGGCTTGCGCTAAACGAACTTACCGCTGAGCAGAAGAAACAACTGGAAATAGACAATGGGCTGCTGGTGGAAGACATGCAACCAGGTACCGCCAGCCGTGCCGGCATACGCCCAGGTGATGTGATTCTCAGCATCAATAATCAGGGCGTAAAAACTGTTGAACAATTCAACCAGCTACTCGGAAAAATCGAGAAAGGACGCAACATTGCTTTGCTGGTGCGGCGTGGCGGTACCGCCACCTTCATTACCATGAAACTCAATGACAACGACAACAATTAACCTAGTTGTATATGGCCGTGAACACTGTCATTTATGCCAGGACATGGTTGCCAGGCTGCATGAATTGCAGGCAAAGTCCCCCTTCCGACTCGAAGTGGTTGATGTAGATAGCGATGCCACGCTGGCGACACGTTACGGCGAGCGAGTTCCAGTGCTGGTGGCAGACGGAGAAGAAATCTGTCATTACCATCTCGACCCTATCGCGCTAGATGCTTATTTCTCCAGAATTCGCTAGAATGCGCACTTCTTGAGTAAACACCATAGCTGAATTTTGGCGATACTTGCGGGATCAAGCCAGAAACTTTCAAGAGGGCACAGCATGTGCCCTTTTTTAGTTTCCCTGGCGCAGCTCTCGACTACCATTTTCCTGATTACCGGCTTCTGATCCCTGATGCAACACATCCGTAATTTTTCCATTATCGCCCATATCGATCACGGCAAGTCCACTCTGGCGGATCGCATCATTCAGTTATGCGGCGGTCTTTCAGAGCGGGAAATGGGGGCGCAGGTACTGGATTCGATGGATCTGGAACGGGAACGTGGCATTACCATCAAGGCACAGACTGCTGCGCTGAAATATACAGCACGCGATGGTAATACCTATTTACTGAATCTGATTGACACTCCCGGACACGTAGATTTTTCTTACGAGGTGTCGCGTTCTCTGGCAGCCTGTGAAGGCGCGTTGCTGGTAGTAGACGCCTCGCAAGGCGTGGAAGCCCAGACTGTGGCCAATTGCTACACCGCCATCGAGCAAGGCGTGGAAGTGGTGCCAGTACTGAACAAGATTGATCTGCCCGCAGCCGAACCGGAGCGCGTGATTGCAGAGATAGAAGACATTATCGGTATAGATGCTCAAGATGCACTGCGTGCCAGCGCCAAAACTGGCGAAGGCGTGCAGGACATTCTGGAAGCAGTGATTACACGTATTCCCGCACCGAAGGGGGATCCTGCTGCTCCGCTAAAGGCACTTATCATCGACTCATGGTTTGATAATTATGTCGGGGTGGTGATGCTGGTGCGGGTGGTGGATGGAATGCTCAAACCAAAAGATAAAATTCTGCTCATGGCCAGTAAAACCGTTCACTTGTGCGAGCAGGTCGGCGTGTTCACACCCAAATCCCAGCCACGGGAATCGTTAAGCGCAGGCGAAGTTGGCTTTATTATTTCCGGCATCAAGGAACTGAAATCTGCCAAGGTGGGTGATACCGTGACTCTGGCAGATCGTCCTGCCACTCAGCCGCTACTTGGCTTCAAAGAAATCAAACCGCAGGTTTTTGCCGGACTTTACCCGATTGAGTCCAACCAGTACGATGCTTTGCGTGACGCGCTGGAGAAATTGAAACTCAATGATTCCTCATTACACTACGAGCCAGAAACATCCCAGGCGTTGGGTTTTGGTTTCCGTTGCGGCTTTCTCGGCCTGTTGCATCTGGATATCGTGCAGGAGCGGCTGGAACGGGAATACGATATGGATCTCATTACTACTGCGCCGACGGTGGTGTATCAGATAGTGATGCGCGATGGCACGGTGACCGAAATTGAGAACCCGTCAAGAATGCCCGATCCTTCCAAGATAGAGGAGATCCGCGAACCAATCATTACCGCTACCATACTGGTTCCGCAGGAGTATGTCGGCTCGGTTATCACGCTCTGCATCAGCAAGCGCGGGTTGCAGAAAAACATACAATACCTGGGCAGGCAGGTGATGCTCACTTACGAAATGCCGCTCAACGAAGTCGTCATGGATTTTTTTGACAAACTCAAATCTACCAGTCGCGGCTACGCCTCGCTGGATTATGAGTTCAAGGAATTTCGCGCTTCCGATCTGGTAAAGCTGGATATACTCATTAATAGTGAAAAAGTGGACGCATTGTCGCTGATCGTGCACCGCACCAACAGCCAGTACCGCGGGCGTGCGCTGGCGCAGAAAATGCGTGAATTGATTCCGCGGCAAATGTTCGATATCGCAGTACAGGCTGCCATCGGCGCACACATTATTGCCAGGGAAAGCATCAAGGCGTTGCGCAAGAACGTGCTTGCCAAGTGCTACGGTGGCGACATCAGTCGCAAACGCAAACTGCTGGAGAAGCAGAAAGCGGGAAAAAAACGGATGAAACAGGTAGGTAATGTGGAAATTCCGCAGGAAGCATTTCTGGCGATTTTGCAGACAAGCGACAAATAGTACAGCGAATATCGGGTGGTTAATATGGTTACAGACACTTCCATTATTTATTAGACCACAGACATTGTTCACCTGAAGGATACAGAATGAATTTTCCCCTCATCATGCTGATTCTGCTGGTTGTCACCGGTGGTATCTGGCTGCTTGATCACTTCATGCTGCGCCGCAAACGTGCACCGGATGCGCGCGAACCGTGGTGGGTAGAGTATCCCAAAAGTTTTTTCCCGGTAATCCTGATCGTATTCGGCCTGCGTTCCTTTCTGGTGGAGCCTTTCAAGATTCCGTCCGGCTCAATGATTCCGACTCTGCTGGTGGGGGATTTTATTCTGGTGAATAAATACACTTACGGTGTCAGGCTGCCAGTCATCAATCTCAAGGTAATGGACGTGAATGAACCCAAGCGTGGCGAAGTGATGGTATTCCGTTACCCGGAGAACCCATCCATGGATTACATCAAACGCATAGTCGGCCTGCCGGGTGACTCCATCACTTACCGCAATAAACAGTTGATCGTGAACGATACTCCGGTAAAAATGGAACCGGTAGGTGAATACACCTATATCGAGTCTGGATTAAGTTATGTATACAATCAGAGATTTATAGAATCCCTGAATGAACGTGGTCATGACATTATTGTTAACCCGGAGGTACCCGGCTTGCAGCTTTCCGGAGTACGCCAATTCCCATTCCAGGAAAATTGCACCTATCAGTATTCCGAATTCACCTGCACAGTACCCACCGGGCATTATTTTACGATGGGCGATAATCGCGACAGCAGCAGCGACAGTCGCTATTGGGGATTCGTCCCGGAACGCAATATCGTCGGCAAGGCATTCATGATCTGGTGGAATTTCAGCGACTTCAAACGAATCGGATTATCAATCGAGTAGCCTGCCGCTATTCTGGAGACAAAACTCCGGCAGGCATGGCATACCGCACCAGCAAGAAGAATCTGGTGGCGATAGTTCATGTTTTCTTGTACATTGATTTCGAAGCCAGCAGTCATAAATAGCGATGTGACGACTGTGCGCAGATAGCATTCAGGCTTATTGGAAAATGGATAGCGCCACACTTTGCCGGAAAATCAGCTATACCTTCAATCAGCCGGAATTGTTGCGTCAGGCGCTAACTCACCGTAGCCATAGTTCTCCACACAATGAACGGCTTGAATTTCTCGGCGATAGCGTCCTCAACTGTGCGGTTGCCGGGTTGATCTTCAGGCATTTCCCCAATCTTCCCGAAGGCGAGTTGTCTCGGCTCCGGGCCAGCCTAGTCAATCAACAGGCATTGTTTGAGTTAGCACAAGCACTTGATTTAGGAGAACAAATAAGGCTGGGCGAAGGAGAGCTTAAAAGTGGCGGGCATCGCCGCCCTTCAATTCTCGCGGATACACTGGAGGCGGTGCTGGGTGCGATTTATCTTGATGGGGGATTTGCACAGGCCGAGAAAGTTGTAGCCACTCTTTTTATGCCGCTGCTACAGCAGTTGAATCCACAGACCATTGACAAGGATCCCAAGACCCTGCTGCAGGAATACCTGCAAAGTCGCAAGCTGGGGCTGCCGCAATACTCCGTTGTCGCCACCAGCGGCGAAGCCCATCAGCAACAATTCCTGGTGGAATGCATTATTACCAAACTTAATATTCGTACTATTGGCAAGGGCGCCAGCCGCCGCAGTGCCGAACAGGGAGCAGCGAAGCAAGCATATGAACAGGTACAATCACGTGGTTGAAGAATACCAAGAACAGAAATCCCCAGCTTTTCTGGTGACAGGCTCTGCGTCTTCCACTGAACATTTCATAAGATGACAGCCAATCTCAACTATCGCACCGGCTACATCGCCATCATCGGACGTCCCAACGTCGGCAAATCCACACTGCTTAATAATCTGGTCGGACAGAAAGTCAGCATCACCTCGAAAAAAGCGCAGACTACCCGCCACCGCATCAACGGCATTCTAACCGACGAGCAGTCCCAGTTTATTTTTGTCGATACGCCCGGCTTCCAGACCCGGCACACGAATCGGTTGAACAGCCTGATGAACCGTACCGTCACCCAAAGTATGCGGGATGTGGACGTAGTGATATTCGTGATTGAAGCGCTCCACTTTGATGAGCGCGACAGGCTGGTGCTGAAGCTGCTGCCGGTTGACAGACCAGTGATCCTCGTCATCAACAAAATAGACCAGTTGGCCGATAAATCACGACTGCTTCCGTTCCTGGAGAAAATGGCCAAGGAGTTTGCCTTCGCGGCAATGATACCGGTAAGCGCGCAGGAGGGAATGCAGCTACCGGAACTGCTAAGCACAATCCGACCATATTTGCCGGAAAATCCACCATTGTTCGACCCAGATGAAGCCACTGATCGTAGCGAGCGATTCATCGCTGCCGAATTGATACGTGAAAAACTGTTTCGCCTGACAGGGGAAGAAATCCCCTACTCTGCCAGCATCACCATAGACAAATTCACAACCGAAGGTGAGCTGCGTAAAATTCATGCTTGTATCATCGTGGATAAAGCCAATCATAAGGCGATTATCATTGGTAAAGATGGTGAAAAACTCAAGGCAATCGCTACCCAGGCGCGTAAAGACATGGAAAGAGTTTTCGGTGGCAAGGTATACCTCGAAATTTGGGTGAAGGTAAAAACTGGTTGGGCTGATGATGCGCAAATGTTGAAAAGCTTGGGCTATGGATAATTCCTGAAGAATAAGTGCCGTAGACCAACTTTAGACAAAACTCATAATTGTGGAAAAACACCGGCAAGACGCTCAGCCAGCTTTCGTGCTGCACACCTACCCTTATCTGGAAACCAGTCTCGTGGTAGAGACCTTCACCCGCAATTTCGGGCGTGTGCCGCTGGTAGCGAAGGGCGCAAGGCGCCCCAGATCGGCACTCAGAGGATCATTGCTGGCATTTCAGCCATTGCAGCTTTCCTGGGCAGGGAAATCGGAACTACGCACTCTGCACAAGGTGGAATGGCAGGGAGGCCAGCCGTTTTTGCAGGGAATGAGCCTGATCTGTGGATTTTACTTGAATGAACTGCTGGTACGGTTACTGCACCGTGACGATCCCCATGAGCAATTGTTCCTGTATTACCAGCAAACGCTGGCAGCATTGAGTATTCAGAAAGATTACACTCCGGTATTACGGCACTTCGAGCAACGCATGCTGCAGGAACTGGGTTACGCCCTGACACTCAATCATGACGTTGCATCGGGCAAACCGATGAACCCGGATAAAGAATATCGCTATGAAATCGAGCGTGGACCGGTGGCGCTGGAAACGGGCGCTAACAGCTACGGCCTGCAACTGCGTGGAAAAACCTTACTGGACATGGAGCAGGATGATTATTCCGATACCGTCACCCGGCAACAGAGCAAAGCACTGATGCGTTACATCCTCAATCATTATCTTGGTGACCAGCCGCTGCACACACGGCAATTACTCAAGGATTTGCAACAGCTATGATCGAGCTGGGCGTTAACATCGACCACGTTGCCACGTTGCGGCAAGCACGCGGCACGACCTACCCCAGTCCGGTGGAAGCGGCGCTGATTGCGGAATCTGCCGGGGCAGATGCAATTACTCTGCACTTGCGCGAAGACCGCCGCCATATCCAGGATCAGGATGTAGAAGTTCTGCGCAGCCTGCTTAAAACCCGCATGAATCTGGAAAGTGCAGTGACTGACGAAATGATAACTTTTGCGCTACGCATCAAACCCGAGGATGTCTGTCTGGTGCCAGAACGGCGTGAGGAACTGACCACCGAAGGCGGCCTCGATGTGGTGCGTCATTTCGAGCAGGTGAAATGCGCTTGTGGCAGACTGGCAGAAGCAGGTATTCGCGTCTCGCTGTTCATCGACGCGGATCACGCGCAGATTGATGCGGCGGTAAAAACCGGCGCACCCGTGATCGAAATTCACACCGGTCACTATGCTGATGCCCGCAGCGCAAGCGAACAACAAAGTGAACTGGAGCGGATCCGTGCCGCGGTTGCCGCCGGCATCGATCAAGGGCTGCAAGTCAACGCGGGGCATGGATTACACTATCGTAATGTCCAGCCTATCGCGGCACTGCTTGACATATCCGAATTGAATATCGGCCATGCGATCGTGGCGCATGCCTTATTCACCGGCTTTGAACGGGCAGTACGGGAAATGAAAACATTGATACTGGAAGCACGCAAATGATTTACGGAATCGGCACCGATCTGGTCGAACCCTCGCGCATTGCGCGGCTACTGGAGAAATATGGCGAACGCTTTGCCAAACGCCTGCTGACGGATAGCGAGTGGCCCGAATATCTCGTTAGCGGTCAGCCGGCGATGTTTCTGGCCAAACGCTTTGCCGCCAAGGAGGCGCTTTCCAAGGCCATCGGTACTGGCCTTCGCTACCCTGTGAGCCTGAGCCACATCGGCGTAACCCATGATCAGCGCGGCAAGCCGTGTTTCGAATTTCACCCTGAACTGAGTGCCCTGGTGAAAAATGAAGGCATCATCAGCCATCATCTTTCCATCAGTGATGAGCTGAATCTTGCCTGCGCTTTCGTTATCCTGGAAAAATAATCATGTCACTCGGGCCCATTATGCTCGATATCGAAGGCACGCAACTTACTGCCCCCGATAGGAAAAGACTGCAGCATCCGCTGACCGGTGGCATGATTCTATTTGGCCGCAACTATTCATCACTCAGGCAACTGACTGAACTGACCACTGAAATTCACTCGCTGCGTAACCCGCCACTACTGATCGCAGTGGATCATGAAGGTGGCAGAGTGCAGCGTTTCCGCGAGAATTTCACACGACTGCCCGCAATGCGCGAACTGGGCAGGATCTGGGATGAACACCCCAGTCAGGCACGACATCTAACGCAGCAGACAGGCTATGTGCTGGCAGCAGAGCTGCGTGCGTGCGGCGTGGATCTGAGCTTTACGCCAGTGCTTGATGTGGATCACGGACAGAGTTGCATCATCGGTGACCGCGCTTTTCACCGCAAGCCGCAGGCGATTGCCGATCTGGCTCACAGCCTGATGCTGGGATTGAAAACTGGCGGGATGACGGCAGTCGGCAAGCATTTTCCCGGTCACGGCTATATTGAGGCAGACTCTCACATTGAAATACCAGTGGATAAACGCACTTACGCCGATATCGCAATGGACGATCTGGTTCCGTTCCGGCAAATGATTGACTTCGGTCTCGCCGGTATCATGCCGGCACACGTCATTTACCCCAGTGTAGATACGCGTCCTGCCGGCTTCTCCAAGATTTGGCTGAAAGAAATTCTGCGCGGTGAACTGGGTTTTGATGGCTGCATCTTCAGTGACGACTTGAGCATGGAAGGTGCGGCGGTCGCGGGAAATATCGTGCAACGGGCACAAGCTGCTTTCAGTGCCGGCTGCGATATGGCGCTGGTGTGCAACAACCCGCAAGCAGCAGATGAATTACTCGCAGGGTTACAATGGGATATTCCGGCTATCAGTCTGGTCCGTCTCGCCCGCATGCGTGGACGACCCCACCCTGATTCAATGGTAAAGCTGCATGAAGACGCGCCTTTTGTAAAGGCAGTAAAGGAAATCGACGGGATCGGAATCAGTAGCGGCGAATTACCGCTGGGATAGAGCAAGCCCCGACTACGACTTATCCGACCTGGGCCTCGTGGGCCCTTTTGCAAGCAAACCTACTTGCGCCGCCAGGTAGTGCCCTGTGGGCCATCTTCCAGCAGGATATCGGCGTCGGATAGCTCCTTGCGAATACGATCTGCTTCAGTAAAATTTCTGGCGGTACGCGCAGCGAGGCGCTGCTGTATCATTTGTTCGATGCATTCCGGCGTGAATGTGGCATCTCCCACGACCGCCTCATCCTGCAGATGTTGTTGCGGATCCCGTTGCAGCAGGCCCAGCAAACCACCCAGCGCTTTAAGTAATGCCATATCCGGTAGTGACCCAGTCCTGTTGGTTTCATTGGCGAGGTCAAACAATACGGCGACAGCATCAGGGGTGTTGAAATCATCATTCATCGCTTCCATGAAACGCCGGGCGTGGGGTTCGTTCCAGTCGATTGTGGCGGCAGGAACTGCGCTTCCCTTTAATGCGATGTAGAGTCGAGCGAGCGCGTGCCTGGCATCTTCCAGATGCTGGTCGGAATAATTCAACGGGCTGCGGTAATGGGCGCGCAGGATAAAAAACCGCACCACCTCTGGTTGGTAGCGGGCAAGCACCTCGCGCACTGTGAAAAAGTTGCCCAGCGACTTGGACATTTTTTCATCATCGACCCGCACGAAACCGTTGTGCATCCAGTAATTGACGAAAGGATAGTCGTGCGCGCCTTCACTTTGCGCAATCTCATTTTCGTGATGAGGGAACTGCAGGTCTTGTCCACCGCCATGTATGTCGAAGTGCTCGCCAAGACAATGTTCGCTCATCGCCGAGCACTCAATGTGCCAACCGGGGCGCCCCTTCCCCCAGGGCGAGTCCCATTGTGGTTCGCCGGGCTTGGCTGCTTTCCATAGGACGAAATCCAGCGGATCTTTCTTGTGCGGGTCAATGATTACCCGCTCCCCGGCACGTAAATCGTCGAGCGATTTTCCGGAAAGCTTTCCATAACCAGGAAATTTATGTACGGCATAATAAACGTCGCCGTTGCTCGCGGCGTAGGCAATGCCTTTATCCACCAGAGTACGGATCATGGCAACCATGTTTGCCACGTAGCGAGTGGCACGTGGCTCGTGCGCAGGCGGTACCACACCAAGTGCGGCAGCATCTTCATCCATTGCCCGGATGAAGCGATTGGTCAATACTTCTATGGTCTCGTTGTTTTCCTGTGCACGTTTGATAATTTTGTCGTCGATATCGGTAATGTTGCGCACGTAGGTCACAGCGAAACCATTCGTCTGCAGCCAGCGCACCACCATGTCGAATACCACCATCACGCGCGCGTGCCCCAAATGACAATAGTCATATACTGTCATGCCACAGACATAGATGCCGACCTTGCCCGGGGTCAGCGGAACAAAGCTCTGTTTTGTCCTGGCGAGGGAATTATAGATCTTGAGCATTCAACGAGATTGTTAACTGGGCAGGCTTCTTGGTAGAATCCTGTATGTTCTGGAATAACCTAACAAAAACCGGAGAAGTATAGCACAATGAAAATACCAAACTTTCACCAGGTTCTCGCACCCGTTGCAGCTTGTGCCGCCGCTCTGTTACTGGTGGTGAGCCCACTTGCGTATGCCGATGAAAGTCAAGAAGTTGTCAAATTGTACAGGCAGGGCAATCTTCCCCAGGCACTGCAGCGAGCGGATGCCTACCTTGCCAGCAAGCCGAAGGATGCGCAAATGCGTTTCCAGAAGGGACTGATACTCACCGAGCAGAACAAAATTCCTGATGCCATCCGGATATTTTCTTCCCTAGCGGCAGATCACCCCAACCTGCCTGAACCATACAACAACCTTGCGGTGCTCTACGCCAGCCAAGGTCAGTATGAAAAAGCCAAAGACGCGCTGGAACAAGCAATACGTACACACCCCAGCTACTCTACCGCACACGAAAACCTGGGCGACATCTACGCAAAAATGGCAAGCCAGGCCTATGACAAAGCGTTACAGCTGGACAAGAGTAACGCCGCCGCACAAACCAAGCTGGCGCTGATCAAGGATCTGTTCACGGATGGATCCAAAGGCGTCAGAATCGCCGCCGCCAAATCGGCAAGTACCCCACCAGCAAGAATTCCGGAAAAAGTTGCCGAAAGAGCCGCACAGAAGCCCGCACCAGAAAAACCCGCCGTGATCGAAAAACCGGCAGCGGAAACATCCACTGCTCCGGCCGCCCCCGAAGAAATTATCAAAGCTGTGAACGACTGGGCCAAGGCATGGTCTAGTAGAGATATCGCCGGTTATCTCGGGTTCTATGCGAATGATTTCCAAACTCCCGGCGGCGTACCACGCGCGGCTTGGGAAAAAAATCGCCAGGAGCGCATTGAAAAGCCAAAATCAATCCAAGTGTCGATCGCCAATCCAAAAGTTACTATTACCGATGCCACCCATGCCAGGGTGACTTTTAAACAGTCGTATCACTCTGATACGCTCAAAAACCATACTGTCAAGACACTGGTGCTAGTCAAGACTGGAGGAAAATGGGTCATTCAGCAAGAACAAGTTGGACAATGAAGCCATATAACCTTTGCGTCAACCGCGGCCGGCTGATTGCCGCCGTCATGGTAGGGGCATTCTGCCTCGCCGCTACAAGTGCCATGGCGCGTGACATACCTGTTTTGCCAGAACTGGCTATTGCCGGTCCGGAAAGCATGCTGGTCAAGAGCCTGCACGAAATTAGCGACCGTCGCATAGGTTCTGCTTTGAACGGAATTGAACACCTGCTCAAAACCAACCCAAATTTCCGGCTCGCCCATCTCATCAGGGGCGATCTGCTTCTGGCGCGCTCCCGCCCCATCAGTAACATGGGTGACGCTGCCGGGGTATCGCCAGAACGCATTGCCGATCTGCGCGCGGAAGCGCGGGTAAGGGTGCAGCGCCATCAGGAGCCAGTTCCGCGTGACATGGTACCGAAGTATCTGCTGCAGATGAGTTCGGATCAGAAATATGCTGTGGTTACCGACACCGGCAAATCGCGGCTTTACATCTATCAGAATGTTCAGGGCAAGGCCCGCTACCTTGCCGATTACTACATCAGCAGCGGCAAAAATGGTTCGCAGAAACTGAAAGAAGGCGACCAAAAAACCCCTCTTGGCGTATATTTCATCACTGCCAACCTGCCACGGGCAAAACTTACTGATTTTTATGGTAGCGGCGCATTCCCCATTAATTACCCCAACGAATGGGACAAACGGCACGGGCGCAGCGGTTATGGCATCTGGCTGCACGGCACTCCCTCCGATACCTACAGCCGTCCGCCCCGCGCCAGCGATGGTTGCGTAGTGCTGTCCAACCAGGATCTGGATGCCGTGGCGGCAACCCTGCAAGTCGGCATAACACCTGTCCTCATCAGCGATAAAGTGGAATGGGCAAGTCCTGATGAGGTGATTGCCCAGCGCAACGAACTTGCCCCGCATCTGGAAAACTGGCGGCGTGACTGGGAGAGCAGGAATGCTGATAACTATCTCGCGCACTATGGGCACAATTTCTCCAGTGGCGGACAGGATCTGGCAAAATGGTCGCAACACAAACGCCAGGTAAATGTCGCCAAGAGCTGGATCAAAGTAGATATCAGCAACGTCGGCATGCTTCTTTATCCAGGCAGAGACGATCTGATAGTGGTCAGCTTCGATCAGGATTATTCCAGCAGCAATCTCTCCAACAAAATGAAAAAACGCCAATACTGGATGAAAGAGAAAAATGGGCGCTGGAAAATCATTTATGAAGGCGCGGCGTAATTACTCCCTGGCCAACAACCATCTCCGCTTTCTACAGGAACCATCATGCATATCGTCAAGCTACTTGCTACCGTCTTTTCATTACTATTTAGTATCACGGCATTCGCTGCCGGCCCGCAGGTTGAAATAAAAACCAATTTGGGCAATATCCTGCT
>CAKKRD010000019.1 GCA_919902515.1 Nitrosomonadaceae bacterium | reverse complement strand
TAGGTTGCGGGTTTAACAAGTTTGGGCGGGCGGCGGATAAACGCTATTCGTTAGGTATCGTGGCCGTGGATCCAAAACTCAAAAAGTGGTTGCGATGGCTAGAAGTTATCAAGCGCGAAGTCCAAGACCTCGTAATGGCGAAGCGCACTTTCCATGAAATCCAGCAGCTCATCAAAGATAATCCGGCCTTACATCAGTCCAATTCGTTCTACGACTACTTGTCACGCACTTATGTCTCTCACGTAGTCATTGGCCTACGTCGGCAAATAAAGAGCGGGAAAGATAGCATTTCCATGGCTCGGATGTTCGAGGAGATGATTGAGTCGCCTCAAGCTTTGACGCGCAGTTACTACGTTGGTTTGTACAAGGACTCTGTCGTCAAGGATTTTGCAGACAAAGATTTCAACAAATTCGCTACGCCAAAGGCGCCGCACATTGATCCAACTCTTGTGGCCGCTGATCTCACTCGGCTACGTGATGCCTCGAAGCGCTGCGAGGATTTCGCTGATAAACGAGTCGCTCATCGCGATAAGAGACCTCCGAAGGAGCTACCTACGTTCAACGAAGTTGATGCATGTATCGCTCTTCTTGACGAACTCTATGTGCGGTATTTCATGCTCTTTCACGCATCACACATGGACAGTCTGCTGCCGACCCGCCAGTACGACTGGAAGTCGATCTTTTGCATACCATGGATTCCCCAAGATGCAAAATAGCATCCTGTTATGAGTATATCCCAAATCCCAACGCCTCAGCATTGGAACTATTTTCTCGCGCTAGATGACGATGTTGCTCGTCTGTCTCGTTATCTTGAGCTCACGCAAGACAACTTTCCTTCATATTCTCTGGAGCTTGCACGAATCCTCTCCGCTGCTGCATCTGAGATCGATGTTGTATCCAAGAGACTTTGCAAGAAACTCGACAAGACTAGCAAAGCTAACAATATCAGCATGTACAGAAAAGAGATCCTCTTGTGCCATCCACAAATCAAAGATGCACAAGTTGAAATTCCGCGATTCGGCTTAACTCTCACTCCGTGGGAACCGTGGGGAAGGGGTGTAAACCTCCTCTGGTGGAAGGCTTATACCAACGTCAAACATCATCGGGATACTCACTTTCCCGAAGCGAATTTGCAGAACGCGCTTAATGCGGTCGCAGGTCTCTTTGTCTTATTGCTCTTCTTCTATCGAGAAGAGGCGCAAAATGCTCAGCTCAATCCCAGTCCGACTCTTTTTCGAGCCGGTCAGCCATTCCAAGTCGTTGCGGGGTTTTACGACACTCACTTAACGAGCTACCTACTCCCACCCGAATAAGATAGTCCGTTATGTGTCGGGAACGGAAGTTCATATTTCCTGATAGCAGTCGCTGATCTCGATGCGGTTACCACACTGCATCGGACTATCGGCTCACCCTAACACCTCGTATTCACTTGGTTTTCCGGACATTACCGGACGAGTTAGGATGCTGAATTGGAGGCGGGGGTCGGAATCGAACCGGCGTCCACGGCTTTGCAGGCCGCTGCATGACCACTCTGCCACCCCGCCGTTGTTGTGCAGCCAGCAAACAGGCTGCGTTACAACGCTATAGCAAAAACTAAAAAAGGAAAACAGATTTTTCAGCAAAAATCACGCAAGCTGTGTGCGTGGGGTCTCATGCTAAAAGATCCATTTTCCCTGGAAGTTGGAGCGGGAAACGAGGCTCGAACTCGCGACCCCAACCTTGGCAAGGTTGTGCTCTACCACTGAGCTATTCCCGCAAATGAGGCATCCCGGTATTTCTGGAGACACCTCGAAAACAAAGCAGGGATTATAGAGATGCTGCTGTTTTTGTCAAGAAAAGCCACGTAACGACGCGGTTTCCGAATAATCTCAGCTGTGCTTCAATGCCTGTGGAATTGCAACCTTCAGGTAATACACCATGGACCACAGCGTCAGTACGGCTGCCAGATAGATCAGCCAAGTACCCACTTCCTGTGGATTGAAACCTTCGCCAACTTTGTCATGATACAGCAGTAACGGGATGGCAATCATTTGCGACGCGGTTTTTATTTTCCCCATAAAGGAGACCCCTACGCTTTTGCTTTTGCCGATCTGTGCCATCCACTCGCGCAGAGCTGAAATGGTGATTTCACGGCCAATGATGATAAAGGCGACCAGTGCATCGAGCCGCTCCAGTTGTACCAGTACGACCAGTGCCGCTGCCACCATCAGTTTGTCCGCCACCGGGTCAAGAAATGCGCCGAAAGCCGAGGTCTGGTTCAATACCCGGGCCAGGTAGCCATCCAGCCAATCGGTGATGGCCGCACCGGCAAAGATAATAGTGGCGATCAGATTCTGGTCAGAGTGCGATAACCATGCTGGTGGAAAATAGAAAATTCCGACGAACAATGGGATCGCCAATATCCGCAGCCAGGTGAGAATATTGGGCAGGTTAAAAGGCATAGAGAGCGGAATATGCCGCTGAAATGTAACTGGGGTGTTCAGTCGCTGGATTCAATGCAGTTCCTTATAAATTTTTTCTGCGAGCCCACGGCTAATGCCTTCGGTCTGTTGCAGCTCTTCAATGCTCGCAGTCAGCACGCCTTTCAATCCACCAAACCGCGCCAGCAGATTCTGCCGGCGCTTCGTGCCGATCCCGCTGACTTGCTCCAGACTTGAACTGGTGCGGGATTTGCCGCGCCTGGCGCGATGGCCTTGAATCGCAAAACGATGGGCTTCGTCGCGAATTTGCTGGATCAGATGCAAGCCGGGATGATCCTTGGGCAATTGTAACGGCTTTTTCATGCCTGGAAAAATCAATTGTTCCAATCCGGGCTTGCGTTCCTCGCCTTTCGCCACCCCTAGTACATTAGCATCATTCAGTCCGAGTTCTACCAGTGTTTCCTGGGCAACGCTTACTTGCCCTTTGCCGCCGTCTATCAAAATCAGATCGGGCAACCTGCCCTCCCCCTCGGCAACTTTATGGTAACGCCGTGACAGAACATCGCGCATGGCAGCATAGTCGTCCCCTGGCGTGATGCCACTGATGTTATAGCGGCGGTATTCACCGTTACGCATGGAGTAGTTATCGTAAATCACGCAGGAAGCGACGGTGGCCTCGCCTTGCGTGTGGCTGATGTCAAAGCATTCAATGCGGGCCAGGCCAGCCATATCCAGTGCTTGTTGCAAGGCCTGCAAGCGTTCTTCCTGGCTGATCTGCCGTTCCAGCATTTGTTTCAGTGCCAGCCGCGCGTTTTCTGTCGCCATCTCCAGCCAGATGCGGCGTTCGCTGATGGAATTGAGACTGATCGCAACCTTATGCCCGCATTGCTCGCTAAGCAGGATTTGCAATGCTTCCCGGTGAATTTTCTCACCGACGATGATGACTGGCGGCACGCCACGATTGAGATAATGCTGGGCGAGAAAAGCCTCCACTGCGGCGGCTGGATCATATCCTTCCGCATTCTGTGGAAAAAAACTCTTGTCCCCCAGGTGGCGCCCTCCCCTCACCATGGCAAGATTGACACAGATTTTCCCGCCACCTCCATCCTGAACAGCGCAGGCAACGATATCAGCATCCAGCGCCCTGCCGCTGTCAACGAACTGTTTCTCCCGGATTTTGCGCAATGCCTGAATCTGGTCGCGGAATAATGCAGCCTGCTCGTAATCCAGGCGGTCAGCAGCCTGCTGCATCTTCCCGGCGATGCTTTCCAGCACTTCGGTTTGCTTGCCCTGCAGAAAAAGCTCGGCGTTTCTTGCATCCTCGCGATAAGCTGGTTCAGCGATCAGCTGGACACAAGGTCCGCTGCAGCGCTTGATCTGATATAACAGGCAGGGCCGGGTGCGGTTGCTGAAGACGCTGTCCTCGCAAGTGCGAATGCGAAATACCTTTTGCAGGAGCTGAATGCTCTCCCTTACTACCCCCGCATTGGGAAAGGGGCCGAAATAATGGTGCTGTTTGTCCAATGCCCCCCGGTAAAAACCAAGGCGCGGAAAATGATGCCCGCTCAGAACAACATATGGATACGATTTATCGTCCCTGAACAGTATGTTGTATTTCGGCGCTAAGGTTTTAATTAAGTTATTTTCAAGCAGCAATGCCTCGGCTTCGGAGCGGGTGACGGTGGTCTCGATCGCCGTGATTTGGGACACCATCAACTGGGTGCGGGGGGCTAAACCGGTTTTCTGGAAATAGGATAAAACGCGTTTCTTTAGATTTATTGCCTTACCGACATAGATCACATGCCCTGCTGCATTCAACATGCGATAAACACCCGGTTGGGCGGGCAGGTTTGAGGCAAAAGCCTTGGCGTCGAAAACAGGTACTACCGGCAAAAAGCTTACTCCTCGCCTAACAGCTTGCCAGCAATAGCCCAGTTTTCATTGGGCAATTCGTCGAAAGCAATGTAGGTATAAGATTTTGGTTTATGTGCAATACGCTCCAGCGTATCGGTGATTTCTTTGGCAATTTTTTGCTTTTGCTCGCGGCTGAGAGAGCCGGCAATACGGATATTGACGTAGGGCATAGTTCCTCCAGTTTTCTAGATGAGCGCCAAATCGGCACAAATTTTTGTAAACACCATCTCGAACGTTTCGGTGGTCAGGCGTTTGGTCTGGGTATTGTAGCGGCTGCAATGATAACTGTCATAGAGTGTCAGGCCGTTGGGCAAGGCGTGAACAGCACCATGAGCAAAAGGATAAACCCTGGGTTTGAGTCCCAAAGCCATCAATCCCGCCTGGTGAGCGACGGTACCCAGAGCGAGCAGCGCCGTGCCCCCTCCTGCTGCAAACCCCGCAATTTCGGCTGCGAGATAGCCGTTGCATTGACGGATTTCTGCCGGCTCTGGTTTGTTCTCCGGCGGCAGACACTTGACTGCGTTGGTGATGCGGCATCCGGGGAGTTGTAAGCCGTCATCTGCAGAAGTTGATTCGTCATGGCTGGCAAAGCCGAATTTATGTAGCGTCCGGTATAGCAGAATTCCCGCATGATCCCCGGTAAAAGGTCTGCCGGTTCGATTTGCTCCATGCATGCCGGGGGCAAGGCCAATGATGAGAAGTTTAGGCGTGGTATCGCCAAAGGCCGGGACAGGACGGGCATGATAATCCGGATGTCGAGCTTTCACTTCGTCCAGGAATCGTGCCAGCCGCTGACACTGGCGACAATCTGCCGAAAACCTGGTTTGCATGGAATTATCGATTGCCTGTCGTGGTAGCATTTTCTTTTTCTACTTTGCTAAAGTTCTTGCGACCCAATAACTACCGGAGTCAGATGAAAAAAGGGCGGCTTGAAAAAGCCGCCCTTTTTTCTACGCATCACTGGCGTCCCCAGCGGGATTCGAACCCGCGTACTCACCGTGAAAGGGTGATGTCCTAGGCCTCTAGACGATGGGGACTAAAGGATTTTTACTGTTGCTACCGAGAATTTGGTGGAGATAAGCGGGATCGAACCGCTGACCTCTTGCATGCCATGCAAGCGCTCTCCCAGCTG
>CAKKRD010000018.1:64171-86060 GCA_919902515.1 Nitrosomonadaceae bacterium | reverse complement strand
GGAAATAAAGGATATATCGTTTTCCTTTTCTGCCAGGACATCTATTCTCGCTCTTAACTCTATAAGCTTCTCTTTATTGAGAGCGTTGTCTCTTATCGCATTTTTTACACCGATAGCGTCAACCAATGCAAATACAGAATATTCTCGCAAGTGAAGATGTTCTAGCCATTCATGATCCACGAATATGTAAGGCTTTATGTCGTACTGCCAGCAACCCACACACGTCTTGATTATGTCCCTAGGTAAAGTTACTGAAACCTCATGAAACCGCGTGAATGTGTTGGGATACCAGGATAGATCAAGAGAGTTGTTGTTGATTGTTCTGACGGCAACAGGGCTTACATAGCCGACCACATATGGGTTGCATTCTTCTCCTCGAAGCATTTTTCTAAGCGCTTCATCAAACTCCTCCATGTAGTTTTCGCTCATAAGCAAGCAATCTCTATCGAGAGGAATATCTTCAAAAGAGTATTTATCTAGATAGTCATCTTCAAACAATGCTCACATCTCCGCTCCGACAAGAACATTAACGTAGAGGTAAAGAGCGCACCGCTTTTGGCGCGTCCCGCTTGACCGTCATGTTAGGGCTTTTTGTGTGTATTGCAGAAAGTACTTCCGGCTGCCGCCGTGTGTCTGCAGAGACGGTCTTTGCTTTCAATCACAGCTTCACAACGGCGCACCTCTTCAAGGCGGACAAATTCATAAGTGACTTCACCACCTGAAATTGGTGATACCTTTTGATAGACCGCTTGCGACGCAACCAACCATTCAATGTTTCTCGGTCGCTGCCCTTTCATAAGCACAACATTCCCATCGGCAGCAGGCTTAGCCCAACTTATCTCTAATGATAACTGATCAAGGCAGTGAAACTGATGAAGCTTGAGCGTTTCACTGCCTTGCGGGCCACCTATGAACCTACACGAAATCTCGATTGCCATAGTTGCGTATGGAAGCCCTAACGTTTGAATTCACCGGCTGGCTGCGCTTTTCGGCCAGTCCGGTGGAATGATGGGTTCGGCAACTTCTCATCCATGTGACTAGAAAAGCATCTCAAATGCTTTTTTCAACGCAGCGCGGAATACCTCAATGGCAATAAATCCACCGCCACTTTTAAGCCACCGTAATGCACGAAGACCTTCTCCAGCGCGACTTGAACCGGACTTGATGTAGCTTTCGATCACGCGATAGAGCTCGTTAAAGCCGTGAATCAAGTCGGCATTGTCAAGCTGAGCGACTGCGATATCTTCAAACTTATCGCCATTGAGTCTAAAAAAGACTACGCATGGAGGCGTGGCTCCATCGACACCAAGTTTTTCAAGGAAGGCTGTGTTAAACCTTTGGATGGCATGCCGAGTACCAGTATGCAAATAAAAGATGCTGAGATCACTTCCAGAAAGGCGATCGAGCTTGGCAAAAACGCCTTGATCTTTGAGTATTTGCCGAAGGTCTTGATCTACGAAGTCGTAGAAGATGAACGCAAAGGCCTTTGCACGCTTTTTCTGTATGTGCTCTTTGCAGATTGCATCAAATCGCGCAATGAATGAATCGAGCCCATGCCCGATACCTTTGCCTTGGCCTTGTTCGTAGATTGGGATCATGTTGTAGATGCCGAACAGTTAATAGACTGACTCACCGGTCAGTACTATTGAAAATGGAGAAGCGTGCATATTTTTGATAAGTGATTAATTAATTGGAAATCCATCAATTTTTCCTGACCGCATATGCATAATAGTTTAGCAGAATTATTTTGTATGGCTCTTCGCGTAATCAAGTGGGTAAATTTCATGTTTCTTAGAGTTTCGGGAGCATAGACGTGAGTATTATCAGCCGTAAATATTCTTCATCGCGTACAGCTGGGTTCAATCTATTGTGTACGCGGAATGGCTGCTTTGGAGCTAACGCTCCACTGTCTCTTCCTGGCACACAGCAGCCGATTAGTAATGTTACTCCCGCAAGGTATTGCTCCTGGTACGGCGATATTCTTTCAATTGCATCACGCTATCGGTTCCAGCATCGGTGCGGACTGTGGGCAGATGCTGATCCATTACTGTGTAGTACACTACATCGCTATAACGCCTGGTCAATTTTCAACCGGCACCAACACTGTCATCCCACTAATGCCAATCGATTTCAGTAATTTGCTCGTAGTATTTGCAGCAGTCTATGTCCTGAATACTATCCCTGCATTCGCCCCACCGACATGGATGTTCCTCGCGGTCGTGGAGTTTAATTACCCGCAGCTCAATCTTCTATCGCTGGCTTTAGCTGCCGCAACTGCCGCCACATTAGGACGAATAACACTGGCCACACTGTCTCAGTTCATCATTCGCAACAAGATGCTCAACGCACGAATCAAAGAGAATATCGACATTCTCAAAGATGCGTTGGAACACCGAAAAAATAAGACTATGGGAGCGCTGCTTCTATATTCGTTCACCCCCTTAGCGTCAAACGGCCTGTTTATTGCCTACGGACTGACAACTCTGCCAATCTGGCTGATTGCCGCGCCATTTTTCACTGGCAGGATGGTGAGCTATGCGGTTTGGATTTTTCTGGGTCAGGAAGCATACAAGAGTCTGGATATCAATGCCGGCCATGTCAGCGAATATCTGGGCGCTTATTTCATCCTGTCGCAGATTGGATTTCTGCTGCTCATTTATCCTGTTACCAAAGTAGATTGGCGTGCAGTTCTGATTGAGAAGAAATTTAGATGGCTGAAGTAAAAGAATAAGTGGATTCTAAAATGTCTGTTTGTGGCACAACTGAGACCTTCAATGCATAACTGATAGCAGTGACGAATCAAGACGGCGATAGCCAACGAACAAAAGAATGGATGAACTACTACAGCGTGGGGCTTCCTACTAGCCACCCCCGTCCTGCCGACAACACCCCACCACGACCCGCTTCGGAGGGTTTTTATTTATACCCTTTGAAATACCACGATTGAGTTATGATTGTTGGCACATGGTTCTGGTTTTCTATACATAGGGAGAATAAACATGCCTACAAAATCAAGGAACTCTTTGTTCTTAGCGCTTCTGATGGTTTCTCTACTCGCCGGATGTGCGTCGGCAAGTTATCAAAGGAAAGATGTTCAGGATGACAGTGGCGATAAAGTTACTGTTGGAACAGTCCAAAAAGAAATCAAAAAGGGGATGTCTGGCGCGGAAGTTGCAGCAGCATTAGGCTCTCCTAATATTGTCTCAACAGATGAACAAGGACGGGAAGTATGGATTTATGACAAAATCGCTACTGATCGGGTTTATTCACAAAGCGATGCAGGCATACGGTTCTTAACGTCAGGCTCTTCTGGCGCATCATCAACATCACAAAGAACGCTAACCATCATCATAAAGTACGACCAGGATAAAAAGGTACGTGAATTCGCGTATCACACAACAAGGTTCTAAGGTGAAGAGCCTATCAACATTACTGATTACACTCCTCCTCGCTGGCTGCGTGGCCATACCGCCAGACATTTTTGTTGCCACGCCACAGCTTCTACAACAACGGCAACTAGAAACGCGACGCTATGACGGAATCACTGAAGCCGACTTGATTACCGCGGGCGCAAACGTGCTTCAGGATCTCGGGTTCAATCTTGAGAATTCAGAAACCAAGCTCGGTGTCATTACAGCAAGCAAAGAACGAGATGCCACCCACGGGGGTGAGATTGCAGCAGCAATCGTTTTCGCTGTCCTAACCGGTGCTGTAATGCCCACAAGTAGAGATCAAACTATCCGCGTAGCTCTTGTTATCCGACCAGTTACCGACAGCAATGGTAACGCAATGACTGATAAATACTTTGTGCGGGCTACTTTTCAGCGCCTCGTACGACGCACTGACAATAGCGTTTTCGGTGAAACCCTCAGCGACCCCCAGCTCTACCAAGATTTCTTTGAGAAGGTTTCAAAATCCGTCTTTCTTGAGGCTCAAAAAATATGAAACTTCTGCTTCCAGTCATTTTGGTATGTGCTTCGCTGCTGAGTGGGTGTGCCACAACCAACCAGCGCGTGCTTGATATGGGCGATGAGACTCAGCTTCAGAAGCGTAGCTATCAGTCACGCACATTTGAAACAGGGGATAAAGAAAAGGTACTAAGAGCAGCAATCTCGACTCTTCAAGACCTTGGTTTTGTAATCGACCGTGCAGATTTAATGCTTGGGAGCGTAAGCGCAACGAAACAAGATCGAAACATAATTAGAATAACGGTTTCCGTCAGATCGAAAGGAAATGATCGTATGCTGGTACGGGCAAATGCCCAATTCAACGTAAGTCCGATCGAAGACCCGAAACATTATCAAGATTTCTTTTCTTCGCTCGAGAAGTCATTATTTCTTACTGCTCATGCGGGCGAGTAAGGGTGCTTTGTCAAGCATAGCGAGGTTGATGCGTCCCCCTACTTGACGAGCAACCTACTTTCATCCCTCCCCATCTGCCGCTTGATGCCCCCGGCATCCCTATCATCCATCCGGCAATCAATGATTTCCCTCTATAAAAAGAGGTTGCCCGCCAGGGCCGTGCCGGGTATCTTTTCACTTCGGGCTGGGGTTGGCGAAATTTCTGCCAGAACATTGGTGAATATCAAATGGATTATCGGAAGTCAAAATGAATAGATTACAACTCTTTGTAATTGGCCTTATAGTCATCTGGCTACTCTATCCGGTTTCTTAAACCGCTGTCGTTTGCTGCCCCGGTATGATTTCATTCTGCAACACTGGTGGGCTGTACGGTATACGCCCAGGAAAATATCAGGACTGCCATGCCTAAAGCGATGTTGATGCTGTTACTGGCTGTTGTGAGCAGCAGTGCGGCAGCACAGTGGGTCAGGGCTGGCAATGACGGTGAATTTGCTCACTACGCCGACCTTTCCACCACTGGAAAAACACACAACAGCAGGGTAAGAATGCGGACTCTGATTGATTTCAAGACGGCTCATAGAGCAGCTCAGGGCATAACGTTTTTATCATCAGTGACAAAAGTCGAATACGATTGCAAGGAAGGGGAATCGCGGGATCTGCATACGAAGTTCTACTCCGGGAATATGAGCAGAGGGCGAGTAGTTCATGTCGACAATAATCCTGGCGTCTGGGAATCAATCCAGCCGGGCAGCATGTCCGAAATTTTGTGGAAAGCCGCTTGCAGGCGCTCATGATCTTCTCGCCAGAGACAAAGACGGCACCTTGTGAAATCATCTGCCGCTGACAGCACCCGGAAAGAATTAGTCATTCCCCCATGTGGCTACCAAAGGGTAAAGAAAAACTTTCAAACAATTACAGGCTTTGAAAGAAAAGTGGCAAATTCTTTCAAAGCTCGTAAAACTTGGCTTAACGTCTAAGGCCACTCTTCCATCGAAGTATCTCAACGAATTTCTCTACGCTGCCATTTTTCCTGGCGCAGCTCGAAAATTTATTTGCGTCTTGCCCTTCAGGAACCACGGTGGAGGCCGATAACTGCTATTGATGGGGAGGAAAAGCACGATAGCTTGAATCCCGTGATGCACGCAACCAGTGAAGCAATGCCGATTGGGACGCGTTTTGTCAGAGAACTCTGACGCAGTTGGAGGTGCAACATGGCGAAGACGGTTGCAAAGCTGCCGTGGGACGCACGAGCCGCCCCGCTACATTTGTTGGCCCGGTTATACCTGATCGTTCGCTCGGATTTCGAGCGGTGGAGCGTGGCCAAAGCACTTTCCGACCGGCCCGCGCCGCGCCGCCGCGCCGCTGATACTTCTTTCTTTTATCCGCCCCTGCAAGGCGATCGGCCTGAACCGCGCCGGCGCGCCGTTGACGCTCCTGTTTTTTGTCCGCTCCCGCAAGATTGCCTTGCCGACAATGAACTGCTGATCAAGGGCATCCGCCGCGACGGCAAGACCTTTCGCCCCAGCGACTGGGCCGAACGGCTGTGCGGTGCGGCAGTCGTGTTCTTCCCTGGCGCCACGTCGTCATGCGGCGCACGATCCACCGCCCGCCCCTATCACGGCTACGCCACCTACGTGCGGCCCGCCATCATCAGCGGTGTCTATTGCGTGATCATCGATGCGCGCCTGCGCGATCTGGAGCCGCGCGCCTGGGACTACGTCACCAGCTTCGCGCGCGACAACGACCTCGTCATGCATGATGCCGCCGACCTTGCGGCTGCGGCCGCGTTGCCGGAGATGTCGCGCGCTGCCGCCTGACGCGAATCACCCGGCATGGTTTTACTGGGGACGGTGGCATGGATAGGCACACGACTACAACTATGGGAATTGCAATGCGTAGAGCTATTTTGATGATGCTGCTGGCTGTGGTGAGCACGGGTGCGGCGGCGGATTGGGTTCTGGTCAGCGGCGGTGCGGCCGATGACATCAGCGCATACGCCGATCCCGCCACCATTCGCAAAATGGACAGCAGGATAATAATGTGGACTCTGATTGACTACAAGACGGCGCAGAAAACCGACGGCAAGACGTTCATGTCGGTAAGGTCGCAAAATGAATACGACTGCCAGGAAGGGCAATCGCGAATATCTTATGCAAATGTCCACTCCAAGAATATGGCCGGGGGTGAAATAATCAGCACCAGCATCAAGCCGCGCGAGTGGGAACCAATTGAGCCTGGCAGCGTAGGCGAAGCGCTGTGGAAAATCGCCTGTGGCGTCAAGCGGTAAGATTTTATCCCGGGCCATTGCCGGGGCCAGCCTTGCACTGGCTCTGTCTTTTCCGGCATGGGCGAACTTCACCGGCAAGGTGGTAGGCGTTGCCGATGGCGACACGGTAACCGTTCTGGATGCAGCCAATGTGCAACACAAGGTTCGCCTGACTGGAATTGACGCGCCGGAGAAAAAACAGCCTTTCGGCAGTCGTTCCAAGCAGAGTCTGAGCGATATGGTTTTCAACAAAATCGTGACGGTGGAATCCGACAAGCGCGACCGCTACGGGCGGGAACTGAGCAAGGTGCTGGTGGGCGGCATGGATGTGAATCTGGAGCAAATCCGGCGCGGCATGGCGTGGCATTACAAAGCCTATCAGCGCGATCAGTCTGCTGCTGACCGGCATACCTACGCCGCCGCCGAGCACGAGGCTGAAGATCAACGGCGCGGACTGTGGACAGATGCTGAGCCACTGCCGCCTTGGGAATGGCGCAAATCAAGACGGCGATAATCCTCCGCCCTGATCTGCTGCGGCGGATTTGTCATTGAAACAAGCCGATTGAGTTATGCTGCCAGCGAAACTTCGCACAATAAGACACTGAATGTTCACCTCTATACACGACAGCATGCGCCACAACATCACCCTGGCCTTGCGGCGCTGGCTCACTGCTGCATGCATGTGCTGCCTGCTGACTGTCGGCACTGCAACTGCGGCGCCCGTCGATGACGGAATAGCAGCCTACCTCAAAGGTAACCACAAACAAGCGCTCGCGATATGGGAACCATTGGCCGCACAGGGAAATGCAGAGGCGCAATACTGGCTTGGTTCGATATATTTCAATGGTCAGGGCGGCATGCTTCAGGATTACAAGGCAGCCATGAAGTGGGTCCGCCAGGCTGCAACGCAGGGGCATGCAGGGGCGCAATTTGTCCTGGGCCATATGTATGCCGCGGGCGAAGGCGCTGAGCAGGATTATCAGGAAGCCGTGAAATGGTTCCGGCTGGCTGCAGCGCAGGGGCATGAAGCTGCCAGGAAAATCCTGCGAGACCCTAAAATGGTCGAGGCGGCGAAAAGCCTCGACGCCCTGTCAGCACAACCCGAGTAACCCTGGCGCTCAGACCGGCAAGCATGAGCATGCGTCAGCAGCCCGGTATTGCAGGAGGAATGCTACCGACAGCCATTCGCAGCTTCCTCCTGAAAATCCGGACCGTCTCCTGGTCATTGCCTCGGTTTCGCAGCCTCAATCTCATTCTCTAATTCCTGAAACGCTTTTGATGCCCGCAGTTTGGCATCAAGCACCGCGCTCTTTTTCATCTGGTCCAGAATCATGCGATTGGACTCACCCAGCGGGTAGCGCAGCAGCACATAAGTTCTGTAGCCCTTGCCCTGAGGAATAAGCTCGCTCTTTTCGCGCGTAAAGCCCGCAAGATTCACCTCGGTGATGACGTTGGTGGTTACCCGCTCAATCTCTTTGGTAATTTGAACGTCATCGCCAGCGCCCACCTGCATGGCAAACTCTTTCATCTTGGATGACAGCCGATTACCGATCTGACCTGCCAACGTGCGCTTGGCAGACAACACCGCCATGTCCATGGACATTTGCATGTCGCTGGATGTCTCGGTACTCGCCGCATAAATTGAGCTGGCATCAACCGGGGGTTGCGTGTACCAGGAAGGCGCCTTGGCTACGGACTGCTCCGCAACCTTGATTGCGGCTTTCTGCTGATCTTCCTGCTGCATGGTGACAAAACCTGATGTTCCGGGCTGAGGGCCAGCACATCCGGCTAACCCGGTTAAGAGGACTGCCGCTGCAATAAAAACTGGTTTGTTAAAGTTCATGATCGACTCCTTTTTAAAAAATAAAACTTCTGCTTCTAAGAAACCTGCAGCGCCTTGATCTTGCTCTCGAGGACATCAAGTTCGCCTGCAGGCATTAATTTAGCCAGATCCATTGCGCGCAATATATTCAGCGCTCGGGTTGCCGTGGCTGGGTCTTCTCTTGCTATCCCGAGTATCACGCCACGGCGCAGCATTCTGACCGCTTCTTCGTTTGCACCCGTGCCCGCCTGGGCAATGGCTCCATGCAAAAGCGCATAACTGTTGACACCATCTCTGGCCAAAACCTTGGCGAAAGACGCCGCTGCTCGCGGATAATCACCCATCTGGTTATAAGCCGTGCCCAGCGCGCTTAAATGAATCCCCTTTCCGCCGTCCAAAGCCACGGCTTTGAGCAGGGGTTCGGTAGCTTCTTTGGGCTGATTTGCAACCAAATGTATGCGGCCCAGCAAGAACTGGCTGTCCGCATTTGCCGGCTCGAGAACGACGGCACGCTGGGCACTTGCAAGCGCCGCGCCCGGTTCCGACAGTTGCAGTCTGGCGAGCGCAGCTTCGTAATATCCCAGCGGCTGTTTATCATCAATTCTGATTAACGCCTCGGATAGCAGAACACGGTCGTGGGGCCTGCTCCACCGGTTGCTTTTAAGCTCTTCAATTAACCGTTGCGCAATCTGATCGGCTGGCAGCGATTCCAGTGAGGCCAGCAATCCGTAGGCGGTCTGGGGGTGAACAGATTCCACCTTTGCCAAAACAGGCAGCTCTGCAACGGGCAGCATTTCAGCCTGATAGGCCAAATCCGGAATAGCCAGTACCAGCCTTCTGGCAAGATCGTGGATCACCCGGATCCCTTGCTCACCCATAAGGTTTAATCCCGCGAAAACCACATTCATGGCAAGACTCACCATGCCAAAAGGTACTCCTCCGCCCCTGAGCACCGCGGTGTGGCTGCCCTGCCAGAGCACGGCTCCGGTGGAAGCCTGGATGATCCGCACCGTGGCTCCGGCACGAACTTCGGAGTACACCCCATAGAACCTTGCCGCTCCGTCAGTCACTTCACCTTGCATGATGGTGTCACAGCCAATTGATCTGGCCACCGTAGCGGCTGAATCTTCCCCCGATCCATCGGTCGCCTTGATTGCCGCATCGATTTGTTGCAGCGCCGCCAGACGGATGCCGGTTGGCGCCAGATGTGCGTGCAGCGCAGATCGAATGGATTCTGCGCTCCTGAGATCCTCCTTCCTGGCCGTAAGCGGAAAGACCGCAAGGCAGGACAAGGGTGTGGCTTTCAATTCCGGAGAAGACTCGAAGACGACGACATCATTGATAGCTTCCATGATGGTATCTGTTGTCTTGACCGTCTCTGGATTGCGCTCGGCATAATCCGCGCTGCGCTCAACATAGCGCGTCGCGCAGCCAGTAATGCCAAACATGCAGGCTATCAGCAGCAGGAGCGGTTTCATTGAACTGCGGCCAGTTGACTGGTCTTGCGAATGAGCTGGTAGCCGCGTTTGACGACCCGCTTTTCATCCAGAGGAATCTCGCGCAGCCTGGATTTGAAGTCTGCGAGGTCGTAACTTGACAGCCATTTGATGGGGGCCTTTGTTCCGATTACGATCAGGTATTCATCTACAGAACTCCTGCTCCTGGGCAGCGACTCCAGCCATGCCAGCGTGAAACTGTAGGCCGCCAGTTTATGCTCAGTGGGTACGCTGGTCTTCTTGGCGATGTAGTTGTAAGGGTCCATTGCGTTTGGAAATATCTGTGTCACGGTATTGCTGCTCTGGTACGGCACCCAATTAAAGATGGCGACATGCATGGGGACGGTGGGCTCAAGCTCAAGGGTCAGCACCTCGCCCGCGCGATACCTCTTCTCGTTAATATTCACTCTGATATCAAAATTCGCGTCTGGCCTGCGGTCGGGCAGGACGATATCGGCAGTAAGCGTTACGATGCAAGCCTTCGCACCCATTCTTGGCTCAATCGTTTTCTGGCTTGCAGTCACCGCGCGGATGTCTCCCTCGATCAAAGACCAGGACACACGATCCAGCTCACAGCCATAATCGGACTTGCCGCCGCTGGTCTCCCGGCAGGACATCTGCTCTTCCATGGAAATACTTTCACCAAACACTTTTCTCAGCGCGGCCGCTTTAGCCCTTTCCTCCGCGAGTCTGCAGGCATCTGCCTCCGAAGTCTCCGGGCCATAGAGATACTCCCCTCTGGCACTTACTGCCTCAGCTTGAGCTGTGCCCACGGATGCCAGGAAAAAAACTGCGAGCATCAGCAGGCGGGTGCTGTCTGGCAGATTTGTCATTTCGCGTAACTGTCGTGATGTATGCATGCTAATAACTGACCAATATCCTGGCGCTATCCCCGATCAACTGCGGGTCCTGCTGGCGGTTGCGCCGCGCAGCTATGGGTCTGACGCGTTTTGAAACATAATCGTGCAACTCCCCCATGGTGATTGTCCGATCACCATTGGCTTCCGCCTCCCCCTCCAGTCCTTTCATCAGCCAATAACTGAACAGGCCATGCTGGGCCACATCGTAGGTAGAAGACAGTTGCGCACCGGTTGCGGCCGCCAATAGCGTGACATTGGCAGGCAAGCCGCTCTCGTCCGGAACAATGGCGATGGGCCGCGCCCCCGCCAGCAGAACTTCCGTTCCGCGCGTACCGCCGGAATAACAGGTATCCAGAAACAGGGTGATCGTCCGCGCTCCCTTGGCTGAGGCGATGAGGTCATCGCGTAAAATGCTGGTCTCATCCAGCAAACCCAGATCCCCATCTGTCGGCAGCAGATAAGTTTTTGTGCCGTCGTCACTGGCCAGGCCATGCCCGGCGAAGAAAATATAAACATCCGATTTGCCGCCAGCGATTTCTGATTTCATCCAACTGCGCATCGCTTTCAACAGGTCGGTGCGGCCAGCCTGCGCATCCGTCAATAATTTGATCCTGCTGATCGGCACCCCCAGCGCATGGTGTGCAAAATCATAAAAATGATTTGCATCCAGATCGGCATATTGAGCTGGCGGGAGGCTGGCATAAGATTCGATACCCACAATGAGGGCCACTGCATCCGGATTTACTTTTGCCCTCATCTTGCGCGGGTCGAGCGGCGCAACCTCTTCCGCCGGTTGTACCATTCTGCGCTCAGCATTAACCTCCGCATCTTCCCTCTGACCGAATTCATCCACCACGCTCAACCAGTAGGTCGTGACACCCATGGGCGGAACGCGCGTCACTTTGAAGGACCTATCCTTGGTAAGCGGAACTTCCAGCTCGCGACCATTAATCAAGATTTGAGAAATACCGGCACTGCTTGTTACCCGGCCGCTCAATTCGATCGAGCCGTCAGCGCGCGGAGCGGATGACTCAAAAACCAGCTCCGGCGCCTGAGCTTGCTCCCTAGTTTTCGTTCTATTGCGAACTGGCTGCAGAAACTGCTGCGGCGGCTGCGGCCGTGTTTGCATGGCAGCAAGTTTCTGTGCTGCCGCAACCATGTCCGGGCGCTCCAGGATTGTTTTGGCAGGCCCGAACCCCTGCGCTGCCGCCAGGTGATACCACTGCACGGCTTCCGCATAATCCTGAACTACACCCTGGCCATTGTCATACATCCAGCCAAGCTGAAATTGCGCCCCTGCATCTCTCTGCGCCGCCGCCAGACGAAACCACTTCACCGCTGCCGGATAATCCCGGACTACGCCCTGGCCGCTGGCATACCTCACACCAAGGTGGTTTTGCGCAACCGCAAGCCCCTGCGCTGCGGCCAGGCGATACCACTGCAACGCTTCTTGATAATCCTGGGTCACGCCCTGACCACGCTCATACATCCAGCCCAGGTTAAATTGCGCATCTGCACTTCCCTGTGCAGCCGCCAGGCGATACCACTGCAGCGCTGCCGGATAATCCCGGGTTACGCCTTGGCCATGGCCATACATCCAGCCCAGGTTAAATTGCGCCCCTGCATTTCCCTGGGCAGCAGCCTGGCGATACCACTGCACCGCTGCCGGATAATCCTGAGTTATGCCTTGGCCATGGTCATACATCCAAGCCAGGCTGAATTGCGCAATTGCGTTTCCCTGAACAGCCAGCGGCCTGAGTATCTTTATGGCTTGTGTGTAGTCACCATTGTTGTAGGCTACCAGCGCATTATCGATGGGCGCTGCGGTTGCGGTGCCGACACCAAACAGGCAGCACATACCTGCAGCAGTGAGCCAGCGCTGCAAGGTCATGGCGATGCTGGTGTCGTTGATCGCATCCACGCTTTCCTTGATGTTACTGTTGAGTCCGCCGAGTGCCGCGCTATCCCAATAAGCCAAGTCCGGATTGCGCAGCAGGACATGTCGGTACAGGTGCTGGTGATCATGAATTGCAGCGGCCATCGATTGCATAGGCCCCTTTTATAGGGATCTTTGATGACCGGCTGACAGAGAACGCATCTTGCGGGCGGTCCGATTCAAGAATCCGATGCCATCGCGAATTCATTAATCTTCATCGCCAAACCGATTCCGCCCTGTCGGTTCTCAACCCGGACGATTTCTCCATTGCACTTGAGTATCAACTCGCCCCATGGGCAATCGAGTTTTATCGTAGGACCGATTTTGCCTCCGGGTACGTAAGGCACATCCGGCACATCCATTTCAATATACATTCCCGATGTGCTGAAATCGCGCGTAATGCCCCCCGCATTCCCCAGATTTACAGAATGTGCAACGGGAAACCGTTCTTCTTTCCTGGAATCTTTCATCGTTGTACCCATGGATTTTTTATTATTGCCATCCCTTCTGAAAAACCAGCCAATTTATCCCGATACATTTTTCCTCCTTTTATCTAGCTACCGTTTTAGTTACCAGAATACTGCTGGCCGCATAAGTCCTGACGTGGTGCGTCAGACAGGTTTTTTTGCCCCCCTCGATGATCGTAATGCGCGTACCTGCCGGACACTCAGGCTCCGCAACAGCTGCCTTGTGTGCGGCTTTATGCGTCCTGTAATCGATTAAACTATTCGACAAGTGGAATAGAGAGATAATGGACATTGCAACGCCCAGCAGGAGTACCCAAGGGATTGCGGGAGTGGATTCGGGCATGTTCATGCGACCTTGCTCCTCTGTAATAACCCGCTGCGAATTTACAGAATGCGCAACAGGAACTCGTTCTTCTTTCCTGAAATTTTTCATCGGCGTACCCATGAGTTGTTTGCAGCTTCACGTGCCGGGACGCTTTGCATGCCTCGCCGGCCGTTCAGCTCAATACACGGTCACATACTAGATTTCGGATTGGACACAGTCATGGGAGATAACTGTATTTTTTGATGGAACAGGTCTGTTGAATTGAAAAGCCCCACATAGCAGGAATCTGCTATGTGGGGCTTCTTGGGTTGGCGGCTGTATCGCCGCTTGATGCGGGCTAGTCCTTGTTCAATCCGCGCTTGTGCGCATAATCCCATAGCTCCAGCCGGGAGCTGAGACCAAGTTTTTCATAGATCGAACTCAGATGTTTGCGCAGCGTGCTTTCGCTTATGTGCAGCATTTCCGCTATGACCGTACCGGTTGCTCCGGAGTGGGACGTTACGGTCGCCACGATTTCCCTCTCCCTGTCGGTGAGAGTTCCCACTCTTTGTTGCGCCGGGTCGCGTTTTTCTGAAACTTTTCGATTGGACAGCTCGATGACCAGCATGCCCATGCTGGTGCGGTCCAGCCACAGTTGACCCTCGTGAACTTTCTCGATCGCCCTTAGAATCGTTTCCACTCCTTCTTCTTTTTCAATAATACCTTTGGCACCCGCAAGCACGGCACTCACATGCGCCGAGGGGTCGCGTGATCCGGTCAGGATCATAATCTTTGCCTTGGTCAGGGCGGTTAGTCGCGGGATATCATCGACCGCGTTTTCAATACCCAGATCCCGGTCGAGCAGAATCACATCGGCAGACAGTTCCTCCAATTGCGAGAATGCTTCCGCACAGTGAGTGAATTTGCCAACCACTTCCATCATGGGTTTCTGGCTATCGATCAGTTTTTCCAGCCCCCAAAGCACAATGGGGTATCTGCCAATCAACAAAACTCGGGTAGCGCCAGCGGCTTGATCGATCATGCAAACAGGTTCCTGTTAAGGGGAATTAGGGTGCGGGACAGTACAACTATCCACTCCCTAAGGTATTGCGGCATCCTGTCAGCAAACTTGAGGGTAAACCTGCTACCAGAGATTTGAAGATGAAGCGATGCCGGAATTTTCAGAGCAGGGGGTTTTACCGGTTGGGTATTGATCTATCCAGGATGCCTTGGATGCAACCCGTTGGATGCCGCTTACTTCATTTCAGGAAAATGAACTTCCGCGAAGACGTTTATGGGGCGTGACGCAACAGATTGGAAACGAGGGCGTGAAAGGTTTTCTTGGGGTCTTGGTCTTTGCTGGAGACCGGTTCTGCTGCCGGATTTTTCTCGTCGGATGCCACCGTGTAAAAGAACCGGCAGTAGTTTTCCCAATCCTTATTGTAGTCCCGCAGCTTCTCTTGCGGAACATGACGGCGGAAGTTTTCGAAAGCCTCCCTCATTGCAGGCAAGCGGGCGTAAAGGTGCGCCTCGATGTCTTGCGGCCAGTTGATGGGCTCAGGGTACAGCCCGGAGAGCGCCGTGAGGATGGTAGAACGAAAATCCTCGACAGCTCTGGCTTGGCGCTTGCGGTCGACCACTTCATAAATTCCAATAACAATGACGATCAGGGCAAGCAGAACCAACGGCCACATGGGCATGTGACTGAAATAGGCAGATATCTGGTCGTAGGCAGATATCTGTTCATCAAGTTCGTTCATATCCTTCCTGATCTTCGGATGGTTCCACCGGATGTTGGGTGGAAATGGTTGAGATTATAGGCTCTGGCAGGGTGCGGTCAATTTATCTGCGACAATCTTGACTGTACCACTATTCGCACCGGTTCAGCGTACCAACAACACCGGCTTGATGGCCAGGCTCTGGGCAATCTTGGCGGCAGCCTGTTGCGCCAATGTCTGATCGGCATAGGGGCCGGCATGCACCCTGAACAAACCATCTTTTGCGCTGATGCCAAGCGTATCCGCCACTGCGGAAAGTTCAGCGCGCATGCGTGTAAGAAAATTATCCGCATTATCGTAAACGCTGAAGGCGCCCAACTGCAGGTAGATCCCACTCGCATTGTCCGCAACGGTGGCAGGTACGTTCGCGGCTGCGGGCGGCGCAGCGGCAATCTGCGTGGCGGGTTCTCTGCCCGGAAGAATGCTTTCCACTTCCACCTGGGCACTACCTCCGCCCAGTACACCGAGCTTGTAAGCGGCAGTATAGGAAAGATCGATCAGGCGGTCGGAATGAAACGGGCCGCGGTCATTGACGCGCACCACCACGGATTTGCCGTTCTTGATGTTGGTGACGCGGACGTAACTGGGCAGCGGCAGAATGGGATGGGCGGCAGTCATGGCATACATGTCATAGATTTCGCCGGATGCGGTTTTCTGCCCATGGTAGCGGCGGCCATACCAACTGGCGATGCCGCGTTCCTTATACGATTCCAGCGCAGTCATCGGCGTGTAGGATTTGCCCAGCGCGACATAAGGCCGCATGTTGGCCTTGCGCAAGGGTTCATCCCGAGGAGTGGCGTCAGGCAGGGCAGCAAGATTGGACGGCGGATTGTCGCCGGGGCCGTCATCCAGATAATACCCGCCGCCTCTTTTGCTCACGAAGCCGGATGCGGCAGAAGACGCCGTTTCCAGGGTATCGCGTTTCGGTGTGCTGCTGCAGCCGGCAAGAACCAGCAGCGTGGCCAGCGCGATAATTTGCACAGCCGGTATGGGGTGATACGACACGCTTCCGAGTTCCGAATCGTTGTTCATCACGTCTTCACCAGTTTGGGGTGCGTCTGTATGCTCATTAAAATACCAAAACCCAGCAGCATTGTCACCATTGACGTACCGCCGTAGCTGATCAGCGGCAGCGGCACCCCCACTACCGGCAGAATGCCGACAACCATGCCGATGTTGACAAAAATGTAGGTGAAGAAGGTCAATGTGATCGAGCCCGCGATAAGACGGGTGAACTGGGTCGAAGCATTGGCGGTGATTACCATGCCGCGGCCTATTACCACCAGATACAACAGCAACAGCAATATATTGCCCATCAAGCCGAATTCCTCGGAGAACACTGCGAAGATGAAGTCGGTACTTTTCTCCGGCAGAAAATCGAGATGGGTCTGGGTGCCATGCTGCCAGCCTTTGCCGATAACACCGCCGGAGCCGATGGCAATGGTGGACTGGATGGTGTGATAGCCCGCCCCCAGTGGATCCTGGGTGGGATCAAACAGCGTCATGACACGACGGCGCTGGTAGTCGTGCAGCATCGACCACAGCACCGGCAGGCTGCCTAACGCGGCGATCACCAATCCGGCTATGATGCGCCACGATAGCCCGGCGAGAAACAGTACGTAAAAACCGCTGGAGGCAATCAGCAGCGTGGTGCCCAAATCCGGCTGGCGCAGAATCAGAAACAATGGCAGCAACAGCAGCAACGTTGCTACCGCGTAATCGCGCAACCGCAGGGTGACTTCGTGTTTGTCGAAATACCATGCCATCATCAGCGGCACGGCGAGCTTCATCAGCTCGGAAGGCTGGATGCGGGTCACACCGATGTTCAGCCAGCGCCGTGCGCCATTGTGAATCTCGCCGAACAGCGCCACCCCGATCAGCAACATGAGGCCGATCAGGTAAAGCGGCACCGCCAGGCGCATGATGTGCTGCAACGGAATGTTGGCCACCAGCCACATGATGGTAAGCGCCACCAGCATGTTGATCGCCTGATTACTGACGCGGCTGAGGTTCGCATCGGTAGCGCTGTACAGCACCAGCAGACCGATCAGCATCAGCAGCAATACTCCACCCAGCAGAAAATTATCCACATAGCGCGTGAGGTAGTGCCACAGGCGGGTGGAGTCAGTCATGTGCGCCCTCCTCGTCATCAGCCGTCACTGGCGCTGCGCCGGCGGGCAGCTTGCCGAGCAGGTGGTAGTCAAACACCAGCCGCGCAATCGGCGCAGCGGCAGCACCACCATGCCCGCCGTTTTCCACCAGTACCGCCAGTGCGATTTTCGGGTTTTCAGCCGGCGCGTAAGCAATGAACAGCGCGTGATCGCGATGGCGCTCATTAATCTTGCTTTCCACATACTTCTCCCCCTGCTTCATGCCGATCACCTGCGAGGTGCCGGTCTTGCCGGCAAAAGTATACGCAGCCCCCGCGCCGGCACGCGCTGCGGTACCACCAGGGCGAGTTACATCCACCAGCGCATTGTGCACGCGCAGCATATTTTCCGGATTGAAATTGAGCGTGTACTGCGGCTGCGTGACGACATCACGTACTGCCCCAGTCTTGCTGTTCGTGACCTGTTTCACCAGATGCGGGCGGAAGGCTGTGCCGTTGCTGGCAAGTATGGCAGTGGCAAAAGCCAGTTGCAGCGGGGTGGTCAGATTATAGCCCTGGCCGATGCCGACGGAAATCGTGTCGCCCGCATACCACTTCTGCTTATGCCGCCTCATTTTCCATTCCTGCGAAGGCAGCAGGCCGGAGACCTCGCCTTCGATATCGATCCCGGTTAGTTTGCCCAATCCGAACTGGCTGATGAAACTGAAAATTTTATCGATGCCGAGGTCGTTGGCAAGCCCGTAATAATAGGTGTCACAGGAGATGACCAGCGATTTGTGCATATCCACGCTGCCGTGACCACCCACTTTCCAGTCGCGGTAGCGATGGCTACTGCCGGGCAGACTGAAAAAGCCCGCGTCACTGATGGTGTACTGGGGGGTGCGCTTCTTCAGTTCCAGTCCAGCCAGCGCCATGAACGGCTTGAAGGTGGAACCCGGCGGATAGACGCCGCGCAGCGCGCGATTATTTAGCGGCCTGTCGATGGAATTATTGAGCAGATCCCAGTTCTCCGAGTCGATGCCATCAACAAAAAGATTGGGGTCGAAACCCGGTTTGCTGACAAACGCAAGCACATCGCCGCTGGTGGGATCAATTGCCACCAGCGCGCCACGCCGCTCACCGAATGCCTGTTCCGCCACCTCCTGCAATTTGGCATCGAGCGACAGCTTCAGGTTGTTGCCGGAGATCGGCGGAGTGCGCGACAGCACCCGTACCGCCCGGCCGGCTGCATCGGTTTCCACTTCCTCAAAACCGGTAATGCCGTGCAACTCCTTCTCATAACTCTGTTCGACACCGATTTTGCCGATATAGTCGGAGCCGCGGTAATTGGTGGAGTCTCCGCTGGCTTCCAGTTGCTGCAGATCCTGATTATTGATGCGGCTGATATAACCCACCACATGCGATGCGCCTTCCCCTTTCGGATACTGGCGGAATAAACGCGCCTTGATTTCCACCCCGGGGAAGCGGTAGCGGTTGGCGGCAAAACGCGCCACTTCGACATCCGATAAACGAGTGCGTATGGGCAGACTCTCAAATTGCTTGCTTTCTCCCATCAGTTTCTTGAAGCGCTTGCGGTCCCTCGCCGCTATCTCGACCACATTGGCCAGTTCGTTGATGGTCGCTTCAAGGTTGGCGACCTTGCTCGGCATGATCTCCAGCGTATACGCCGAATAATTGTGCGCCAATACTTCGCCATTGCGATCAAAAATCAGGCCGCGGTTGGGTACGATGGGTGAAATGGATATACGGTTGGCTTCAGCCAGGGTGTGATAGTGCTCGCGCTGCGATACCTGCAAATAAAAAAAACGGGCAAAGAGCAAACCGAACAGCAACAAGACAAAGCCAGCACTGATGGCAAGCCGCAGCTGGAAATGACGCAGCTCACGCCCGTGATTGCGAAGCTCGACTGTACGGTTCATAGCGCATCGGAATCAGGTTTTCGCCGCTGGGGTATTTTCACTAAAGCGGGGAGCAGCGGCCACAGCAGCGCGCCGCTGGCGCTGGCAAGAAGAAAATCCCATCCGGGCAGATTGGCGTTGGCCAGCAGCCCGGTCAGCAGCATGACCAGTTGCGCCGAGAGCAGCAGCAGCCCGACCTGCGGCACCTGCTTGCGCAGGCTGAATATGCGCAGGCGCCGATGCAGCAGCAGCGCAACAAAAGCCATCACGCTGTATGCCAGCGCATGCTGTCCGAATATGCTGGCATCGCCCACATCCATCAGCAGGCCCATGATAAAAGCCATGCTCATGCCGACCCGTTGCGGCTGGTTGATGCTCCAGTAAAGCACCACCAGGGCGACGAAATCCGGGCGCAGCAGCAATGCAACACCTTGCAGTGGCAACAGGTTCAACAGCAGCGCTGCCGTCAGACTGAGAACGATGAACCGGCTCCTGACATGCGCTAGGACTTCTTGCTGAGAGGAATTAACGAATGCCAACTTTTCCTCGTTTTTTATCTTCGGGTTTGGTTTCAATGGGCTCCACCGGTCTTTCCGGAACCGGCGGCAGTGGCGACAGGATCAATACCTGCCGGTTGCGATTTACTCCGGCAGCAGGTGTACAGGTAATACGGGCGAAGGCATAAGCGGCATTACTTTCTATTTTCGATACCAACGCCACCGGCAGGCCGGGCGGGTAAATGCCATCTATTCCGGAAGTAACCAGTAAATCGCCATCCTGAATGTCAGCGTTGGCTGCCAGATAGCGCAATTCGAGCGTTCCGTCCTCGCCGGTGCCTGACACCATCGACCGCAAGCCGCTGCGTACCAGTTGCACCGGTACCGAATGATCTTTATCGGTGATCAGCGTCACCTCGGACAGCCACGGATAGACACGCGTGATTTGTCCTACCACACCCACATCATCCACCACTACCTGGCCGGGCTGGATGCCAGCCTGACTTCCTTTGTCGAGAATCGCTTTGCGGCTGAAGGGATCGTGCGGAATATACAGAATCTCCGCCATGGTGGTTTTGCTTTCAGCTCGCTGCCCCGCTTCCAGCAAGTTACGCAACTGTGCATTCTCAGCCTCCAGTGCCAGCAGCAGCTGCAACTGCCCCTGATCGGCAAGGTGCTGTTGCCGCAGATAGGCAATCTCGTCGACCAGGTTCCGGCTGACGAAAAGTCCGCTCACCTGATCAAAGATCGTTGTCGGCAGATGGGCCAGTCTCTGTAGCGGATAGATTGCCACGGCGATGGTCTGGCGAATTTCGGGAAGATATTTGAAGCGGGTATCGATCGCCATCAGCAGCAGTGACAGCAGTGCAAAAAACACCAGACGCGCCAGCGGGCCGGGGCCGTGTCTGAAAAACTGCGGGGCTGTTTCCATCACATTCCGTTTTCAGGTCTCGGGTTGCACCCAGCCCGGGCAGCCTGATCCCAACACACAAAACCGTTTAATCACTGGAAAATATGCCGACCAGTTGATCCATATTTTCCAGTGCCACACCTGAACCACGCACCACGCAGGTAAGCGGGTCTTCTGCAATGATCACCGACAGGCCGGTTTCTTCCATCAGCAGACGGTCGATATCGCGCAGCAGCGCGCCTCCGCCGGTCAACACCATGCCTTTTTCGGCAATGTCCGCGCCGAGTTCCGGCAACGTATGCTCCAGCGCAGATTTGACCGCGCTGACGATACTGTTCAGGGGGTCGGTCAGGGCTTCCAGGGTTTCATTGCTGGAAATGGTGAAACTGCGCGGAATTCCTTCCGCCAGGTTGCGGCCCTTGACTTCCATTTCGCGCACTTCCGAACCGGGGAAGGCGGAGCCGATTTCTTTCTTGATCTGTTCGGCGGTCACTTCACCGATCAACATGCCATAGTTGCGGCGTATGTAATTGATGATGGCTTCATCGAATTTGTCGCCACCCACGCGCACCGAATTCGAGTAAACCACCCCGCCCAGCGAAATCACGCCAACTTCGGTAGTACCGCCGCCAATATCGACCACCATCGAACCGGTCGCTTCCTCAACTGGCAGATTGGCGCCAAGGGCCGCAGCCATCGGTTCCTCGATCAGCTCTACTTTGCGCGCACCGGCTCCATAAGCGGCTTCACGAATGGCCCGACGCTCCACCTGGGTGGAACCGCAGGGAACGCAAATCACGATGCGGGGATTGGCGGAAAACAGGCGCGGCGGATTCACTTTCCTGATGAAATGCTTCAACATCTGCTCGGTAACAGTGAAGTCGGCGATCACACCGTCCTTCATCGGCCGGATGGCGGTGATATTGCCGGGAGTACGCCCCAGCATCTGCTTGGCCGCCAGCCCTACCTGCTGAATTACTTTTTTGCCGCTGGGTCCGCCATCCTGACGTATTGCCACCACTGACGGCTCATTCAGCACAATACCTTGACCACGAACGTAAATCAGGGTGTTAGCCGTCCCCAAGTCAATCGCCATGTCGGTCGAAAAATACCCCCTCAGTACGTGATTGTTTATGAAATTAAGCATAATGGCGAATTTCGTTAGTAGTTAGTAGTAGTTAGTA
>CAKKRD010000018.1:0-64071 GCA_919902515.1 Nitrosomonadaceae bacterium | reverse complement strand
TAGTAGTTAGTAGTAGTTAGTAAGTGGTAGAAAGAAATGACAATCGTAGCAGTCGCGTACAAAAAGGATAACGTCGATTAACCGGGCTATGATACTCTATATTATATGTTTGAATATAAGGGTTTTGGCAGCCGATGTCATTGTCTCTGGACGATATAAAACGCGTTGCAAATCTTGCCTGCATTGAAGTCAGTGAAACTGAGGCAGCCACCGCGCTGATTCAGCTATCTGGGATTTTCGGCCTGATCGAGCAAATGCAGGCGGTAGACACGTCCGCCATTGAGCCTATGTCGCATGCTCAGGATGTGGTGCAGCGGTTGCGCGATGATACGGTAACCGAGTCCGATCAGCGCGAATTATTTCAGTCGATAGCCCCCAAAACCGAAGTAGGGCTTTATCTGGTGCCGAAAGTCATCGAGTGATGCGTCAACATGGCTTTGGAATCCGCCCTCACTTTTCTACGACCTATCCTGCCTCGCAAATACCATGTTGAATTCCAGCCTCAAACAGCTCTCCACCCTGCTCGCCACTAAAAAAATCTCCAGCGTCGAGCTGACTGGCGAATTTCTCAAGCGCGTAAAAGCATTGAACCCAGACTACAATGCTTTCATCACAGTCGATGAAAAGATGAGCCTCGCCCAGGCACAGACTGCCGATGCGATGATCGCATCCGGGCAGGCGCAGCCGCTGACCGGCATCCCCATTGCCCAGAAAGACATTTTCTGTACCAAGGGATGGTTGACCACCTGCGGGTCGAAAATGCTGTCCAATTTCGTTTCGCCCTACGATGCCGGTGTAATTGAGCGTTTCAATGCCGCCGGCGCGGTAAATATCGGCAAAACCAACATGGATGAATTTGCCATGGGGTCAAGCAACGAGACCTCGTTCTACGGTCCGGTAAAAAACCCCTGGGATATCACGGCGGTGCCGGGCGGCAGCTCCGGCGGTTCGGCCTGTGCCGTGGCTGCGCGCATGGCGCCCGCCGCCACCGGTACCGACACTGGCGGCTCCATCCGCCAGCCGGCGGCTCTATGCGGCATCTCCGGTATCAAACCGACTTACGGGCTGGTATCACGCTACGGCATGATTGCGTTTGCTTCGAGTCTTGACCAAGGCGGGCCGATGGCGAAATCGGCGGAAGATCTGGCCTTGATGTTGAACGTCATGGCGGGATTCGATACGCGCGACTCGACCAGTCTGCAGCGTGCGCCCGAGGATTACGCGCGCGATCTGGCAGGGCCGCTTCAAGGCCTGCGCATCGGCTTGCCGAAAGAGTATTTCGTCGCGGGGATGAGCGCCGATGTGGCGCGTGCGGTGGAGGCTGCCATCGCAGAATATCGCAAGCTGGGCGCAGAAACGGTGGAAGTGTCGCTACCCAATACCAAACTCTCAATTCCTGTTTACTATGTGCTGGCCCCGGCGGAGGCGTCCAGCAATCTATCCCGTTTTGATGGTGTGCGCTACGGCTATCGGGCTCCGGAATATACCGATCTCAATGACATGTATCAGAAAAGCCGGGCGCAGGGTTTTGGCGCGGAAGTAAAGCGCCGCATTCTGATCGGCACCTACGTGCTGTCGCACGGTTATTACGACGCTTACTATATTCAGGCACAAAAACTGCGCCGCTTGATTGCACAGGATTTTGCCGCAGCCTTCGCGCAGTGCGACATCATCATGGGGCCGACCACGCCCACGGTTGCATTCGCCTTGGGAGAAAAAAGCAGTAATCCGGTGCAGATGTATCTGTCCGATACCTACACTATCGCCACCAATCTGGCCGGGCTGCCTGGCATGTCCATTCCTGCGGGCTTTGGCGATAATAATCGGCCGGTGGGTTTGCATATCATCGGCAATTATTTTGCCGAAGCACAAATGCTGAATGTGGCCCACCAGTACCAGCAGGTAACGGATTGGCATATTCGGATGCCCGACAAACTGATTGCCTGAACTGTAGAGACACAAAAAAATGCAATGGGAAATCGTAATTGGTCTTGAGGTGCATACGCAGCTCTCGACCCGATCAAAAATATTCTCCGGTGCACCGACTGCGTTTGGAGCGGCACCCAACGCCCAGGCATGCGCGGTGGATATCGCGCTGCCGGGCGTGTTGCCGGTATTGAATCGCGGCGCAGTGGAGCGGGCAATCAGGCTTGGTTTGGCGGTGGGTGCAAAAATTAATTCGCCTTCGATATTCGCGCGCAAGAATTATTTTTATCCCGACCTGCCCAAAGGTTATCAGATCAGCCAGTACGAGCTGCCAGTGGTCGCGGGCGGCAGTGTAAAGATTATTCAGATTGGCGGCGATGGAAGCGAGTGCGAGAAAACCATCCGCCTCACCCGGGCACATCTGGAGGAAGATGCGGGCAAGTCACTGCATGAGGATTTTCAAGGCATGACCGGCATTGATTTGAATCGTGCCGGTACGCCGCTGCTGGAAATCGTTTCCGAGCCGGATATGCGCAGCAGCGCGGAAGCAGTGGCTTTTGCCAAAACCCTGCACTCGCTGGTGCGCTGGATCGACATCTGCGACGGCAACATGCAGGAAGGTTCATTCCGTTGCGACGCCAATGTATCGGTAAGGCCCCTCGGCTCGGACAAGCTCGGCACCCGCTGCGAAATCAAGAATCTCAACTCATTCCGTTTTCTCGAAAAGGCGATTGACTACGAGGCCAAGCGGCAGATGGAGATTCTGGAAGATGGCGGAACCATACGCCAGGAAACCCGGCTCTACGACTCGGACAAGGATGAGACCCGCGCCATGCGCAGCAAGGAAGATGCGCAGGATTACCGCTACTTTCCTGATCCGGATTTGCTGCCGCTCGAAATCTCTGCGGATTGGATCAACCGCGTGAGAGCAATGTTGCCGGAGTTGCCTGAAGCCAAACGCAGCAGCTATATGGCTGAATACAGTCTCTCCGCATACGATGCCGGGGTGCTGACCGCGACCAGAGAAATGGCAGATTATTTTGAGAGCACGGTGAAGCTGTTGCCAACACAAGCCAAGCTCTGCGCCAACTGGATCATGGGCGAAGTAAACGGACGTTTGCACAGAGAGGCGATGGATATCGCGCAATGCCCTGTCAGCCCGGCACAATTGGCAGGACTGCTGTTACGCATCAGCGACGGAACCGTCTCGGGAAAAACCGCCAAGGACGTGTTCGACGCCATGTGGCGCGGCGAATGCGGGGGTGATGCCGACATCATTATTGAAACCAAAGGTCTGAAACAGATTTCGGACGCGGGCGAGATCGAGCAGCTCATAGCCGGCATTCTTGCCGCTAACCCGCAGCAGGTAGCCGATTATCGCAATGGGAAAGAAAAAGCTTTCAATTCCCTTGTTGGCCAGGCGATGAAGGCCACCAAGGGCAAAGCCAACCCTGCACAAGTAAATGAGCTGTTGAAGAAGAAACTGACGGAATGAGTCGTGAAGCATGAACCCTGAACCAGGGTTCACGTTCCAATCTCACCCCAGGTGATGTGCGATACTTTGCCAAACCCCACGAAGCATGGCAGAATCCCGCCCCTGCCAATCTGCTGAACCCCCATTTCCACACCCATGCCTCTCATTACTCTCGAAAAAGTCTGTCTTGCCTTTGGCCACCATGCGCTGCTTGATCATGTAGATTTGCAGCTTGATTCGGGCGAGCGCATCGGCCTGATTGGCAGGAACGGCGGTGGCAAGTCCAGTTTGTTGCGCATTCTGGCGGGTGAAATCAAGCTGGATGATGGCAAGGTATGGCGCGCGCCTGCATTGAAGCTGGCCTATGTGCCGCAGGAACCGGAGTTGGATGCAGCCAATACAGTGTTCCAAGAGGTGTCCAACGGCTTGGGTGCGGTCAGTCAGGTGCTGCTTGATTACCACGAGGTGTCTCATGCTCTGAGTGACGGCGCAGGAGATACCGAAGCACTACTTGATCGCTTGCAGGATTTGCAGGGTGAACTGGAGGCCCAGGATGGTTGGCGCATCCAGGGCAAGGTAGAGACTGTCATCCACCAGCTTAACCTTCCCGAAGATACTTTGATCGGACACCTTTCCGGCGGACTGAAAAAACGGGTCGCGCTGGCGCGCGCACTGGTAGTGTCGCCCGACGTGCTGCTGCTGGATGAGCCAACCAATCACCTGGATTTTTCCTCTATTGAATGGCTGGAAGGATTGCTCAAGGATTTTGCCGGCAGCGTGCTATTCGTCACCCATGACCGGCGTTTTCTGGATAATGTGGCGACACGAATCATCGAGCTTGATCGCGGTAAGTTAGCAACTTTTCCATGCAAGTTCGCAGAATATCAACGCAAAAAGGAGGAGATGCTGGAAGTTGAGGCCACCCATAACCAGAAATTTGACAAGGTATTGGCGCAAGAAGAAATCTGGATACGCAAAGGCATCCAGGCACGCCGTACGCGCAATGAAGGCAGAGTGCGGCAACTGGAGGCGCTGCGTTTGGAGCGGGCGGCGCGGCGCAATCGGGTGGGAACGGTCAATCTCAGCGTGGATGAGGGGGCGCGATCCGGACGCGTGGTGGCTGAACTGGAGCACGTCAGCAAGAGTTATGGCGACAAAATCGTCATCAAGGATTTTTCCTGCCGCATCATGCGTGGCGACCGGGTGGGGCTGCTGGGACCCAATGGCGCCGGAAAGTCCACCCTGCTGAAGCTGATACTGGGTGAATTGCAGCCCGATAGCGGCATAGTGCGGCAGGGAACCAAACTTGCCGTGGCTTATTTCGATCAGATGCGCGAGCAACTGGACGAGGAAGCGACGCTGATAGACACCATCAGCCAAGGCTCGGATTTCATCGAAATCGGCGGAGCGAAGAAACATGTCATCAGCTATCTGGAGGATTTCCTGTTTGCGCCGGAGCGGGCGCGCTCACCCGTAAAATCGCTCTCCGGCGGCGAACGCAATCGGCTGTTGCTGGCACGCTTATTCACCCGTCCCAGCAACGTGCTGGTGCTCGATGAACCCACCAACGATCTGGACATCGAAACCCTGGAGCTGCTGGAAGTGTTGCTGCAAGAGTATTCCGGCACCCTGTTCCTGGTCAGCCACGATCGCGCATTTCTCGACAACGTGGTGACTCAGGTGATCGCATTTGAGGGCGATGGCATACTGCAGGAATATGTTGGCGGCTATGATGACTGGGTACGGGCGAAGAACTTTGTGAAAACGGCGGCAAAACAGGAAGCGGCTCAACCACAGCCCTTGGCCTCATCGGCAAAAGTGTCCAAACCGACCCTCCGCCCCAAATTGAGCTCCAATGAAATGCGCGAACTGGAGGCACTGCCAGCGAAGATCGAAACCCTGGAACGGGAACAGGCTGACATTACCCACCGGCTGGGCACCCCGACTATTTACCGCGATAATCCGGAGGAAGCGAGAGCGCTGCAAGCGCGCTTTGCCGCCGTCGAGGAAGAACTCATAAACTGTCTTGCTCGATGGGATGAACTGGAAGCAAAACACATAACGGCTGGCGGAAAGAAATAGTGACGGATTCCAGTGTTTCTTACCACTTTATTCATTGACCGAAAATGACACATCGTTTACAGTTGCTCTTTTTGAAGAGGGGGTGCCCACAATGAAACAATCAGCAATGGTGAAACTACTTGCCGGAAGCCTGCTCTTGGCAATTTCCAGTGTCGCTCAGGCTCAAGCTGTCGGCGACGCCGCAGCGGGCAAGCAAAAAGCTTCCATGTGCACCGGTTGCCATGACATAGAGGGCTATCGTACCGCCTTCCCCAAGGTTTATCATGTGCCCAAGCTCAGAGGGCAGCATGGCGCTTACATGATCAAGGCGCTGGAAGGCTACAAGTCTGGTAACCGTAGCCATCCCAGCATGGACGCCATCGCGGCCACCCTTTCCGCGCAGGATATGCAGGATGTAGTCGCCTATTACACCAGCGGTGGAAGATAATTTCATCATTCACGTAAGGAAATCATTATGAAAAAAATCGTCATTGCCGCAATGAGCGGCGCATTGCTGTTGATTTCTGGACAGGGAATAGCAGCCGATATCGAGGCTGGCAAGAGAAAAGCGGGGGAAGCCTGTGCTGCGTGTCATGGGGCCGACGGCAATAGCCCTGCCCCGAATTTTCCCAAGCTCGGCGGACAGCATGCGGATTATCTGGCAAAAGCCCTGAACGACTATAAGTCTGGTGCTCGCAAAGACCCCATCATGGCCGGCATGGCCGCAGCCTTGAGCAAAGAAGACGTTGAAAATCTGGCGGCCTATTATGCGACTCAGTCCGGTCTGAGAACCAGGTAGCATAGCCAGAACCGTGCATAAAAAAACAGGACGCGTTTGCGTCCTGTTTTTTTATTAGCCACAGATCAATTCCCCCGCCTATCCAGGCAATCAAAATAGATCGTGGCATCCGGTGCCGACTGGCTACGTTGTGCTTGCCAGATCATTTCCGCAAGACATTCCATGATTTGATGCATGGCGTCGTGCTCGCTGCCGGTTTTTTTCAGCAGACGCTCAAAACGTTCGCGTATTCCCACAGGTTGATCTATGGAAAGCTGCTCCTTGATGGCGACATGCATGCTCATATGCAAAAAAGGGTTGGTGTCTCCCATTTCAGGTAGGTAATCCTTGTCTCGATAGCGGTCTTCGTCAGCCAGTATGGCCTGGTATTCCGGGTGCAGCAGGATGACCTCCAGCGCCATGTCTTCCATGCCGGAAAGAATTTCCCGCTGGCGATACTTGCGCCAAGTATCGAAGAAGAGCTGCCGCGCCTGGTCTCTGGAAGGGTTAAACATCCAATATGCCGGTATTCAAATGGAATTATTCTTCAAGGTTTTCTGCTTGAACTCGCACAAATCGTTAATGATACACACAGGGCATTCCGGCTTGCGCGCCTTGCACACATAGCGTCCGTGCAGGATCAGCCAATGGTGGGCGTCATGGCGGAATTCCTGCGGGATGAACTTCAGCAGTTTTAGTTCCACTTCCAGTACATTCTTCCCAGGGGCAATGCCAGTGCGGTTGGCAACCCGGAAAATATGCGTGTCCACCGCGATGGTAGGTTCGCCAAACGCGGTATTCAGAATTACGTTGGCGGTCTTGCGTCCCACGCCAGGAAGCTTCTCCAACTGATCACGCGTCTGTGGCACCTGGCTACCATGATGCTGAATCAGCAGCTTGCAAGTGGCCAGGATATTCTTCGCCTTGGTTTTAAATAGTCCAATGCTCTTGATGGCGTCGCGCAATCCGGCCTCCCCCAGAGCGAGAATTTTTTCCGGCGTATTGGCTTGGGGGAACAATTTCCTGGTTGCCAGATTCACGCTCTTGTCGGTAGCCTGGGCGGAGAGCACCACTGCTACCAGCAACTCGAATGGCGTGCTGTATTCCAGCTCGGTCGTGGGATGAGGATTAGCCGCCCTGAAGCGGGTGAAAATTTCGCGACGTTTGCTTGGATTCATGGATTGGATAGAAAGACATTCAGCTACGGAGTAACCAGGTTATTGTTCTTCAGTTATCTGACCGGGCCGTCATAGTGCGTTTCAGTGCTGCCAGAACTGCAACTTTCCTGGGATCGCTGGCTATTGTTCCAGTTTTTTGCGCAAGCTTTTCTGCCTGCTCCTGTTTTTCACGCTCAAGTCTTTTCAGCCTGAATTGGTGGCGCGCGCGCGCACGATCAGCCGCTTTCATTTTCATCTCATTCTCGCGCAGCAACCAGTCATCGCTGGCAATGCAAGGTTCACATGCTGCAGCGCTGATTTGTTTCCCGATCGGGATCATGCTGATGCAATCCACTGGACAGGGTGCAAGGCAGAGTTCACAGCCGGTGCATTCAGCAGCGATCACAGTGTGCATTTGCTTGGCGGCACCGACAATCGCATCCACCGGGCAAGCCTCGATGCAAAGCGTACAACCGATGCAAATCTGCTCGTCTATCAGCGCCACTGCTCTGGGTTTGGGCACACCATGCGCGCTATTCAGCGGTATCGGCCTTACCCCCAGCAAATCAGCCAGCTTCTGGATGCCGGCGTCATCACCTGGCGGACACTGATTGATATTCGCATTACCTTCCGCAATCGCTGCCGCATAAGGCCCGCAACCAGAAAAGCCACACTGGCGGCACTGGGTTTGCGGCAGGATGGCATCTATTTTCTCTATCAGCAGGTTTTTTCTCATCCAGAGCCTGAGTACGACTAATCCAGCACTGCACCGGGGATAATGGCAAGGTCAGAAAGCACAGATTATCGCCGTTTCAGCCCGCAGCATCAACGGCAACACGGCTTTATCCGGCTACCACGGAATTCATGCTGCACACACTGCCTGTACCGCCTCGCGCACCAGATCGGGACCGCGATAAATCAGGCCAGTGTAGATTTGTACCAGGCTTGCGCCCGCGTCCATTTTTTCCTTTGCGTCTGCCGCACACATGATGCCGCCCACGCCGATAATAGGCAGCGTCCCTTGCAGCGCGGCATGCAATTGGCGGATAACCGCAGTGGCACGTTGTGTCAGCGGCGCACCGCTCAATCCACCGGCTTCGCGCGCATGCGGCAATGCTTCCACACCGGCCCGTGAAAGAGTGGTGTTGGTAGCAATGACGCCGTCAATCCGGTGCCGCATCAGCAGTGCGGCGATGGCTTCGATTTGCGACGGCTCCAGATCAGGAGCAATCTTCACCGCCAGCGGCGTATATCTGCCATGTTTATCAGTGAGCTTTTCTTGTTCCGCTTTCAGCGCACCCAGTAAATGATCCAGCTCTGCGGTATTTTGCAATTGCCGCAGATTGGGCGTATTGGGCGAGGAAATATTGACCACTACATAACTGGCGTGAGCGTAAACTTCGCGCAGACCGACCAGGTAGTCATCAGCGGCTCTATCCACCGGTGTATCGAAATTCTTGCCAATGTTGATGCCAAGGATACCCCGATAATTTGAACGTTTGACGTTTGCTACCAGTCTGTCCACACCGTGATTATTGAAACCCAGACGGTTGATGATGGCGTTGGCCTGCGGGAGGCGAAACAGCCGCGGCTGCGGATTCCCGGGCTGGGGACGGGGTGTGACCGTGCCTATCTCGATGAAGCCGAAACCGAGCGCGGCAAGCGCATCGATATGATCTCCGTCCTTGTCCAGACCGGCGGCCAGACCGACCGGGTTGGGGAAATCAAGACCCATGACATTGCGCGGCTGGCAGGCAAACGGCTGACCTGGAAGCAGCCCGAGCTGGCGGGCTTTCTCGATTGCATTGAATGTGATGCAGTGTGCAGTTTCAGGGTCGAGACTGAACAGCAACGGGCGGAACAGAGAATAGAGCATGGGCTGATTTTAACCCGGAAAAGACCGTGGATGCGTGGAGGATGCAGAGTTAGTTGAGCGCATCACTCATCCAGGAAATAGTGTTTGTCCCTTTGCGCATACTCCATGGTAAATTGAACGGATGTAGTTCTAAGGCTTGACAGTTCTCTACCCGGATCAACCATGGGGATAATCACAGTGGATTGGGTGGCGCGCGATTCATTGTTTTCCACATCAATCTCAATCAGCAGATATATGAAAATAGCCACCTTCTCTCTTGCCTTGGCCCTCCTCACGCTTGGTCTGACAACAAGCGCGTATAGCCATGCCGCCGCACCTGGATGGAACGCACTCAGCCGGCAGGCCGATTTGCTGTATCGACAAGGGCAATATACGCGCGCGACGGAGGTGGCGAAACAAGCCCTGCAGGTAGCCGAACAAGCTCTTGGACCGGATCACCCTGATGTGGCCACCAGTCTGAATAGTCTGGCATTGCTGTACAGCGCCCAGGAACAGTATGCGCAGGCCGAGCCGTTGTACAAACGTGCGTTGGCGATTGATGAGAAGGCGCACGGTCCGGATCATCCTGATGTCGCCGCGAGTCTGAATAACCTAGCGCAACTGTATCATGCTCAGGAACAGTATGCGCTGGCCGAGCCGCTGCACAAACGTGCGCTGGCGATTCTGGAAAAAGTCTTCGGCCCGGATCACCCCAATGTGGTCATAAGCCTGAACAATCTGGCGCTGCTGTACCACGCGCAGAAACAGTATGTGCAGGCTGAACCGCTGTATAAACGCGTCCTGGCGATTTCTCAGAAAGCGCTTGGTCCGGAGCATCCGAATGTGGCGCTCGGTCTGAATAATCTGGCAGGATTGTACAGAGATCAAGGGAAATACCCCAATGCCGAACCGCTGTTCAGACGTGCACTGGCAATTTCAGAAAAGGTATTCGGTCCGGATCATCCCAATGTGGCTACCGGCCTTGAAAATCTGGCGCAACTGTATCGAGACATTGGTTATGCCAGCAAAGCAGTGCCGCTGGAGAAGCGCGCAGCAGAGATACGAGCACTGCGGCGATAAATTCTGGTGCCAAGTGTCATGGACAGATGACTACCCGCAATCTGTCTCGTTGCCATCAAGCAGCCGCCATTGACCGTCGATCAAGCCTTGCAGTGGTTGGAAATTAGCCTTGTAGCCCATTTTCCGGTTCTGCCTGATCCAGTAACCAAGATAAAGATAAGGCAAGCCAAGTGCACGGCATTGCTGTACTTGCCACAGGATGTTGTGGGTACCAAAGCTTACACCCGGCACATCCGGATCGAAGAAAGTATAGACCGAGGAAATACCGTCGGGCAGTTCATCAATAATGCTGATCATGCGTAGCTGACCATTCTCATGGAACTCAATCAGCCTGGAATTGACATTGCTCTGCAGCAGGAAATGGCGGTACTGCTCGCGACTGTCGCGATCCATGCCGCCGCCGCAATGGCGTTGCGCCTGGTAGCGCAGATAGAGCGTATAGTGCTGCGGGTGGTAATACAGCTCATGCCGGGTCGCAACCAGATGCTGGTGCCGTTTCCAGGCCCGGCGTTGGGCACGGCTGGGAGTAAATTCGTCAACGATAATTCGCACCGGCACACAAGCGCGGCAATGATCGCAATAGGGCCGATAGGTGAAAGCGCCGCTGCGACGAAAACCAGCCTGAACCAGTTTCCCGTAGGCATCCGTATCGACCAGATGGCTGGGTGTTGCTACCTGGGAGCGCGCCAATTTCTCCGGCAGATAGCTACACGGATAAGATGCGGTGGTGTAGAACTGTAACGCCGATGCAGGAAGGTCATTCAGCCGGCTCATGATCAAAACGCCATTTCTCAACTCGTTCAGGGTAGTCTATCAATTCTCTTAGTCTTTGACTAAATTCTGTGCGGGGAATTTCGCGCGCGCCAAAAGATGCGAGATGAGCAGTTTTCATCTGGCAATCGATCATGCCGAAATTCCAGCGTTGCAACTGTCTCACCAGATGCACGAATGCGATTTTGGAAGCATCGGGAATATGGGAAAACATGGATTCACCAAAAAATACTTTTCCCTGGCTAACGCCGTATAGTCCCCCCATCAGCTCACCGTCCACCCAGGTTTCGACTGAGTGGGCCAGCCCGATTTCATGCAGCACAGCGTAGGCCGAAATCATCTCGGGGTGTATCCAGGTACCGGATTGTCCCTTGCGCGGCGCGGCGCAAGCCTGCATGACCTGGCTGAAGGCACTATCCACACGGATTTCGTAATTACCCTTGTTGAGAGCTTTATTCAGCGAGCGAGAAATTCTAAGCTCACCGGGTAACAGCACCATGCGCGGATCAGGACTCCACCAAAGAATAGGCTCCCCGGCGTTGAACCAGGGGAAAATTCCACAGCGATAAGCTTCAATCAAACGTTGCGGCGAAAGGTCGCCACCGGCGGCAAGCAGGCCGTTGGGCTTGGCAAGTGCAGCTTCCAGCGGCGGGAAAGGCATGTGAGGAACTAACCACGGAATCATTTAGCAAAAATTAAACAGTTGTTGATCAAATGCCCATCATACTTGGCGTGACAGGGAAAGAAGAACAATCCCTTCGCTTACAATTTTACAATATACTGATTTGATATTAAGATAAACACATCCTTTGTAGCTCGGCGATGTCGTTTTCCCGCAGGTGATTGAAGGCTCACAAAAATAGAGAACTCCGATGATTCTATCCCGCACCACCCAGTACGCTATTCAGGCGCTCATTTACATAGCCACGCAGCCTCGCGGCGTGTCGGTGTTGAATCGTACCATTGCCGAGAATTTGGGGGCGCCGCCCACCTATCTCGCCAAGGTGCTACAGAACCTGTGCAGAGGCAACCTGCTTTACTCTTACCGCGGCAAGCAAGGCGGCTTCTGCCTGCGGGAAGAGGGCGAAAAAATCACTTTGATGCAGATCGTCCTCATTACCGAAGGCCCTGGATTTACTGAGGATTGTGTACTGGGACTCAAGATTTGCAGTGACAAAGTACCCTGCCCGATGCATGCAAAGTGGTCTCCAATCAAGCAGGAAATCGTAAGGCTGCTAAAAGATCAGACCCTGGATATTCTCGCTGCTGCAGTAATGAGCGGCAAATATCAACTGACTGACTTACCCGCAGCCGCCTTTAGTGAGCTAAAGCTGCGCACATAATTCCGGTTTATACCGCCGGCAAATCCGGCAACGCACCAAACCGTCCGGCTTTTCCCCTTGGTTTTTCTCCTATCCAGTCTAGCCACCGGCAGGATAGCTCCTCGCCAATTCCCCAAAAAATTGTTGACATTTATTTCTCGCCGCGCGTAATATCGCCTATATTGAGATGCGGATGTCCTGTTATCTCTTTTGGCAGTCCGTCGAAAGGTCGGCATACCATGAAAAAACTGCAATTCGCTGTCTTGTTTGGAGTTTCCCTGTTTGTTTCTACCGATGCCATGGCTGAAACAGCACCCGATAAAACAAAGTTCGATAGTAAGGAGGAAAGCTAAATGAAACATTTTCTTGATAAAACACGGTTGTTCATCCGTGTGGCAGTCGGTTCACTCGTCATTGTCATGGCGATGGTTGCGCCACCAGCTTCTGCTCAGGACGCAAGAACCCAGGCTCTGGAACGGGCACTCAAACAAATGGAGAGTCAGTTGCAAGCCCTCCGCAGCGAACTGAACCAGGTGAAATCCGAATCTGCCCGGGAAGCGCAGAAGGTCATGGCGATCGAGGAAAAAACGATACAGATCGAAGAAAAGGCGTCGCACGCTAAAGAATATACGAGGACAGCCCAAGAAAAAGCGGAGCATGCTATAGAAATGGCGGATATTATGGACAAACGCCTGGATCGCAAGAGCCATATGCTGTTCTTCCGCGGCGGCTTCGCGCACGCCAATGATCCGCGTAACGGCGTATCCATAAATAGTGCTGGTCTTGGCGGTGCCGGGGGGGTGGCAGATAAAGATGCGTGGTATATAGGCGCGGGCTTTGACTGGAACCTGACCAAAGATGCCTGGGGCTTAGCGCCCAGGACTAGTGTCGCGTCTGAATTGATGTTCGAGTACAAAGAATTCGGCTCCAACGTACGAGCCAACGGCCTTCCCGCTGCGGGTGCCGGCGTGAATGTCAGCCAGCTTACTTTGACCGCAGCGCCGAAAATCAAATTTTTCGAAGGCAGCCGGCTCAGACCCTGGATTATCCCTGCAGGTCTCGGTATCCATGTGATCAGCCCGCCGTCTGAATCCATTACGGTATTGATTCCGGGAGTCATGTTTGGTGCCGGTGTCGATTACAGAATCTGGAAAAGCTTCTTTGTCGGCCTTGATGCGCGTTATCACCTGACCAGTGGCAGAAACGACGGCATCAGAATCGACGGCGTGACTGCCGGTGGTTATCTCGGAATCGGCTTCTAAAGCGATCGTGATGCGGACAAAAAGCGAGGGGAACCAGGCTCTGTCGAAATAAGCCCGCTGGCCACTGGCGTCACCCTCGGCTACCGATTCTGACAACCCGGCATATATTTATAGACTTTATGGAAAAAAAGGAATTTTGTGTTATTGTGATCCAGTTATCCATTTTTAACTCAGGGAGAAACCATGAAAAATTTGTTCATAATCATTGCCACACTGTTTGCATTCAGCGGTAGCGCTTACGCGTATGTCAACATCAACACTGCCACTCAGGCCGAACTTGAAACTCTGAAAAATTCAGGCATCACCAAATCCAAAGCCAAAGCGATCATTGACTATCGCACCAAAGCCGGTGCGTTCAAGAAGGTCGACGACATCGAGAGAGTTGATGGCATCAACAACCAGAGCGTGAATATGGATCAACTCCGCCGGGATATCACAGTCACCGGCCCCACCGTACTGAAGACGGTAGCCCCGCCCGCCGCCAAGTAAGAAAAGATAACCCAGATAGCTGCAGAGGTGGCCACGGGCAGAAGGGTGAGAAAACTCGGCTTGTGGCAATCGCACAGGAAAATATCGTCCAGCGAACCCCCGGCTCAACCCCGGGGGTTTTTGTTTGTGCCGGATTCAGCAGCATCTCAATTGACGAAACTGCAGCCAACATTATTTCCAGAATCAAACCGTTTACAACCTCACCACCTCACAATTTTCTCAGCTCTCAAAGGACGGAGTAGCCGACGCCATCCTGGATTACATGCAGCAGACTTACCTCAGGGAGATCATTCAGGCAGCGCGACGTGACGCCTCATGATTCATGGTTTGCCAGTCGCCTGGTATGGTTATCCCCGGTCTGCTTATCCCATGATCATCAGGTATTGATGAGATCCCGGCGAACATGCCATTCTTGAAAATTGTGGAGAAACGGCAACCGGTTTACAATGGTAAACATGCAGTTAACTCATCCATGCAAAGCATCAATCTGACCCACCATTTTCTGATCGCCATGCCGGCCATGGCAGATCCTTCATTTTCCAAAACTCTCACCTATATCTGCGAACACAACGAACAGGGTGCGCTGGGCCTGGTGGTCAACCGGCCCACTGAGCTGATGCTGGAGGATATGTTTGATCAGCTTGGCATTCCTATTACCAACCTGTCTCTTAAAGGATTACCGGTATTGTTTGGCGGACCGGTGCAACTGGATCGCGGCTTCGTGCTGCATCAACCAGCAGATGGCTGGCAATCCACCATGACGGTAAATCAGGAAGTGGGCCTCACTACCTCACTCGACATCCTGCAGGCGATTGCGTGCGGAAAAGGCCCCAGACAGGCGCTGGTAACGTTGGGCTACTCGGGGTGGGCGCCCGGCCAACTTGAGCATGAACTGGCCCAGAATGCGTGGCTCACCGTGCCCGCATCACCCAGCATCATGTTCGAACTGCCATCCGAACAACGACTGGCTGCGGCGATACAATTGCTGGGAATTGATTTCTCCAGCCTGTCAGATGAGGTAGGGCATTCTTGAGAACATTGTTCGGCGTTAATCGGCTATTTCATGCAGAATCAGGCAAATCAACACTTGGTACTTGAGACCCGTCACACTTCCATGGGGACGGTGATGGCTTTCGACTTCGGCGAAAAACACATCGGTATTGCGGTGGGCGACCTGCAACTGGGTTTGGCGCATCCTCTTGCCACAGTGAGCGATGTGCTTACCGAGCGGCGTTTTGACAGCATCGCCAAACTGATCGAAGAATGGCAACCAGTGTTGCTGGTAGTAGGGTTACCCACGCATGCCGATGGTACCGAGCACGAACTGACCCGGCTGAGCCGGCGTTTCGCACGCCGCCTGGAAGGTCGCTTCAACATCAAGACTGCGCTGGTGGATGAGCGTTATACTTCCATCACTGCCAGCACAGCGCTGCGGGAAGCGGGCGTCAAAGGGAAGAAACAGAAACCGCTGCTGGATCAGGTGGCGGCACAGCAGATCTTGCAATCTTATTTCGATGGACATTATGCACTTGCCTGACGCAGAACAATTGCTTGCCGACCTGACCGGGAAAATGCGGCCTGAGGTTTCCGGCAACGCCGCCTTGGTGGGTATTTATACCGGCGGCGTATGGCTGGCAGAGCGACTGCACCGGGATCTGGGGCTTACGCTCCCGTTGGGTACCCTGGATGTTTCATTCTATCGCGACGATTTTGGTCAAATCGGTCTACACCCCCAGGTCAAGCCTTCGGACATCCCGTTCGAGGTGGAAGGCAGCCACATCATTCTGGTGGACGACGTACTCTACACTGGCCGCACCATCCGCGCCGCCATCAACGAGCTGTTCGATTACGGTCGCCCGGCCAGCATCCGTCTTGCCGCATTGATAGACCGGGGCGGCAGAGAGATGCCTATCGCCGCCCAGTATGTTGGTGGGATGCTTGCCCTGCCGGAGCATAAAATGCTGGCGCTGGAACGGAGCAATGATGGAAAATTGAGCCTGAGCTTATATGACAAAAGCCCTCCGGGACAATGAACAATAATCCGCAGCTAAACAAACACGGCGAACTGCAACATCTTCTCACCACCGAGGGGCTACCTGCTTCCATTCTGCTGAACATACTCGACACTGCCGAATCCTTTGTCGGCGTCACCGAGCGTGACATCAAGAAAGTTCCGCTGCTGCGCGGCAAGTCCATATTCAACCTGTTCTTTGAACCCAGCACCCGCACCCGCACCACCTTCGAAATCGCCGCCAAACGCCTGTCAGCGGATGTGGTCAATCTCAACATCGCGGTTTCCTCCCAATCCAAAGGGGAAACGCTGCTGGACACGGTGGACAATCTCTCGGCCATGCATGCCGACATGTTTATCGTACGGCACTCGCAAAGTGGCGCTGCACATTTGATCGCTCGGCATGTACGACCCGAGATTCACGTTATCAACGCCGGCGACGGACGTCACGCGCACCCCACCCAGGCGTTACTCGATATGTTCACCATCCGCCACTACAAACGCGATTTCCATAATCTGCGCATGGCCATCGTCGGCGATATCCTGCACTCACGGGTGGCGCGCTCGCAGATACACGCGCTGACCACACTGGGTGTGCCGGAGGTACGGGTCATCGCACCCAAAACCCTGCTGCCCACCAAGGTCGAGCGCCTGGGTGTGCATGTCTATCATGACATGGCGCAAGGTTTGAAAGACGTCGATGTGCTGCTGATGCTGCGTTTGCAAAATGAGCGCATGCTGGGTGCAAGCCTCCCCAGCGCCGAGGAATATTTCAAGTATTACGGACTGACGCAGGAAAAACTGGCGCTTGCCAGGCACGACGCCATTGTGCTGCACCCCGGGCCGATGAATCGCGGCATTGAAATTGATTCCGCCGTGGCCGATGGCAAACAGTCGGTGATACTGCCGCAAGTGACATTCGGCATCGCGGTACGGATGGCGGTAATGTCGATTCTGGCGGGGAACTGAAGAGCCATATGAAAATCCAGATTAAAAACGGACACCTGATTGATCCCAAGAACGGGATCGATGCCGTCATGGACGTATTCATCGCTGCCGGGAAAGTCGTTGCAACCGGCGCCGTACCGAATGGCTTCCAGGCCAATCGCGTGATAGACGCGAAGGGGTTGGTAATATGCCCCGGTCTGGTGGACCTGTCGGCGCGACTGCGTGAACCGGGTTTTGAATACAAGGCCACGCTCGAATCGGAAATGGATGCGGCGGTGGCGGGTGGCGTCACCAGCCTGGCATGCCCGCCTGATACCGATCCGCCGCTGGACGAACCGGGGTTGGTGGAAATGCTCAAGCACCGCGCCCGGAGCCTCAACCAGGCCCGCGTCTATCCCATCGGGGCACTTACTCAAGGCCTGAAGGGTGAGCGCTTAACCGAAATGGCCGAATTGCGCGATGCAGGCTGCGTTGCTTTCGGTCAATCCGATGCACCCCTCACTGACACGCTGGTAATGATGCAGGCGATGCAGTATGCCGCCACCTTCGGCTTTGGCGTGTGGCTGCGCCCTCAGGATGTGAGTCTCGCCAATAATGGTGTGGCTCATGATGGTGAAGTGGCGACCCGCCTGGGTCTACCGGCAATTCCCGTATGCGCGGAGACGATTGCCCTGTCAAATATCGTTCTGCTGGCAAGAGAAACCGGCGCCAGAATACATTTGTGCCGGCTGTCCAGCGCGGAGGGCGTCACCATGGTGCGCGCGGCCAGGCAGCAGGGTCTGTCCATCACCTGCGATGTGGCGATCAATCACCTGCATCTCTCCGAAATGGATATCGGCTTCTTCGATTCCAATTGCCATCTGGTGCCGCCGTTGCGCGGATTGAGTGACCGCGATGCGCTGCGTGCTGGCTTGATGGATGGCACCATAGATGCGGTCTGTTCCGACCACGCGCCAGTGGACGAAGATGCCAAGCTGTTACCTTTCGGTGAAGCCGAGGTCGGTGCCACTGGCCTGGAATTGCTGCTGCCGCTCACTTTAAAGTGGGCGCTGGAAATGAAAATGCCGCTGTCTGCGGCGTTGGCCAAGATTACTGTGGAGCCCGCCAGAATACTTGGCGTGGATGCCGGTCATCTATCCGCCGGCACCGCTGCCGACCTGTGTATTTTCGATCCCAACCAATATTGGAAAGTGGAAGCTGCCGCGCTTAAAAGTCAGGGGAAGAACACACCGTTCCTGGGCATGGAACTGCAGGGCAGGGTAAAATATACTCTGGTCGACGGCAGCATCGTGTACGAAAATTAGCCCCTCGTCGTGGCACCCATCTGTTTCTCTCAACTGACACAGTTGAAATCACCCTTCACAGGTTAGCATGACCAATCCCCTGCTCGATTTTTCCGGCCTACCGCGTTTTGCGGACATCCGGACCGAACATATCACCCCGGCGATAGAACAACTGCTGGCCGCTGGCCGTGCGACTGTCGGCCAGGCACGCAGCGATGATACCGCACCAACCTGGCAGAATTTTGTGCAACCGATGGAGGACGCTAATGAGCGCCTGTCGCGCGCCTGGGGACAGGTGTCGCACTTGAACGCCGTGATGAATAGCCCGGAATTGCGCGAGGTGTACAACGCCAATCTGCCGCTGGTCACCCAGTATTTCGCCGAACTGGCGCAAGACCAGGTGTTGTTCGAAAAATTCAAACAACTGCGCAATGATCCGGAATTTGAAAATCTGAACCGTGCCCGCAAAAAGATAATTGAAAACGAATTGCGCGATTTTCGCCTGGGTGGGGCGGAACTGCCGCCCGAAAAGAAGGAGCGTTTTCTCCGCATTCAGGAAGAGTTGTCTGCGCTCTGTGCCAGATTCAGCGACAACCTGCTGGATGCAACCAATAGTTTTTCGCTGACCATCGACAACGCCGATGAAGTAGCCGGCATTCCGGATGATGTGCTGCAAACGGCCAGGGAGGCTGCCGAAAAAGATGACGTTGCCCCCGCAACACGGCAAGGAGCAGAGCAGAGCCAAGGGCAGGAACGGGGGCAGGACGCCATTCCCGCGAACGGCCGCTCTGCGGTAACGAGTCGTGGCGCCCGCTGGAAATTCACGCTGCACGCGCCTTCCTACCAGCCGGTCATGCAGTACGCCGACTCCCGCACACTGCGCGAGAAAATGTACCGCGCCTATTCTACCCGCGCCAGCGAGATCGGCACACCTGCCCCACCCTCCGGTAATGTAGCGGACTGGGATAATACCCCGCTTATCGGCAAGATCCTTGCATTGCGCCAAGAGGAAGCGCAACTGCTTGGATTCAAGTGCTACGCCGAGGTGTCACTGGCAACGAAAATGGCTACCACGCCCAAACAGGTACTGGACTTTCTTGGCGAGCTTGCCGCCAAAGCCAGGCCTTACGCCGAGCGCGATCTGCAAGAGTTGCGCCAGTTTGCCGCGGATAAACTGGGGCTGGAGAACCTGGAATCATGGGACTTGGCCTATGCCAGCGAGAAGCTGCGCCTTGAGCGCTACGCATTCTCTGATCAGGAAGTGAAACAGTATTTCCCTGAAACCAAGGTGCTGCCGGGCATGTTCAAACTGGTGGAGCATCTTTACGGCATCACCATTGTGCCGGCAGAGGAATCAGCCGGTATTCAACTGTGGCATCCTGATGTGAAATTTTTCCATATCAGTGACGCCAAAGGAAAATTGATCGGACAATTTTACATTGATCTCTACGCGCGCCCCAGCAAGCGCGGCGGTGCGTGGATGGACGATGCCATTTCCCGCCGTCGTATCGGAGTTGAAGGAAGCGGCGAGCAACGCGTGCAGATACCGGTGGCCTACCTCACCTGCAATTTCGCTGCACCCGTCAATCTCAATGGACAAATACGTCCTGCTCTGTTCACCCATCATGAAGTCATAACCTTATTCCACGAGTTCGGTCACGGCCTGCACCACCTGCTCACTCAGGTAGAAGACCTGGGCGTGTCGGGCATCAACGGTGTGGAATGGGATGCGGTGGAACTGCCCAGCCAGTTTATGGAAAACTTCTGCTGGGAGTGGGAAGTGCTGGCCGATATGACACAGCATGTGGATAGCGGCGTGCCCCTGCTACGGGAACTGTTCGATAAGATGCTGGCAGCGAAGAATTTTCAGAGCGGCCTCCAGGCCCTGCGCCAGATAGAATTTTCTCTGTTCGACATGCATCTGCATTCTGCCTTTGATCCGGGCGGTGAGAAAACGGTGCTGCAATTGCTGGATAAAATCCGTAAGCAGGTTGCGGTTATTTTTCCACCAGAATTCAATCGTTTTCCCAACAGTTTTTCGCATATCTTCGCCGGCGGCTATGCAGCGGGTTATTACAGCTACAAGTGGGCGGAGGTATTGTCTGCAGACGCTTACAGTCTGTTTGAGGAAAACGGCACGGGCAGGGTAGTCAACACCCAAACCGGCGCGCGCTTTCGCGATGAAATTCTTGCAGTGGGCGGGAGCCGTCCAGCGCTGGAATCGTTCATCGCATTCCGCGGACGCGAACCAAAAATCGATGCGCTGCTGCGACACATCGGCATGGCGGGCGCGTGAACGCTCTGGGAACCATGGTTGTTGAGCAGCGACGAGAGCGGAGACCTGACTGGAGCTCTTGAAAGTGTTGCTATCATCAACTACCAGTAATGTAATGCTTCCCTTCCACACATTTTTTCGATAGTATGCAAAACATCCAGCTTTTATTGTTCTTCTGCAACAGATCTATTCCGACCGATCCTGATATACCATTACCGATATACCTCAGCTTTACCGCATCTCACCAGTCGACTACTATTGATTCAACTACTATTAATATTTGCATGAGGACCCTATGAGCCAGCATATCCATTACGTCTCTGACGGAACATTTGAAACCGAAGTATTGCAGTCAACCATACCCGTGCTGGTAGACTACTGGGCAGAATGGTGTGGGCCGTGCAAAATGATCGCACCCATCCTGGATGAAATAGCCAGGGAATACGACGGGCGCCTCAAAGTAGCCAAGCTCAACATTGACGAGAATCAAGCAACGCCGCCCAAATATGGCATCCGTGGCATCCCCACATTAATGCTGTTCAAGAACGGCAACATTGAAGCGACCAAAGTTGGCGCTTTGTCCAAATCGCAGTTGACAGCATTTATTGACAGCCATATCTAAACCCGCTAACCTTATAATCAAGTGTTCCCTTGAAGCGAAATACCATCAGACTCACCGCTTCTGGTTCCTGTTCTGTCCTATCAGCATCTCCCTCCAACGTTCTCTGACGCTTTACACCCTACGTTTTTTCACCTGCGAGTTCCCGCCCATGCATCTATCCGACCTTAAGAACCTCCATGTCACCGAACTGGTAGATATGGCTATTACCAATGAAATCGATGGCGCCAACCGGCTACGAAAACAGGATCTGATTTTTGCCTTGCTGAAAAACCAGGCGCGCAAGGGAGAAAGTATTTTTGGCGAAGGTACGCTGGAAGTATTGCAGGATGGTTTCGGTTTCCTCAGATCACCGGATACCTCATACCTGGCCGGACCCGACGACATCTACGTTTCGCCCAGCCAGATCCGGCGTTTCAATCTGCATACCGGAGATTCGATAGATGGCGAAATCCGCACCCCCAAGGACGGTGAACGCTACTTCGCGCTGGTGAAAGTGGACAAGGTCAACAACGAGCCACCGGAAAACTCCAAGCACAAAATCCTGTTTGAAAACCTCACCCCGCTGTTCCCCACCCAACGATTGCAGCTTGAGCGCGACATCAAAGCCGAGGAAAACATCACCGGCCGCATCATCGATCTCATTGCCCCCATCGGCAAGGGACAGCGCGGCTTGCTGGTAGCCAGCCCCAAATCCGGCAAAACCGTGATGCTGCAACATATTGCGCATGCCATCGCGGCCAATCATCCCGAAGTCATCCTGATGGTGTTGCTGATAGATGAACGCCCGGAAGAGGTAACTGAGATGATCCGCTCGGTCAGGGGCGAAGTGATCTCTTCCACCTTCGACGAACCCGCAGTGCGTCATGTGCAAGTGGCAGACATGGTGATCGAGAAGGCCAAGCGTCTGGTAGAGCACAAGAAGGATGTGGTGATACTGCTGGATTCAATCACGCGTCTGGCACGCGCATACAACACCGTGGTGCCTGCCTCCGGCAAGGTGCTGACCGGTGGTGTCGATGCCAATGCGCTGCAGCGCCCCAAACGTTTCTTTGGTGCTGCCCGCAACATTGAAGAAGGCGGTTCTCTCACCATCATCGCCACTGCACTGGTCGATACCGGCTCGCGCATGGATGATGTGATCTATGAGGAATTCAAAGGCACCGGTAACATGGAAATCCATCTTGACCGGCGTATGGCGGAAAAACGCACCTACCCTGCAATCAACGTCAACCGCTCCGGCACACGCAAGGAAGAGCTGCTGATCAAGGCGGACGATCTGCAAAAAATCTGGGTGTTGCGCAAACTGCTCTACCCGATGGACGACATGGATGCAATGGAATTCCTGCTCGATAAAATCAAGGTCACCAAGAACAACGCCGACTTCTTCGATTCGATGCGGCGCGTATAGTTGCAACCCCCTCCGGATTAAAGGATAATGTGCGCCTTTCCGCTCCGCAGTTCGCTGGGTGGAGACAGATCAAGGATACAAACCATGAAAGCAGAAATTCACCCGAGTTATCAGGAAATCGCCGTGACGTGCAGTTGCGGCAACACTTTCCAGACCCGTTCCACCATGAGCAAGCCCTTGCACGTTGAAGTGTGCTCGAACTGTCACCCGTTCTATACCGGCAAACAGAAAATTGTGGATACTGCCGGGCGGGTCGAGAAATTCCGCCAGAAATACGGCAAAAAATCGGAAGGCCAGACGGCAGCCTGAAGCACCGGTTTGCGCGCTCATGAAAAGGCAGCTTGAAGCTGCCTTTTTTATTTTCGGCGGGTAAAATAACGTCATGCAAGTTCCAGCCGCACTCCGACTCGCCACCCTGCTCGCCAGCCTGTTTCTGTTTGCGGGTTGCGCGGTGAATCCGGTTACCGGCAGGCAGAATTTCACTCTCATGTCGGAAGCCGAGGAAATGCGTACCGGGCGGCAGGCCGATGTCGATATACGCAAGGAGTACGGTGTCTACGACTCACCAACTCTGCAAAGTTATGTCAACAAAATCGGACAGAAGCTCGCAAAAAAAAGCCATCGCCCGCAGCTCAATTATCACTTTACCGTGGTCGACAGCCCGCAGATAAATGCTTTCGCGCTGCCCGGCGGCTATGTCTACATTACCCGCGGCATCATTGCTTATCTCAATTCAGAAGCAGAACTCGCCGCCGTGCTAGGACATGAAATCGGCCACGTTACAGCACGTCATGGGGTGCAGCAATATACCGCCGCTACTGCCGCCAATGTCGGCACGGCGATTCTGGGTGTGCTGCTGTCGCAATACATCGGACCAGCCGGGCAACAACTTGGACAAAGTGCTTTGGGCATAATGGGTAATGTGCTTCTTTCAGGCTACGGCCGTGAACATGAATTGGAAGCCGACCGTCTCGGCGCCGAATACCTGGCACGTAGCGGCTACGACCCGCAGGCAATGATCAAGGTCATCGGCGTACTCAAGAATCAGGAACTATTCGATATCGAAGTCGCTGCGCAGGAAGGACGCGAACCGCGCCGTTATCATGGAATTTTCGCCAGCCACCCGGACAACGATACGCGTTTGCACGAAGTCGTTGACGAGGCCAAACAATTCGCCGTAGCAAATGCGAACGATTACCGGGCAGAATTCCTGCGCCAAACCGAAGGCATGATCTTCGGCGACAGCTCTGCTCACGGCATCATCCGCGAAAACACATTTCAGCATGGCGAACTGGGGTTCAGTGTAACGTTCCCGCCCAACTGGCGCATCCGCAACCAGCCAGACAGGGTGCAGGCGATCAGCCCGCAAGGCGATGCGCTGATGGAGTTGAGTCTGACCGAAAATCCGCGCGGTTCGCCGACTGATTTTGCCCGCCAGCGCTTTCACCTGGGGGTCTCCAACGAAGTTTCAACTACCACCATCAACGGCCTGCCCGCCGCGCTGGTCACTGCTAGCACGCGCGACGGCAGACCTCTCACCGCAGGGGTGATTTACCACAACGAGCAGGCTTTCGTGCTGGCTGGAGTTGGTGCTTCCCTCACTGCGTTTGACCAGCACCATGATGAGATCAGCAATGCGATCGACAGCTTCCGGGCGCTTACTGCAGCGGAACGTAAATCCATCAAACCGCTCGCGATCAGAACCATCACCGCTGGGAAAGGCTTGAGCTACGCCGAACTGGCCAGCCAGTCCCCGTTGGGCAAGAATGCGGAAAATTACCTGCGTCTGTTCAACGGCCAGTATCCCGACGGTGAACCGGTGCCCGGCCAGATTATCAAAATCGTCAAGTAGGAGTCTCAGGCGACCGTCACGTCTTGTGACAGATACACGTCCTGAATCGCATTCAGCAACTTCACCCCTTCGGCAAACGGCTTCTGGAAAGCCTTGCGTCCGGAAATCAACCCCATGCCGCCGGCGCGTTTGTTGATCACGGCGGTGCGCACCGCCTGGCGTAAATCATCCTTGCCCGATTCGCCGCCGGAATTGATCATGCCGATTCGCCCCATATAGCAGTTCGCCACCTGGTAACGTACCAGATCAATCGGATGGTCGGTGGTGAGCTCGCTGTACACCTTGGCGCTGGTCTTGCCGAACTTGAGCGCATTGTAGCCGCCGTTATTCTCGGCCATTTTCTGCTTGACGATGTCGGCTTCGATCGTCACTGCGAGGTGGTTGGCCTGACCGGTCAGATCGGCGCTGACATGGTAATCCTTGTCCGCGGTCTTGAACGCCGCATTACGCGTGTAGGCCCACAGGATCGTCACCATGCCAAGTTCATGCGCGTGCGCGAATGCTTCGGAAACTTCCTGGATCTGCCGGCGCGATTCCTCGGAACCGAAAAACACCGTCGCCCCAACCGCGCAGGCGCCCATGTCAAAAGCCTGATCCACGCTGGCGAACAGAGTCTGGTCATATTTGTTGGGATAAGTCAGCAACTCGTTATGGTTGATTTTAAGAACAAATGGAATCTTGTAGGCATAGCGCCGCGCCACTATCCCCAGCACTCCGAGGGTGGAAGCCACGCCGTTGCAGCCGCCTTCGATCGCAAGTCTGGCAATGTTTTCGGGGTCGAAAAATATCGGGTTGGGCGCAAACGAGGCGCCGCCGGAATGCTCCACGCCCTGATCCACCGGTAACAGCGACAAATAGCCGCTGCCCGCCAAGCGTCCGTGGTTGTACAACGCCTGCAGATTACGCAATACGCCCGGCTTGCGATCGCTCGCGACCATCACCCGGTCGATGAAATCCGGCCCCGGTACATGCAACCCATCTTTCGGTATTCCTTGGCACACATGATTGAGAAGTTTGTCGGCTTCATCCCCCAGCATTGCGCTAATGTCGGTCATCTTTTCCTCCTGTGCGGTTGTGAAACTTACTTTTCATAATAGCTGAGGAACAAGATTCAGGTAAAGTTTTCAGCATGTCAGCAAGCAAGTTGGCTCTGTGCCTGAATTTTAGGGCAACTTTCCCATTGCCATGACTCCAGAGCGCAATTCTATTTCTTGTGGTTAATACCGGGGGCGGAAGAGGCACGGCAGAACCCTTGCGCCGCGACATCCAGTGCAGCGTTGAACTTGCTGGAGAGGTTTTGAAAAGCAATCAGCGCAGTCAGTTCGATGATGGCATCGTCATCGAACTGACTTTTAAGGCGCGCCATCAGCTCTGTATCCACCTGGCGATCGGTGTAAGTGACAGCTTCGGCATAGGCCAACGCTGCTTTGACGCGTGCATCGAACAGTGGGGAATTTTCAAACTCCGGCAAGGCGGCCAAGTGTGCTTCAGTGAGACCACGCTTGAGGCCAGTGGCAGAATTGATGTCAACACAGAAAGCGCACCAGTTGATCTGTGACACACGCACCGTGATCAGCGTGCGCAAGGCCGGCTCGATTGGTGAAGATTTGCGGTCCAGCGCACCGTAGAGCAGCGATAGCCCGACGAATACTTTGGGCGAACGCGCCCACAACCGGGCCGGTTCCAGCTCGCGACCGTAGCGCCGCCGTTGATTGGCAAGAAACAGCCGGACATACCACGGGAAACGGTGCTTAGATGGAGTTTCGATATAACTCATAAGGCAACCTCCAGGTTGATAATCCCTTGCAACAGATCGGGATGGGTGTGTTGCAGCCGCTGCAGGTCTTGCGGAATGTCAATATCAGCCTGTACCGCCAACTCCTGCCAGAGGGTGTCTTGCGCCGACAGACTCAGTCTGGTCTGCGCCATCACCGTTTCACTGTCCCAGGCAATGCCGTCGAAAATTGCCGGCGCCATATCGCGTACGCCTACCAGCGCGTAGCCGCCGTCTTCCGCTGGCACAAATACCACAGCGCATTCTTCTTGCAGCCGGCGCGCCACCTCGCGCAAAGTATCTGGAGTGAGCGTTGGGCAATCGGTGCCGATCAGCAGAACATGGCGGGCGGAGTGCAATCCACAAGCCAGCGCATGCGCCATGCGCTGGCCCAGATCTGCGCCCTGTTGCACCTGTAGCTGAACCTCAAACTCACGCACACATTCAGCAAAAAAAGGATGCGCGGCATCCGGGGCGCACCACAGCGTCACTGAGCCGATATTCGCTGTTACTGCGCTTTTCAATGTATGCCGTGCCAGGCGCGCATGCAGCTCGGCAGCACCGGCACCGCCCAATGCCGGAATCAGGCGCGTTTTAGCCTGCCCCGGAATCGGCGCCTTGGCGAATACCAGCAAGGTGGTATCATGCTTCAACATCAAGCCTCACGCCGGGTGTAATGCTGGGTCAGACGCTCTGGCGCAACGCCGAAGAAGTAAGCCAGGCGCAGCCACCACATCAGCAAGATGGTGCGCAGAATGCCGTTCTCTTCCCAGCGCCGGCTGGAGGTAGTGACTGGCGTGGACAAGCAGAGGGGCCTGCCGAAAGTGCGCTTCAAAGAACGGCTGAGGGCGATGTCTTCCATTAACGGGATGTCGAAGAAACCGCCTGCAGCAAGAAACGCCTCGCGGCGGACAAAAATGGCTTGATCACCAGTAGCGATACCGGTGAAGTACGAGCGCAGATTCATCATGCGTTCGACGATGCGCAGCAATGGCTGGCAACCGGATAGCCGCACATTGAAACGGCCCCAGGATTTACCGCTGTGCGCCAGACCGCTGCCGACAAGATGCGCAGCGGCATCAGGCAACCGGGTATCCGCATGCAGAAACAGTAAAATATCCCCGCTTGCCTGTAAGGCTCCAGCATTCATCTGCCGACTGCGCCCGCGTTCGCAGAGAATGATACGGTCGGTCAGCGGCGCGGCCAGGCTGACAGTCTCGTCATGACTGCCGCCATCCACCACAATGACCTCGTGCCCAGCCGCGCGTAGCGGTTGTATTGCCGCAAGAATGGCTGTAATTCCCCCCGCTTCATTCAGTGCCGGAATAATCACTGAAAGGCGATTGGCAGCAATTTTTTTCATGGCCAGCGAGACACATGGCGGCGCCATATCAGCCAGTGCATCGGCAAGCCTGCGAGTTTTTTCATGTCGTCAGCAGCAATCTGAATCAGTGTTGCAGGTGGCATGAAACGTACCACCTTTAGTGACGGTTGCCGGTCGACGCGTGCCATGCGGTGCGCACCAGGTTTTCGGCTCGCCGAGCGTGGCCGGGGCAATGCCGAGGAAATTGTCCTGGTGCAGCCCTTGAGTGAGCGTCTTATAAGTACGGGCACATACCGCGATACGCTCGCCGCGCGGAAAGATGTGGCCCTCTTCATCGCGTACCTCAGCAAAGGGGCCGCGGTAAATGACGGCATGGCCGTAGTCCAGGCATTCGCCGCCTTCAGGTTTGACGGCGGTTATCGTCACTGAGCGAAATTCGATACCTTCGACAATCTGCCAGGCTTCAGCGCCCCATTTATCAATCCGCACGGCCTGGAAACCGGCATTGACAAATGCCTGCACAAACTCGTGCTCGCCAAAGGCGCCGGAGATGCAGCCACTCCACAGCTCGGCATCAGTCTTGAGGTGATGCGGCACATCTTCATCGGCGACGATATCGGAAATGGCGATGCGCCCCCCCGGCCTGAGCACGCGAAATATCTCCTGCATCATCTGCGGCTTGGCGGCATCGTCCACCAGATTGAGCACACAATTGGAAATAACCAAGTCAACCGAGGCATCGGCGATCAGCGGCTGGCTGACGCGCTGCCGCGCCTGCCACATCTTCAGCTTGGCCAGGCCCATGGCGGAAGTAACAGGCTGCCCGGCCAGGTGTTGATCCACTGCCGCGAGATCCAGCGCGAGGTCATGGATGTAGCCTTTGACAAAACGCACACGGTCGCTGCCAAATTTCTGCGCCATTTCTGGCTGATACTTACGCGCCAGCGCCAACATGTCATCATTCATATCGACACCGATTACCCGTCCGGCTGCGCCCACCAGATACGCCGCCATGTAACAGATTTTTCCAGAACCGGAGCCAAGGTCAAGAACGGTATCGCCCGGCTGCACGTAACGCGACGGGTCACCGCAACCGTAATCTTTTTCGATAATCTCCTGCGGCAGCATCGCCAGCAAGCTTTTGTCATAATCCACCGGGCAGCACAAGGCTTCTTCACACGCTTTGGCGGCATCGGAATATCGGTCCAGTATACTTTCATGGGTATTCATTTAATTTCTCCTTGTATTGGGATGATATGTCGCACAGATGTTTGCACCCATGCTACCAAACTAAATCAGTGCGCCACCACAACTGCTGCCTTGTCCAGCAGTACAGCCATAGCAATGGTCGGCAACAGTGACCGGTTGGTCACACAGATCCTGGATCAGCAGGTCGGTAAGATGCGTACGCGCCTTGCTCCCGCCGCCTAGCGGCAGACCCAGCATCTGGTTGAAGTCGCAGTCGTAGACATAACCCTGCCAATCCACACTGAGCAGGCTGCGGCACATCACAGTATCGAGATTCTCTGCACGGTGGGCATCCCGCAACAGGCGCATATAGGGCGCGAACTGACCTTTGCTCACCAGCATACTGCCAAAGCGGGCGATGGGCATATTGACCAGCGTAAACAGATGATTGAAGGCAATGCCGAGATTGCCCAGGTGTTCGCGGTAGGCCGCTTCCAAACATGGCTGGGGTGGCGGCAATGCCGGTCCTTGCGGATTGAAAACCAGGTTGAGGCTGAGATTGCTGCCGGACAAGCCATAGCCTAGCGCGTTAAGCCGGTGCAATCCGCGGATACTGGCATCAAACACGCCATTGCCGCGCTGTCGATTGACGTTATCTTCCAGATAACACGGCAGCGAAGCGACAACTTCGACCTGCTGAGATGCAAGAAACTCTACAAGATATTCGTAACCAGGCTGCTCCAGAATGGTGAGGTTGCAGCGGTCGCTGACACGCACATCCAGAGTCCGCGCTTGTTCCACCAGATAGCGGAAATGCGGGTTCATTTCAGGAGCGCCACCAGTCAGATCGAGCGTACTTACTTGCGGCTGCGCACGCAGAAATGCGAGTACCTGATCCACGGTTGCAAGCGTCATTACCTCGGTACGCTTGGGACCTGCATCCACATGGCAATGCACACAGGTCTGATTGCACAGGTAACCGAGATTGACCTGTAATGTCTCAAGCTGCGCGCGGCGGATAGGCGGAAAATCACTCACTTGCAGTAAAGGCAGAGTGGCGTGCATGTCTTATCCCTCAAAGTTTTTCATAGCGGTTGCTTGTGCTGGTGACTATCATTCTGATCACCGACAAGGGGGACAGCATTGGATTCGTGGCTATCGTTATTTATGGATCGATCCTTCCTGCGCATCAGTTTTTTTGCCAGTACTGGCACCAGCGCCAGCATACCAAGCAGCGCCAGCGCACCCAGCGTCTCTGGCGAAACCAGTTGCGCCATGGATTGAATGTGTCCCAGCGACTGCCCGAGATTGGCGAATACAAATGCGCCAGGAATGATGCCAATACCAGTTGCCGCGATGTAGGTGGACAGACGAATACCAGTAAAAGCCGGTGCCAGGTTCACCAGCCAGAACGGGAACAGCGGTACCAGCCGCAGGAACAGCAGATAGTTGAATGCGTCATGCGTGAAGCCATCGCTTAATTCACGCAATCTGCTGCCCATCCGCTGGCGTGCGGCATCGGCAAACAAATAACGCGCGGCAAGAAACACCATAGTTGCGCCGATCGTAGCACCGACAAGAATCAACCCCGTGCCTACCCAGCGCCCGAACAGGAAACCCATGGCCAGCGATAACAGCACGCCACCAGGCACGCTGAGTGCAATCGCGATAACGTACACCGCCACCGCGATCACCAGCATTGTCCAGTAATTCGCGTGAGTGTATGCCAGCAGCGCGTCACGGTTCTGTTGCAGCATTTCAAGGTTAAGGTAGTGCTGGCCATCCAGGGCGAAAAAAGCCACCAGTCCGCCGCCGAACAGTAGCGCGATCAGCGCCTTAAGCCAGCGATTGCCGCTAGGAGCCTCATTTGTCATTGACGGTCTCATGCCAGTTCAGAATAGTAAATCGGGTAAGCCTTCGCCACAGCGTTGCGAACGAAGCCTCGTACGCTAATTGATTGTGGCAGCTTCATCAGCCGCCTCTTAATTTAAATAAAAATTTTATCCAGCGTCTGGCCGTTGGCGTCAGCCTGGACTTGAATTGCTGATTGGCGACCTGGCGATTGATTTGTGCCAATGTCGGATAGATATGAATCATACTGGCAAGATCACTCACTTTCATGTTCTTTGCCAGTGCCAGGACATACTCATGGATCAGCTCGCCCGCATTCGGCCCGACAATGGCTGCACCCAGCAGTTTGCCATTGGGTGCAACGAGTATCTTGGCTAATCCCGCGGTCTCGCCGTCGGTAATAGCGCGATCAATTTCCTTGAACGGGAAAGTATAAGCCTGGTAGCTGATGCCTTGTGCTTTAGCCTCTGTCTCGGACAGACCAACACGTGCCAACTCCGGGTCAGAAAAAGTGCACCAGGGGATGACGTGTTCCTCGATCCCGGCGGGCAGGTGGAATAATGCGCCGCGCAACGCTATGCCGGCATGATGCTCTGCCATATGGGTGAACTGATAGGGTCCAACTACGTCACCGCATGCGTAAATATCGCTGTTGGCAGTGCGCAGACGTTTATCGGTGACAATGCGTCCGTTGCTCACCTGCACCCCGGCTGCTGCCAGCCCCAGATTTTCAATGTTGGCGCGACGACCGGCAGCCACCAGCAGATGACTGCCTTCCAGCCATTGCTCCATACCATCTGTTGTTTTGATCAACAGCCGGATACGCCCGGCCTCGCCCTCAAAACGGAGCGGGGTAGCACCCAGATGCAGGGCCGCCCCTTCATGCCGAAGCCGTGCCTCGACTACCGCCGCCAATTCCTGATCCTCATTCTTGAGGATACGTTGCTGAAAATCGACCAGAAGCACCTGGCTGCCAAGACGGGTAAATGCCTGTGCAAGTTCCACTCCTATCGGCCCGCTCCCCAGCACAATTAGACGCGGTATTGATTCAGCCAGATCAAATATGGTCTCATTGGTGAGATAAGGCACACTGTTGAGACCAGGAATATCGGGGACAGCGGGGCGTGAACCGGTGGCAATAATGTATTTTCGCGCAGAAAGTGTCCGGCCGTTAACTTCAAACCCTTGCGGGCCGGTAAACTTGCCAGCACCGAAAATCACTTCTACACCCAGGCTGCGAAAGCGTTCCGGGCTGTCATGCGGCTCTATGGTTTGGATTACCGAACGCACCCGCTGCATGACGCGTGCCAGGTCGATCTCAGGCAGATGCGCATCAATCCCGGCGGCGGCGGCTGAGCGCAGGGTCTGCGCCACCTTGGCGCTGTGCAGCAAGGCCTTGCTCGGCACACAACCGTAGTTGAGACAGTCGCCGCCCATCTTGTGCTTTTCCACCAGCACTACTTTCGCTCCGATCGCGGCTGCGCCGGCAGCCGCCACCAAGCCGGCGGAGCCAGCACCGATCACGCATAAATCATATTCAGGTTTACTCATGAAAAATCCGTTCGCAGACTACGTTTCAATGGCATTTCAAGTTTAGTCGCGCACTGCAGCAACTCCTTACAATGGGATGACGGCCTTATAAACCAGAATCAGGAAAGGGAAATGGCGTCATCTGCTCCTGCAAAGAAATTACACAGTGGCTATCTCAATCCATCAAGCGGAAACTGCGACTGGTTGATTGAAGGATACCGACTGGCTGGACTCCTGGCAGACGCGGTATGGCAACTGGGTTCAACTATTGATCCACCCAGTCTCTCAGATTTAATGCAGCTATGACGCTAATTTCACTTTGGGCGCCTTTGCCGCAGCGAACGACACTGGCTGTAGTGGGAAAATCCTCAGTTCTTTTTACCCCACACCTCTTCCAGGCGCGCATCGCGACCACAACTGCCACGGTAGTATGCATAACGGACCGGATTCTTGAGGTAATAATCCTGGTGGTATTCCTCCGCTGGATAAAACTCCGTGGCAGGCAGCAACTCGGTCACGATCGGCTGAGTGAAACGGCCTGAGGCTGCCAGCGCTGCCATGGATGTTTCGGCCTGCTGCCGTTGATCGGCATCGTGATAGAAGATCGCGCTACGGTATTGCGGGCCACCATCGCAGAATTGGCGGTTGGGTGTGAGCGGATCAATCGTCGGCCAGAATGCGGCCAACAGCTTGGCGTAACTGGTCTTGGCAGGGTCAAAGCGCACCTGCACCGCTTCGATATGGCCAGTCTTGCCGGCGGACACCTGTTTGTAGGTTGGATTGGCCACCGTGCCGCCGATATAACCGGATGTGGTGGATACCACGCCCGGCACCTTGTCAAAATCCGCCTCAGTGCACCAGAAGCAACCACCGGCAAAGGTGGCAATGCCCATAGATGCTGCTCGCGCTGAATGAGTCGGCTGGCTAGCGGCTGCGGACCTATTTTGTGCATTTGACTGCTGGCATGCAGCAAGCATGGCCAGCAACAACACTGCAACGATGAGTGCGGCACGGTGAACCGCTTGGTGGAATATCGACGGGCTGTAGGTCATCATCATCGACTCCTTCAACTCCTGAGTGCCGGCAGTTGTTCATCTTGCGGTACGAATCGCAGCGCCAGGCCGTTGTTGCACCAGCGTTCTCCGCGCGGCGGCGGTCCGTCGCTAAACACATGACCTTGGTGACCGCCGCAGCGCAAGCAATGGTACTCGGTGCGCGGCAGGATCATCTTGAAGTCGCGCTTGGTCCCCATGTGCCCTGCAATGGGCTGGGTAAAACTGGGCCAGCCTGTGCTGCTTTCATACTTATACACGCTCTCAAACAACGGCAGATAACATGCAGCGCAAATGAAAGTGCCATCGCGATCCTCGTAATTCAGTACGCTGCTCCACGGGCGCTCAGTATCCTCTTCGAACAGCACCTGGTAGGCCTCAGCCGAGACCAACTTGCGCCATGCCTCATGTGGCTTGTTCAGGGGCGTGACCGTAATCGCACCGGGGGTACCGGGAGTACTTGCAATTTCCTTGGCGCGCGAGCACATCGAGATCAGCGGTAGTGCAGCCAACGCGACAAGACTTTGCAATAAGGTGCGTCGCTTCATGGCCATCCTCTTCTTTGTGGGAACTGGAAATTTTGACTATGAACACGTGTTATCGTTCACAGCAAGAATGTGGCAGGAATTGCTTACAATGCTACGCGCCCTGCGCCAGCAGGGGGTAATCGGTAATCACGCCATCGATGCCCAGTTCCTGACAATTGCGATGTTCGGCTTGCGTCACCGGGCCATAGACAAAATTGCGAAAACCGTCCGCAGCAGCCTGCTGCAACAAGACCTCGTCCAGGATGTTGTAATCCCAGACGATATGGTCAATCCTGGGATTGTCTTCACAATCAGCCAGCAGGGAAGCGAGAGTCTGCGGCCGGTGCGCCACCAGCAAGCCGCAGTCCATTTCGAGAGAGGATGCGCAAACCGCCACCACATCGTGGCGGAAAGAAGTGACGAGAATACGATGGCCAACCTGATATTTTTTCAGCACGCCGATCACCAGCGGCAACGCCTGCGCGGTCTTGATCTCGATATTCCACAGAATGCCGGGAAAACACTCCAGCGCCTCGTCCAGAGTCGGCACCTTATGTCCGAGTACCTGTTCGATTTCGTCATGAGTAAGATCGGCTACCGCCTGTCCGGATGCAATCACCCGATTATGGATCAGCACCGGCAGACCGTCGCGGCTGATACGCACATCAGTCTCAATCCCGTTCACTCCCAGCGTCACCGCCGCTTCGAAAGCAGCCAAGGTGTTTTCGGGAACTGCAGCATGAAATCCGCGGTGAGCGATTACCAGCATGGTTTATTTCCTCTCATTAATCCGCAGCGCGCGTCGGGCGCGCACGGAAATATTGGCTGTTGTCATAATAGGCCTCATTTGCATTGTCCGGCGACCAACCGGGGTAACCCAGCACCGGCACCGGCGATAAAATGACCGGGGCAGCGGCCCCGCCGAACAAGAAATTGTCCAGCATCGAATCGGCTGCAGCAAGTTGCAGCGCCAGAGGATGGTGAAAAAAGTCCTGTTCCACCGCAAGGATAATGCCTTTTCCGGTCATGCCGGTATACGGTTTCAGCGCTTTCTCATAGAGTCCGTGGCCGAACAGGAAAAATTTCATGTGAGTGCATACTGCCTCGCGCTGCCGCCAGAACAATTGCTTCCATTCGAAATCTTGCAGCAATTTGCTCAGTCCGGCATCGCTGCTCGCCACGATCACCCCCGACTCATCAAACAGCGTTGCTGTATCGCGTAGCGGGCCGCGCTGCACTTTTTCATTGCCGTGTTCCTGCAGTAGCGCCTGATAGTGCAACTGATTGAGCGCCGCTTTGGCGCGCGGGAAGGTGAGCCATACCAGCGCGTTGAACAGATCATGCAAGTTGTGCGCACGGGTCTGCACTTCACCCGCGAGATAGATGCGCGGTTCGTACTGTTGCGCGAATTCACGGGCTGCAACATTCTGAGGGACAAAGCGCACCGGTTTATCGGAGCGAGTGACGGGCGGTGCGGCTGCATGATCCCGCAAATGCTCCAGGGCATCGATATCGGGCCAATCATGCAGATGCTCAAGACCGTTTCCTGCCGGACGCAGCGGCTCGAACAGCGCAGAAGCTTGCAGAAAATCCGGTGTCCAGCCGGGCGAACTCACTCGACAGATCTCTCTTCAGCAGAGCGCAGCTTGGCCGTAAGAAAAATACAAATAATGGTCGAGACAGCGGCAATGATGCCTACCGTGCCAAAACGGGTCAGCTCCCCGGCAGCCGATTTGCCCATGATCGATCCCGCCATCAGCGAGGCAAAACCTGCGGCAATCTGCTGCACCGAGGAATTAAAACTCATGAAACTGCCGCGCAAACGGGGTTCCACACTGGAAATTATCAGCGCCATCGCCGGTACGAAGCGCCCCGAGACAAAAATCATGAACAGCGTGGTAGCGCCAATTGCCAGAATCACTGGCACTTTCGCCAAATGCGTGACCAGCAGAATCGGCGCAATGGAGATAACGGCGATGATGCCAAACACCTTGCGCTTACCGTGATGGTCGGCATACCTGCCGATCCAGCGTGCGGTAAAGAATGTCGCCAGGCCACCGAAAAAATAGAGGTAAGGCAGATCGGTTTCCGCCAGCCCCACATTGGCAACCATGTAGAGACTGATGAAGGGGATCACCGAGAAACCAGCGAACATCAGCATGATAATCAGGGCAAATGCGTTCAAATGATTGCGGTTGAAGAAAATCGTGCGGAGCTGCCGTAAGGGATTGCTTTCCCGCTGATGCTCAAGATGAGCGCGTAATGGCGGCAATGCCCACCAGGTGGCGGCGATTATCAACACGCCCAGCACGGTCAGAAAAAAGAACGGCGCGCGCCAGTCCGACAGATTGGCAAGAAACAAGCCGATCGGCAAACCCATCACCGCTGCCAGGGAAAAGGCCGACATCACTGTGCCGGTGGCGGCACCGCGGCGGTATTCAGGAATGATGTCGCCGATGATGGAAAACACCACCGCCCCCATCACCCCGCCGAATGCTCCTGCTACCGCCCGCGCCGCCAGCAGCATGGGATAGTTCGGTGCCAGCGCGCACAACAATGTGGCAGCGGCAAAGCCGCCGCACAGCACGATCAGCACCGTCTTGCGGTCAAAACGATCGATCACGAACGCGGCGAAGAAACCGCACAGCCCTGCGCTGAAAGTGTAAATTGAAACCAGAAAACCGAATTGCGGCGGGGTGATCTCGAACAGGCGCATGAACTGCGGGCCCAACGGCATCATGATCATGAAATCCATGATATGAATGAAATGCACTCCCACCAGAATCGCCAGAACTGACCATTCGTTCGCAGGCGCCTGATGCGGAATCGCACCGCATTCCATCATTTCGGAACTGTCGCCAGCCTGGAGAATATCTTCGGTATTGGGCACTTTGGACCTTTATAGCAAGCTGCCTGGATGTGGCTCATCCACGCTGCATCCGCCGTGGATTATAGAGGCGCCCCCAGGTTCGCGCCAATAAAATCCCCCAACGCTTTGATCCACGGTTTCCGCATGAAAATGAAACCATCATTGTGGCCGCCTTGCAGTTCCAGGAACTGCTTCGGCTCCGGCGCTGCCTGGAACAACGCCTGGCCTTGCTCGAACGGCACGATCTCATCCTGCGGGCTGTGGGCGACGAACACCGGGCAAGTAACCGAGCGCAGATATTCCAGGGTGTTGTATTCGAAACGGGACAACAGCCGCACCGGCAGATAGGGATAAATTTTTGCCGCCATGTCGGGCACCGAAGTAAAGGTGGAAGCCAGCACCAGCGCTCCCGGTTTCTCGCGTGCCGCCAGCCATGCCGCCACCGCGCCGCCGAGGGATTCACCGAACAGCACCACGCGCGCAGGTGGGATGCCTTTTGTTGCGGTCAGGTAATGCCACGCCGCCTGGGCATCGAGATAAGTGCCGGATTCCGAGGGTGAACCGCTGCTGCGGCCGTAGCCGCGATAATCGAAAATGAAAGTGTCATAGCCCAACTCAGCCAGCATGGTCAGATAGTACAGGCGATAGGAAATGTTGCCGGCGTTGCCGTGAAAGAACAGCACCGTGCCCTTGGCCGCAGTGGCAGCAGGGGCCGGCACAAACCAGCCGTGCAGGGTCTCGTTGTCGGTAGTAGTAATTTCTACCGATTTGTAGGCCAGCCCCACCTGCTCGGGGGTAGCGATGAGGTCATACCCGGTTTCCGGAAAATAGATCAGGCGCGGCTGGGCAAAAAACAGCAGCAGTAGCAGCGCAGTGTAGGTGATTACCGCCATAACGGCTAAGTTGAGCAGCATGCGCATGGGCACGAATTGGTTAATCTCCCGGTCTCATGTCTATAATAGCCACTTTCCAGTCAGCAGGAGCGCAAATGAATCTCGATCGGGTAAATTCTGGCCGCGACCTCCCCAACGATTGCAATATCATCATCGAAATACCGATGAACGCCGATCCCATCAAGTATGAAGTGGACAAGGAAACCGGCGCCATGTTTGTGGATCGTTTCATGTCCACGTCGATGCACTACCCGTGCAACTACGGCTATATTCCGCACACATTGTCAGAAGACGGCGATCCGGTGGACGTGCTGGTGCTGTCGCCAGTGCCGCTCATCTCCGGCGTGGTGGTGCGCTGCCGGCCGCTGGGCATGTTGCAGATGACCGACGAAGCCGGTGAGGATGCCAAGATCCTGGCGGTACCGATCGACAAGCTCTGCAGTCTTTACAGCGAAAAGAAATCGCACGCCGATCTGCCGGAACTGGTGCGCTCGCAAATCGCGCATTTCTTCGCCCACTACAAAGACCTGGAAGAAGGAAAATGGGTCGAGATCGTCGGCTGGGCCGGAGTCGAGGAAGCCAAGGCGGAAATCATGGCCGGTGTCAAACGCTATAACAAGGCCAAGAAGAAACCGATGTTCTAGAGCACTTTGGGCATGGCAACTGCGGCAGAGGTGTTCCCCGCTCTGATCGCTTTAAAGTAGGAAGAATTGACTGATGAAATTCATTGAGGTAGTGGAAATGATGGGGCTAATCAGGGACTGCGGAAATCGGTTATATGCACCGGTATCGGTGTCTACTTAACGTTAGGCTTTTAGGGGGCACCATCGCAATGAGTCACGCCGCATACAAATTCAGCATCACCATCAAATCCGACGATCTTGCAGTGGTCAACTGCTTGCGATCACTGTCTCAACACTCGCAGCAAAGTGGTAACAACCGCATTCCATGGGGCGGCACAAAAGATCAAGACTGGAAACGTGATGGTCACAGCGTGACGTTTCGCTTCACCACTCCAGAGTACCGTTCAGGCTTCTTGGCTGAAGCGAGAAGATTACTACCCATTGCACTCTGGTCGGTATTGCGTCAGAACGACAGCGATCCAGCATCGCCACAAACGTGAACACTAAGCCAGTTGTTTCCGTGGATCGCCAACGTTAGGAAGGAGCCGCATGAAGGCTTTGTTGAGAGATATTGCTGGGGTTGTTGTAGCGCTAGCCACTTTTGCTATCGCATGGCTTGCGGTCGCTTGGCTGATGTCAATTTTGTTCAGCATTCCAATCCCTCGAATCAATGATCCAGACTCCGACTCTTTCCTCAATCAGTTGAAGATATGGGTGATCGCCCCAGGAATTTCGTCGTGCGTTGCCATCGTGGCTGGGTCATACATCTCTGTTAACGTATCCCGCTTGCTTTACGGGTTTCTTATTCCTGTCGGCATGATTGCGCTTTTCGGCATCGTTAGTTTTGCTGGTGTATTCGGTAACACAGGCATCACTTTCATTGGTGGCATGAGTTTCTTTGTGTTTATCCTTCAAGTTGCTGCAATTGTTGGTGGGGCTTATATTGGCAAGCAATCGGCGGCCTAACCCGGCAGTTAAGCGGGACTGCGCAAAAGCGTGCAGCCCCTTACTTTTACATTAGCCGCCAGAGGAATGGCACGATGAACCAATACGATCCCAAGCTCGCACCCAATCCAGACGAATGGCTCGAACTTGATGAGCAGGAGCGAATCCTTCTTGTCGAACAGCACCACCGTCTCGCACGTGACAAGCTCCCAAATCTAACGGCGCACGCGATCTTTCATACAATCGTTGAAAATCAGATCGCCTTAAACCTTGAGCCTGTTGTCAGGGCGATGACACGCCTCACCAAGGAAGGCTTAACCCGACACGACGTAGTCCACGCCATTGCCTCGGTTGTCGCCGAGCACATCTACGACCTCTTCAACACAAATGATGGGCCCAACACTTCCCAAACTCACTACAACGCGGCTGTTGAAAGACTCAATGCACAGAATTGGCGTGGTGGCTAACATGTATGCACTGACTTTGGTACGCTTACATATAAACACGCCGAAAATTTCCTAACCTGCTTTCTTTTTTAGAATGGAATTCATGAAATCAGTTTGTTACATCTGCCTGCTCGCTTTAATCTTTACGGTATCTGCTGAAGCGAGCGCATCCGCCTTCACGGTATCAGGCGGACGCGAAGCCAATACCTTGAATGCAGAAATGCCAATTAACGGCAAATTCAGCAACAAATTTAAATCAGACATGGGAATGCCTGCGGAGATAGCAAAGCTGGAGGCATCAGCGAAAATCAACGCAATCAATGGGGAAATGCTTGAGGAAGAACTTGCGATGGGCGATAGCCTATTCCAGAAAGCTGAAGCGCAGCGGCTAGCCCAACTTGACGGTGGAAGTAAGCGGCATGATAGCGAGCGGCTACCTATTGAGGGCAAGAAACAAGGTGAAGAGAACAAAGCGTGCTCTGATTGCCCCGAATTAATATCCATTCCGGGTAATAAATTTGCCATCGGTAAATTCGCTGTAACCTTTGATGAATGGGATGCCTGCGTGGCGGGAGGTGGCTGTGGCGGATATCAATCTCCGGATAATGGTTGGGGGCGCGGCAATAGGCCGGTAATCAACGTGAGCTGGAACGATGCACAAACCTATATTCAATGGCTGTCGCACAAAACCGGCAAAAACTATCGCCTGCCGAGTGAAGAGGAGTGGGAAATCGCCGCGCGTGCCGGCACCACTACCGAGTATTACTGGGGCAATGATGTCGGGTATAACAATGCCAATTGCGATGGCTGCGGGAGCGAGTGGGACAACAGAAAAACTGCGCCTGTCGGCAGCTTCAAGCCGAATGCTTTCGGCCTGTACGATATGATGGGAAATGTCTGGCAATGGACAGATAGCTGTTGGCAAGGAAATTGCGTAAAACGCGTGTTTTGCGGCGGCTCATGGAATCACAGACCGCAGGATATGCGTGCCACTACGCACAACTGGTTCGATACGACGAAGCGTATGCGTTACCTGGGATTTCGCCTCGCCATGACACTCCCTTGAAACAAGGTAGCTAAATGGACGATCTTCCCTTCTTCACCTGATCCCCATAGGGGGAATCCTGGTGGAATTAAAGCACCCCGCTGCTTGCGGCGGGGTATTAACTGCGCTCTTACAATCCGCTGGCTTTCAGCCAGCCTTCGCCCCAAGGGACGGGGAATTAAACCCGCAGAGAACTAAACAACCACCGGCTTTAGCCGGTGGTTGTTTAGTCGCACAACAGAAGCGCCTGCGCCTTGAGGTGAGAATCGGTGCTGCGAACCCTGAGTTGCGGAGCGGCGTCTAACCTCCGCATCAACACCGACCCCCGCGAAGCAGGCTCCGCTCAATTCGCGACCCCGTTAGGCGTATACAGAGGAAGAAATGAAAGTCGATGACAGCGGGATGCCAGAAGAAACCTATTGGAGCAGTCTATTCGACATAGAAGGCATTGTTGACTGGCTGGCTCTTTCTAAAGAAACTACCACAATAGTCGAGATTGGCTGCGGCTATGGTACGTTCACTGTACCAATTGCAAAGAAATCAGCAGGTGAAATTTATACTTTTGATATTGAGCCATCAATGGTTGAAATTGCACGGGAAAATGTACGCAAGGCTGGCTTATCAAATGTAACTTTCGGATTGCGAGATGTTCTTGGACAAGGTACAGGTCTTGAACCTAATAGTACTGATATGGTGTTGCTTTTTAATATCCTTCATTTCAGTGAAAGAAGAATACTTCTTGAAGAAGCTTCACGCATTCTTAAGGATGGCGGTATTGTTGCAATTATTCACTGGAGAAAGGACATCCCTACCCAACGTGGTCCCGCTATTAATGTTCGGCCAGATCAAGGCCAAATATTAAGCGCATCAGAAGGGCTAAATTTGAATTTTCATGGCAACAGTAGAATACTGGAACCGTACCATTGGGGTATTCAATTAGTCAAAGAGGTGGCGATATGAGGCTGGGCATCATAATTGAAACAAATGAGCCGGAGAAAGCATGGAATGGGGTGCGCTTCGGTAACGCAGCACTAAAACAAGGGCACGAGGTAAAAATTTTTCTAATGAGTGCTGGTGTAGAAATAGAAAATATTACTCATGAAAAATACAATGTCAGGGCACAACTTGAAGAATTTGCAAAAAATAACGGGATTATATTGGCGTGCGGAACATGCCTGAAATCACGGAACCAGAGTGAAACGGATGTGTGTCCAATATCCACAATGCTTGATTGTGTGAATATGGTCGAGTGGGCTGATAAGGTTGTTTCATTTTGAGTTCACCGAGAAAAATTAAAGGGGCTCAAATTATTTTTCTGGCCAGGGTAAAGTCGATACATGCCCCGCCGCCCGCGCGTTCCTTTTGACGGTGTAGCGCTACACACCGTGCCACGTGGGCATAATCACCAGCCCTGCTGCTTATGCCCAAGGATGCCAGATCAATAACAAGGCTGATTTCGATAGCCAAGAAAGCAATTCGAGCCGCGCCCCTTTAATTGTGAAATTAGATTTGGAAAAAAACGTACAAGGATGAAGACTTGTGCACAGAGTTTGTATCCTTCCCTATCTTGTTTGCCGAAGCAGAAGATTCAGATTGTACTGCGCATTCTCATTCCCCTGCTCTGCGGCCTTGCGATACCACTGAATGGCCTCTTCCAGATCCTGCTCAACGCCAAGGCCCTGTTCATAGAAAACACCCATGTTGTACTGGGCTCTTGCATGGCCTTGCATCGCGGCTTTTTTGATCCACACAATGGCATTACGATAGTTTTTCGCCATACAGGCGCCTTCAGCATACATAGAACCTAGGCTGAATTGTGCCTCACGATCCCATTGCTCGGCTGCCTTGCGATACCACTTCGCCGCTTCGCAATAATCTTCGGGGACGCCTTGGGCATTAGCATAGAGGATGCCAAGGTTGTATTGCGCCTTCGAATATCCCTGTTCAGCTGCCTTACGAAACCATTTCGCCGCTTCACCGTAGTCCCGATACCCGAGTTTTCCCTCGGCATAGACTATGCCAAGATTGTATTGCCCGCCGGGGTGCCCTCCCTCCGCAGCTTTTCGGAACCACCTTGCAGCCTCGGACTCGTTTTTCTCCACACCCTGGCCCTTGCTATACATCATGCCGAGGATGTTCTGCGAGTTGGTGTCGCCGGCTGCTGCAAGACGATAGAGCTCGCTGAAGGCCTCGATGTAGTTCCTATTCTCATATGCTGCGAGTCCTTCATCGAAGCCGCCGTAGCTGGAAGATGCCATGATCAACAGCATGACTATTGCAAGAATCGATCTCTTCATACAGCCTCCTCTTATCAAGAATAGAGGGCCGGATGGAAAAACCTCTCGAGGTAAAAACCATCCGACCCTCCTTGCTGCCTTACCGCTATTTTGCGCCATCCCAGACATGCTGCGGGCATCGCCCCTCACTCCCACCCGTTCAACTGAAAAAACCCAGCCCGGTTCAACACGTCTTTTGAATAATCACGGTGGGCCGTGTAGAAGTCCACGTCGAGCCCATTGCGGATGGCTTTGAGGACGTTGCCCGGGCCGCAGTTATAGGCCGCCAGTGCCGCGCGTAGCAGGGGCTTGCCCTGCAGGTTTTGCTTGCGCTGGAAGAAACTGAGGCAATCGGACAGCACCTTGCAGCCGTAGAGAATGTTCTGTTGCGGATCCTGCCAGTTGCCGGTACGGGCGAACTCATGGGCATCGAAGTCGATCTGCATCAGGCCGCGGCCGAAGCCGCCGCCGTCCGGAGGTAGTGCGCCCTGGCGGAAGCGCGCCGGAAAGCCGCGCTCGGCGAAATCGCCGGTACCCCCAGCACCTGCCAGCTGCAAGGCCAGTCCCCACCTGGATTCGCGCGAACCCAACCCACCCAGCACAGGTGCGTCGATGCCATATTGTTGCGCGCCTTGCTTGATGAACGCCAGGTAGTGGGTGGCGGCATCCAGTTGCCTGAGATACCCGCTGTCGTTGCGCGGAATGGTGGTGGGATAAACCTTGTCGAGCGCCAGTGGCGGCGTCCCAAGCAGCGCCGCCCAAGTCAGCGCGCCGGCGACGCCGTCATCGTCCAGATTGTGTTCGCTCTGGAACTGTTTGAGGGCAGCCTCGGTATCGCGTCCGAAAAAGCCATCGGCATCGAGCGCGTAGCCTTCCTGCTTCAACTCGTTTTGCAGTTCCTTCACTTCATCGCGCAGTTCGGGCGACGTGTGGTCGTAGCCATCGTTCAATCGCAGAATCGGCCGGCTCATAGAACTATTCCCCCGTAGCGTGTCTCAGACAGCGCCCTACTTCTTTCATCGAACAACAGAAAATCCAATCTCCTGAATCAGGATAGGAAACCCAACCCCATAAATCAAATTTCTTGATCTTCGCGAATTAAAGGGGCCACCCGTGGGTTTGCCCCTTCAACTCTTTAATTTCTTCCCTTGAAGTTTAACCAATCTGTTCTACAAATAATTACTGCACCGCGAACATAGAAGTCCAATGGATTTGAAAAGTGGCTTGCTCAGCACTTCTTGCGGTTTCTCTAAGTCATGCAGTTGGATAGGTAAGCCCAACCCTGTCTGGTAAATTCCGGGCACATTACATTCATGGAGATTAAAAAATGTCTGCTATTACCCTGACAGAAGAACAAAGAAAACAGGTTTTGCATGAGTTTGATGTACAGATAGAAATGCTATCTGCGGAAGAAGTGGAGGCATTGGCCTCAAAGTTGAACGCGAAGATCGATCTTCCTTTTATTGTGGAAGGAACCGAACAAATTATTTTTGTAAAAACCGTCAGGATTTTTGATCGACTGCTCTATCAAAACATACCTAATGAGCTTTATGGCTTGATTAAAACCACAAGTGATGGGATTTCCGACAAGGACGCCGCAGAGCTAAAACTGGTGCTAGGCTCACGTCTAAACAAATCGCTTGAGATTCCGTACATACCGGAGTGGGTGGAACAACAAATACTTGAAATTCTTATAGGGCTGGTCGTTGATGCAATGAGGAAGAATTTCAGTGTGCTGAATCAAACCTGAATATACGCGCATTGCCATGTCCATGCCGCGTGGCAGCGAGTCAGCAACGCGGCGGCTCAGTACTGTCCCATGAGCCTCATCTCATCCTTGACAGCTATGACCCCTTTGATGCTGCGGGCAATTTCGATCGCTTTGTCCCTGGCAAAGAAGGTACTGACGAAGCCATTTAACTGAACCGTACCTTGGGAAGTTTCAACGCTGATTTTCTCCGTGCGCAAGGAGGGCTCGTTGAGAATCGCCTCCTTTACTTTGGCAGTAATGACAGTGTCGTCGACAGATTCGGCCGATTGCTCCTGCTTGGGCGTCGACGCACCGGACTGAGACAATTCATTCGGACGCAGTGTAGCGGACTCATCCATTTGCTCTTGCCTGGGCGCTGACACACACCCCAGCATCGAAACCAGCAGAATGACGGCAAGGGGGGTGGTGAATCGATAGCGCAATGTCATGGCGATGTCCTGATACATGAGCTACGGGTCTGATCTTGCCGTGACGTTATGGGGCTACGTAGCAGCCGTGACTGTAACCCGCAGTTCGTGCGCGGCCGCCGCTGGTGCGGAACCGAAGGAGCGGGACAGCACCAGTTGCCAAACCGCCTCGCCCCCAGCCAACCCGGAAACCACTGCCTGCTCCGGAGCAAGCATGAGCGGAGGAGGCTCGGCAGTGCCATCACCCCGCAAATCTGCCGTGACAGGAAGTTCGCCCAGTTCGACCGATACCTGGGCTATCCCATGACCGCGTACGCAGGTAGCTGACCAGATGTTGCCCGAGTTGGCATAGGACGGCAGCGGGATCACAATCCGTTCCCCCGCTGCCAGCGTGATGTGTCGTGGTAGATTTGACAGATCAATGGTCATGCCGGCCCGATTATCGCTCCCTCGTGCCAACCGGAGCCGTCGCGCCAGTAGTGCTGCAGCTTGCTGTCAGTTCGCAGCACGATCAATTCCAGATTCATACCCCATGATCCTTCACATAGACCCGCAACGGCCTGTACATCATGGCCAAAGACGGCGCTTTGCCGCCAGCCCATATCGCTCCCGGCTGAGTTCCACCGCCACCAGTGCTGCACACGTCCGCCGACAGCCACGCACAGCTCGAAGTTGCCGTGGGGGCCGAGCTCATTTTGCATACCGTACTGACCTTGTATCATCACCGGTGGGCTGCTGACAGCAGATCCGAAAATGGCACCAGCAGTCCACGCGAATGTTGTTTCATTCCGCCAGAAGTGCTGCATGGCGCCATCGGTACGTACCGCGACACATTCCAGATTACTATGTGGCGTGCCGTAGCTGCCCTGCACCAGTGTCGCGCCCGATCTGGCTATGTTGCCGCCGAACAGCGCGCCATTGTGCCACCCGCCGCCATCGCGCCAGATATGTTGCAGCCGGTTGCCCACCGACACCACGACTTCGAAGTTGCCAGGTGCATTGTAATCGCCCTGAACGAAGCCCGGTACTCCATTGCAGCCAGCCGGACCGAACACACCGCCATCTTTCCACGGCCCGCTGCCGCCGCCGCCTGTCCACCAATGATGCAAACGCCCGCCGGTAGTAGTGTAGACGATCTCCATGTTGCGGTTGAAAGTTGTACCAATCAGGGTCGGACAGACTGCGGCATCAGTGGCGAATGCTGACGCTACTCCCCATGTCCACGGCGGGCTGCCCTCGCGCCAACGGTGCTGTACGCGCGAGCCGTTGGAACCAGCCACCTCGAGGTTGCGGTGCAGCGCCCCGTTGCCGCTCTCGTACAGGTTGCCGTTATGGAGACGGCGCTTGGTCCACGGGTCGGGGTTTGTGTTGCGAACGCCGTAGCGCCCGAAAGTGTCGATCCTGCACTGACCATAGGCAATCCAGCCCACACCGTTGATACCCCAACCGGTGCCCCACGAGTTCTTGCAAAGCCACGCGCCAAGCGTGTCGTTGTAGCCTATGATTAGCATAAAATGGCCACCGCGTAAGGCATTGGACGGATTGGTGCTGCGCCGGTAGACAGTGCCGTTTACCCCGCTGAAATCATTGTAAACATCGATCCATGTCACCAAGGGACCGACCGTATCCAGCCAATTTTTCGAATTGGCGATCGAAACCACGTCAAAGGCAGGGCCGCGCACCGAACGACCGTTGCGGTCAGGTGTCGGCGCGTAGGGGGGTGTATCAGTGCGCCACGGCCAGGAACCGGGATCACAGATGCCGTTGTTGGCGAAGAAGGTGGATACTTCCCCCATATTACCGAGATCAGGGCAGGTCTTGCCCACCCCGCGATGGACATCGCCTTCTGACAGGCGGGTCCACATGGAGTGTTCAATGCGCACCATGGCTTCGACCAAAGCAGTACCGGCAAAGGCCCAGCAAGCATTGCACGGGTTCTGATCCCGTGTGCTGGTGATCCAGTTCCGGCTCCAGCGGTTCCGCCAATCGATGGAGCTCGGCGGCACCCCTCCGTCGGGAGGCAACGGGACCGCTTTTCCCTCGATGGCATCTTCAAGCCCGAGCCGCCGCAACTGCCCGGAGGGGAACGCCTCACGCACCGCCTTGGCCGGGATCAGGCCGCGCTCGGCGCGGCGCACGGCGAGGAATGGATTGCTGCTGACTCCCAATGTATTCAAGTCAAACTTCGGCGCCTGCGCCTCGGGAATAAGGCCATCGCTGGACGCACCCAGTGAATGAAGCGGAAGGCGAACGTAATCAGGAAGATCAGCCCGTGGCTGCCATCCCAGTTTTTCTGCATCGATAAGCGCACGAAGATCTCCGTATGTCAGAGCCATTTTTTGTTCTCCTTAGAAAATTAATGTTGAGCACTTTTCACTATAGACAATGGTTTCCTAATTGCCAGAAAATGGGGATGGTGAACTGCGCAAATCACATCACAAGCCGTAAAACGACAAGCCCTGAAGGCTGGAACACCGTGTAAATTCCTATTACCGCTGCCATTATGTGAAAATATGAAAAGGTCGATAACCCATGGGACGCTGGCCTTATGAACATGGCACACATCTACAGTTTTGCGCCGATCGCGAACAAGAATGCAGAGATCCTCATCCTTGGCAGCATGCCGGGACATGCCTCGCTGGCTGCGGACCAGTACTACGCTCATGCCCAGAATGCGTTCTGGCGGATCATCTCCGAGCTGCTCCAGCTTGATCCGGCTTCGCCCTACGAGGTGAGGGTGCAAGCGCTGAAATCAGCCCGGATCGCACTATGGGACGTGCTCCGGTCATGCAAACGCGAGGGCAGTCTGGACTCGATGATTGAGGCTGACACGCAGACTGCGAATGATTTCCGCACGTTCTTCCGCACTCACCCGCAGATCACGCATGTGTTCTTCAATGGCGCAAAAGCAGAAGCCTGCTTCAGGCAGCATGTGCTGAGAGAAATCGACGACAGAGCTCGCTGCTATATGCGCCTCCCGTCCACCAGCCCGGCGAATGCTTCCATGTCTTATGCGCGCAAGCTTGAGGCGTGGCGGACAATACCGTTGCCTAGCCCATCCATCAGCCCACCGATCAGCTTGCTGCTGCAATCCAAATTGTGACGCGCTCATATTTCCCGGTAACCCCATGACCATTGCTCCCAACCGCCAATGGGCGTTGCTCGCGGGACCCGTGCTCGCGGCTGCGATGGCGATGGCCATGAACCTATCCGGATGGGAATCCAAAGCATGCTGGACCGGTGCGGTGGCGATCCTGTGCGTGGTGTGGTGGATCTTCGAACCCATTCCCATTCCCGCCACTTCCATCATTCCGCTGGCAGTCTTTCCGCTCGCCGGGGTCCTGCCGCAGGAGAAGATAGCCAGCGCCTACGGCAGCGATCTGATCCTGTTGCTGCTCGGCGGATTCATCATCTCTACCGCCATGGAGCGCTCCGGCGCACACCGGCGCATCGCCCTGGGCATGGTCAGCCTGGTGGGCGGGCACAGCAGCCGGCGCATCGTGCTGGGTTTCATGTGCGCAAGTGCAGCACTGAGCATGTGGATATCGAATACGGCAACGGCATTGATGATGCTGCCGATTGCGCTCGCGGTGATCGAGCGCAGCCAGGACAAAAAACTGGCAATGCCGCTGTTGTTGGCGATTGCCTACGGCTGCAGCATCGGCGGTCTGGGCACACCCATCGGCACGCCACCGAATCTGGTATTCATGCAGCAGTACCAAATATTCACCGGCAACTCGATCAGCTTCACGCAGTGGATGAGCTGGGGATTGCCCACCGTTCTACTGATGCTGCCGCTCGCAGGTTTGTGGCTGACGCGCAACCTGAACTACCATGGCGAACTGGTGATTCCCCCACCCGGCGCCTGGCGCCCGGAGGAGCGGCGGGTGCTGATCGTCTTCGGCCTCACCATTCTGGCGTGGGTGACACGCATTGAACCCTTCGGCGGCTGGAGCACCTGGTTCGATCTCAAGAGCGCCAATGACGCCGCGGTAGCGTTGATCGCGGTAGTCGTGATGTTCCTGGTGCCCAACGGCCGCGGCGGCAGGTTGCTGGACTGGGAGACCGCCGAGAAAATACCGTGGGGCATACTCATCCTGTTTGCGGCGGGCATCGCCATCGCACATGCATTCGTTGAGTCTGGCATCTCCGGCTTTATCGGCGGTCAATTGACTGCTCTTGCCAGCCTGCACCCGCTGCTTATCATCGCAGTCATCGCGCTGGCGGTAACCTTTCTTACCGAGACCACCAGCAATACGGCAACCACCGTGTTGTTGATGCCGATACTTGCGGCGGCAGGCGTTGCAGCGGGTGTAGACCCCAGCCTGCTGATGGTGCCGGCAGCCATGAGTGCCAGCTTCGCGTTCATGCTGCCGGTCGCGACTGCACCCAATGCCATCATCTTCAGCACCGGCAAGGTGCCCATTGCCAGCATGGCGCGGGAAGGACTGGCGCTCAATTTCATCGGTGCTACGGTCATTACCCTGGTCTGCTATTTTCTGGTCGCGTAGCACGGCTTCACATTGAAGCCTGCACCCGCCTATGGCAAGATGCGGGAGAATTTTATGATACCGTTAGCTGAGCAAATATAAGGGACAGGTATCAGATAATGAGCTGGCTGGAAAATATCGAACTGAGCGGGGCGCTGATAACGCTCGAGCCGCTCGACATGAGTCATGTCGAGCCATTGCAGGCTGCGGTAAGGGATGGAGAGTTCTGGAAACTCTGGTTTGCGCGCGTACCCTCACCGGAGCAGATGGCGGGCTACGTGACCGCTGCCATTGCCGAGGCGAAAAAAGGAAATATCGCATTTGCCGTCAGGCTCAAGGAAACGCACAAAATTGTCGGTACCACGCGTTTTTACAACGTCGATGAATTGAACAGAAGGCCGATGCTTGGTTACACATGGTATGCAAAATCGGTGTGCAGAACAGGGGTCAACAGCGAAACCAAACTATTGCTGCTGCAGCATATCTTTGAGCAGAAAGAAGCCATTGCAGTAGAATTCAGGACACATTTTTTCAATCAAACCTCCAGAACTTCAATTGAAAGACTGGGTGCGAAACAGGACGGAATTTTGCGCAGCCACCAGATAATGCCTGACGGTTCGATCCGCGATACCGTGGTCTATTCAATACTGCGGCATGAGTGGCCAGCGGTCAAAGACAACCTGCTGAGCAAGGCCGGCCAGCCATCATCGTAAGGAGACGTGAAGTGAAACAGAGTTACCGCTTATGCATGCTGATACTGCTGTCGCTGGTCGTTGCCGGATGCGCCACGACAAAAGGATCGATTTCAGGCGGCAAGTACCAGTCTCCCCTCAACAATTTCACAGTGGCTTTGCCCAACTGGACCAACCTGCAAATACGCGACCAGAACGACGACAACAGCGGCAGCGTCTCGTTTCATGACGATCTCGGCAATCTCTCGGCAATAACGTATTTACGCTTGCCTGCTGATGCCACCACAATGTTCAAGGACAATGAGAAACGCTATGCGGCTTACCGCGATTACTTCAATAACGTCGCCGTGCCGACGTTCTCCAGTCGGGCAGCCAAAGGCATGCATACGGTGCGGGAGGAATTGCTGGATGACGGCAAGAACAAGGTCTATTTTGCACTGATCGATCTTCCCGAAGGATCCGCGTTGGTTGACTCCAAAAAGAACCAGCGATTCGACGCCATGAAGGGACTGCTCATTTTCGACCGGAATGAATTCATCTACATGGTCGAGAACGAAATGAGTTCTGTTTTCGGCCGGGTGGATCCATCTACCCTGACCGCCAAGCAGCTTGAGGCGCTACAGGAAACATTGAAACGGTTAAAAGACAGTATGGTTTTCAAATAAAGGCAGCCCTGTGGGCTCAAGGAAAGCGGGCCTGAATTATTGTTGAGAGAAAACACACACCCAGTGTAATACAATATGCGGACCGAATATCGGGCAAGCAGCACGGCATGATGCCCCCAAGATAGTCAGCTCCGTCTAAACCGTACTACTCCCACCAACGTGAACTGCCCATTGCTTGGCGCGGGCGATCGCGATACGGATCGCCCGGCCTTCCTCCATGCCCTCGGCCAGCAAGGCATTGGCAATGGCGATTGCTTTCAGCCGCACCAGCGGCGGCAAATTCCGCATGGCCAGCGGGTAATGTTCGGCCGTCCAGGGCATGGCGACACCGGCCGGACTCAGACGAGCTTGAACTCGGGAACCGGGCGGCGCGTGCCCGCCCGACCCAACGCCGCCTGGATCGCATCGTCCGCTGTCTCCAGCAAGACGAACTGCAATGCAGCCCGTGCCGCTTCGGGCACTTCGCGCAAATCCTTCTGGTTACGTAGCGGCAGCAGCACTGTGCACAACCCGGCACGCTGTGCGGCGAGCACTTTCTCCTTGATGCCGCCCACTGGCAACACCAGTCCGCGCAGGCTGATTTCACCGGTCATCGCGACGTCATGGTGCACCGGCCGGTCGGTGAACAGCGAGGCGAGCGCAATGAACATGGCCACCCCGGCGCTTGGACCGTCTTTGGGGATTGCACCCGCCGGCACGTGCAGATGTACGTCGATGTCGTCGAACATGGCTGCCGGGATATTGAGATCGCTGGCGCGCGCCTTTACCAGCGTGAGTGCCGCCTGGGCGCTCTCCTTCATCACGTCGCCAAGCTGCCCGGTCAGAATCAGCCGCCCGCTGCCGCTTACCCGGGTGGCTTCAATAAACAGGATGTCGCCGCCCACCGGCGTCCACGCCAAGCCCGTGGCCACACCTGACAGACTGGTGCGCAAGGCAATCTCGTGCTCGAATTTTGCGGGGCCGAGAATGACATCCAGGTCCGCCGCGTCGATACGCACTTGTACTTGTAGCTGCGCGTCTTCGGCAACGCGCATGGCTGCATGGCGCATTACGCGCCCGATCTCGCGCTCGAATTGGCGTACCCCGGCCTCGCGGGTGTAATCCGCAATGATGCTGCGCAGGGCCGCGGGCGTCAGTTCGCACTGCTCCTCGCGCAAACCGTTGGCTTCACGCTGGCGCTGCACCAAGTAGCGTAACGCGATCTGCAGCTTTTCCTCCTGTGTGTAACCCGGCAGGTCGATGATTTCCATGCGGTCGCGCACCGGTGGCGGCACGTTATCGATCACGTTTGCGGTAGCAATGAAGATCACACGGCTCAGGTCGAACGGCACGCCCAGATAGTTGTCGCGAAAGGTCGAGTTCTGCTCCGGATCCAGCACTTCGAGCAGCGCGGCCGACGGGTCGCCGTGCAGGCTGGCCGACATCTTGTCGACTTCGTCCAGCATCATCACGCAATTGCGTGCTTGCGCCTTGCGCAGGCTCTGCACAATGTTGCCTGGCATCGCGCCAATGTAGGTACGGCGGTGGCCGCGCATTTCGGCTTCATCATGCACGCCGCCCAGCGACACTCGCACGAACGGCCGCTGCAACGCGCGCGCGATGCTCTGGCCAAGTGAGGTCTTACCCACCCCCGGCGGCCCGACGAAACACAGGATCGGAGCGCGCCCCTGCGGTTTCAGTTTTTGCACCGCGAGGAACTCGACTATGCGCTGCTTGACGCGCTCAAGCCCGTAGTGGTCAGCTTCGAGAATCTGACGCGCGGCGTTCAGGTCGATCGGCGTGTCGGCCGGTAACCGCCAAGGCAGCTCGGTCATCCACTCCAGGTAGGTGTGGAGCATCGAGTACTCGCTCGACGCTGCGGGCATGCGTTGCAGCCGCTGCAATTCCTTGCGCGCCTGCGCTTCGATTTCACTTGGCATACCGGCGTTGGCGATCGCCTCACTCAACTGCGCAATCTCCTGGTCGTTGCCGCCGTTCTCGCCGAGTTCCTTCTGGATCGTCTTCAGCTGCTCGCGCAGCAGGAATTTACGTTCGCGATCCTCCAGTTTTCCTTTCGTGCGTTCGCCGATCTCCTGCGACAGCCTGAGCACTTCGATGCGGCGTGACAGGATCTGTAGCACTTTCTGCAGCCGCTCCTCGGTGCTCACGGTTTCGAGCAGCATCTGCTTTTCGTTCACTTCGGTGTCGAGCAAGCTGGCAGTGATGTCGGCCAGATGCGACGGCGCACGCGTGGCCTGCAGCGCGTGCGCCAGCTCTGCCGGCACGCCCGGCAACAGCGACAGGATCTCGACCGCACGTTCACGCAATTGCAGGGCAAGCGCCTCGGCCTGGGTTGACACTTGTTCCGGCTCATCGATGCGCTTCACCCGGGCGGCCAGGAACGGATAGCCCTCGACCAGTTCCTCGATGCGAAAGCGCTCCACACCCTGACACACGGCATGGCGCAGTCCGTCGGCTGAGCTGAGGTGGCGCACGATGTTGGCCACGGTACCAACGTGGCACAGCGCATCCAGCCCTGGATCATCGACGCTGGCATCCTTCTGCAGCACAATGCCTACCGGCGCAGTGGATTGCAGCGCATGCTCTACTGCGGCGATCGACTTGACGCGACCGACAGTGATGGGCATCAACACATGCGGAAACAACACGACGTTGCGCATTGGCACTAATGCGATCACCCCGTCGGGCAATTCGGACCTGGTTACATCAGACTGTTCCATGGCAACTCTCTCGATAAGAAGCGGTTCTTCGATCAGCTATGCAGTGCGCGGTTGCGGCACCGGCAATTTACAAAGTTGCGTTGAAAGACAGGAATTTCAAGGTGCTTCCGTTTCAGTCTAGCATTGACCGGTTGAACGTCAACTCGAGCGATGACCATCCGGCACCTTGAGCGCAATCTGGCGAGGCCTGCACAGCTTGGAGAGCGAAACCCGGAGATTTGCGCGCCCCGCTCAGACCTCATACAATCGGCCAGGTCGCGACTGCGCGCCCAACAGGGTGGCGTTCAATTAATGATGGGAAATCAGATGAGCAGATACCTCGTACAACTCAACTTTGTTTCCTTCGTCAAATTCAATTCTGTCGCATTTTGTTGCGCCAATACGCTGCTCTCTCCGTTCAACGCACTGCTCTATTTTCAGAGTGACGACATCGCTACAGGATTTCTTGTCCTTTTTCTGGCACCGTTTGCCGGCCTTTTATTTGGAGCGCTTATTGGCATTCTGGGATTTCCCCTGTATAAATTTCTGATCAGCCGCAGCCAGTCTCTTGCGGCTGTTTCCGGTAGATTCCAGGACATATCGGATGATACCGCTGACCGCGATGCGCAAATTGCGACCGAGCCCACCACGGATGCGGACTCCAGAGACGTATCGAAAGACTGACTTTATCGCTGGAAATCCATCCCAGGCCACTGGCAATACAGTCCCATTCTTTATCGCAGGAGCTTACTTTGAAAACCAAAGTCACTTATGAAGAAGTTTTATCCCGCATCCCCGGTCCCGTCACCGACGAATGGCCCATGGGTGAACCTTTCGCCGTTGCGCTCGCTCACGGCACAATGTCAGTTGAGTATTACGCCCCGGTCAGCCACGACCCGCCAACCCCGCACGAGCAGGATGAAGTCTATTTCATTCATCGCGGAACCGGCGAGTTGGTCATCAATGGCGAGCGTCATTCGTTCAAGGCAGGTGATTGCCTTTTTGTGGCAGCAGGTGTTGAACACTGCTTCGAGAATTTCTCCAGCGATTTTGGAACATGGGCCGTATTCTGGGGGCCAAAGGGCGGCGAGCGCCCCTGATGGATCAGGCAGCCAAAAATATCGCCCCTGATCAACTATAGTTAAGGAACCTCTGAACCCCCCGCATGGGCGCGACGGAGGACTTATTCAGAGGTTCCTGAATCATGAAGAAACTTCCGCTGGCTCAGCTCGGCCCCCGCGAATCCGCGCCCGGTGTGGTCAATTTCGGCGTGCTGTTGCCGTGGGTCTCTGCCACCGATGGCAACCGGCTATATGTGAAAATCATTCACGTTTGCGATCAGTTCATTCAGGCAGTTCAGCCGCTGGCCTTCGAGTTGCAGCACGGCGTTAATGCCGATTACGGTGATTTTTGGTCGGCAACAGTGGATTTCAATGCCGCTCATGACCCACAGCCAGGTTCGCGTTTCGGTTCACCCGGCCGGCATGTCTACCGCTTCGAGTTGCACAACCCGAATGCCGGGGTACTGGACTGGATCATCGATCCTTTTGCGCGTGAATACGCCACGGGCAAGCTCTCCGCCTTCACCCTAGGCTACACCCCTTACGTCTGGAGCCCCGCTGAGGTGAACTGGAAAACGCCGGCGCTGCGCGATCTGATCGTGTACGAATTGAACCTTGCCGAATTCGGCGGCAGCCTGCAAGGCGCGATCGACCGCCTCGATTACCTCGCCGATCTGGGGGTGAACGCACTGTCGGTAATGCCGGTCAGCAATGTCTCGCTGGAGGTCGACTGGGGCTACCTGCCGCTGGGTTATTTTGGGGTAGATGAACGTTTCGGGCGGCGTGACGATTTCCAGCGCTGCGTTGACGCGGCGCACCAGCGCGGGCTGGCAGTGATCGTTGATGCGGTTTATGGTCATACCGGGGAAGATTTTCCGTACGCCGATCTCTACCGGCGGCTGCAGTACCGCGAAAACCCGTTCATGGGGCCGTTCGCTAAAGACTATTTCGGCGTCAGCACCGACTTCAACCGCACCCTGACGCGCGATTTCTTCTACAGTGTCAACCTGCACTGGCTGGAGACTTATCACATCGACGGCTTCCGCTACGATTGTGTACCGAATTACTGGGATGGCCCAGTAGGCGTGGGCTACGCCAATCTAGCTTTCCATACCTACCAGTACGTCAAGAACGCGATCACCAGCCTGACCCGCTTCGACGCGCCGGAAGGCTCGCGGCTGATCCAGATCGCCGAACAACTCGAGGCCCCCGAACAGATCCTTGAGCAGAGTTACAGCAACGCTACCTGGCAGAATGCCAGCTTCGGGGCAGCAGGGGCCTGCGCTCACGGCGCGGCGGGGGCGATTGAGAATCTTGGCCAGCGGCTCGGCGCGCTCGGCTATATTGAGCAGGCCACCCAGAACGGTGAAACCTTGCTCAAGGCCCCGCTGCAATATATCGAGAACCATGACCACAGCCGTTTTCTGTGCGAATTCGGGTTGCGTCAGCGCGACCGGAATCCGCTGTTTGCAGAGGGCGACCGTGCGCATTGGTATCGGTTGCAACCCTATCTGATCGCATTGCTTGCCGCGAAAGGCATCCCGATGCTGTGGCAGGGCCAGGAGTTTGGCGAAAACTACTTTCTGCCCGAGGATGGCTTCGGCCGGGTGTTGCTATTGCGGCCACTGCGCTGGGATTATTTCTATGACACAGCCGGCAAAAGCCTGGTCGCCCTGACGCGCAAGCTGGTGAACCTGCGTAAAGATTGTGCCGAATTGCGCTACGGCAACCATTATTTTCATAACGATTACGCGCGTTATCTATCGTGCGGCCTGCTGCTGTTCCAGCGCGAGACCGCCGCTGCATTGAGTCTGGTTGCGGTGAATTTCACCGATGTTGAGCAGAGCGTGCCGTTCGTGTTCACGCGCGCCGGCAACTACCGCGAGCAACTGCACGGCCAGGATAACTTTGTCACGGATGAGGGGCAGGAACGCTGGCTGACCGTCCCATCCAATTACGGTCGCATTTGGCGGGGTAGTTGAACATTGATCCATGCGGCCCACCCTGGATGGAATGGACGTGCGGAAATATTGGCAGAACTGTTTGCCGGGTATACAATCTGGAAACCATGAGCAAGCGCCTTATCCATTCTGCCATATTTGTGCTGTACGTCAGCATGCTGACGAATGCATTCGGCTGGGCATTTAACGGCGAGGTATTTGCCCATGAGCTTGATCACGAGCATCATGTGCTTTCTCTCGATCCAACGGCGCATCTCGAAGCTCACCACAGCGCGATCCTCAACGAGGAAGATCATTTGGACGCAGCCACTCATTTGTGTCTGCATGCAGCCGGGCAATTCCAGCCGTTCTTCTTCACTGCTCCCCTGCTGGTACCTGCCGCTGCCGGTATGGAAATTCTGGCCGTATTTGTTTCTGTCACCATTCCCGAGTCCATTCCAGACTCGCCCCTGCGCCCCCCTCGCAGCATTCTCGCAAGCTAAACCTGCAAGTCGCGCCGGATGTAGCTTCTCGCCGCTTGGGCAGCGCGTCATCGCCTGAAGCAGCATTGGACATTATCCACTACGCTGACTTGTAGCAGTTAGTTCCATCCGTGTGCCTTGCCCAGCCCGCCCGTCATCATGTGGCTGATTATTGACACACAACGTTTGCGGAGAATTTTCATGAACTCTAGTGTTCTGCTCACAGTGCCGCGACAGCGGATACCGGCCGGGCTACCGATTGTGATACTGAGCCTGGCACTGAGTTGCCCGTTTACAGTAATAGCCGAGACTACCGCCAGTGCATTTCCTGACAGGGAGCCGGGTTACTCTGCTTCGGCGCTGGCGGAAGAAAACAGTGATCTCACTTTGCGCGACGCTGTGCGTCTTGCGTTGCAACACAATCCCGAACTGGCGGCTTTTGCCAAGGAAATGCGCGCCCTGGAAGGGGTGACGCTGCAAGCCGGGCTGCTGCGTAACCCCGATTTGGTCGTGAATATCGAGAATGTCGGCAATGTGCAGAAGCTTCAAGGCCATCTCAACTCCCCTGACGCAATCTCAAAAGAAGTGGTGCAGCAGCTCTCCACGATACGGCTCAACCAGTTGATCGAGCTCGGCGGAAAACGCCCCGCCCGGGTTGCTGCGGCATCGCTTGGTCAGGAAGTGGCGAGTAAAGACTACGAATTCAGGCGCGTGGAACTCATCGCCCGCGTGGCGAATGTATTCATCGAGGTGCTTGCGGGGCAAGAGCGGCTACGGCTTGCCGAGGAAACTTCGCAACTGGCGCAGAAAGTGGTGGATACAGTGGCGCGGCGCGTTCAGGCCGGCAAGGTGCCTCCGATCGAGAAGACCAGGGCCGGAGTGGCGTTTTCCACCACGCGGATTGAGCTGGTGCAGGCGCAGCGGGATCTGGCGGCGGCGCGCAAACGGCTGACCCTGCTATGGGGCAACTCCTCCCCGCAATTCAGCAAGGCGCTGGGAGATCTTGGGTCTTTGGTCACCCTGCCAAGTTTTGAGGCGCTTGCGGAGCGCGTGCTCGCCAGCCCGATGGCTCAGCGCAGCATGAAGAACCTGGAGCAGCGTAAAGCAATGCTGGTGGTGGAGCAGACACGGCGCATCCCGAATCTCACCCTGGGAGCCGGTGCCCTTCATCACGCACAGCTCGGCGGCACGACCATTGTCGCTGGCTTGATAATGCCGCTGCCGTTATTCGACCGCAATCAGGGCAATCTGCGGGAAGCCCATCATCGCGTGGATAAAGCGGTTGATGAACAGGCAGCCACCCACTTACGGCTGAAAGCCGAACTCACGCAGGCCTATGAAGCTTTGTCGGCCGCGCAGAATGAAACCAGAGTATTGCGTAGCGAGATATTGCCCGCAGCCAGGAGCGCCTTCGAAGTCACCAACAGAGGCTACGAATTGGGCAAGTTCGGTTATCTCGAAGTACTTGATACCCAGCGCACCTTATTCCAGAACCAGGTGTTGTATGTACGTGCGCTCGCGAACTACCAGCGTCTGGTCAATGAACTGGAACGTCTGATTGCAGGACCGATTGATGGCACGTCGGCTGGCGCAGCGAATCGTCCGCTCGATCATGGCGACAGCACAACCGAAGGATTCAAGGAGTGAATTGTGGACAAACCTCAGCTTACTAAAATAATTAGCGTGATCGCAATCGGAGTTGTGCTGGGCGGCTTGATTCTTACCTGGGACAAGACGGCCTCGCCCACTTCGCCCGGCACCACACACGAAACTCCTGAAACCAAGGACAAAATGGGAGCGAAGCAGGGCAACACGCAGCCTGAACCCGGCACCGGACCCAAAGGCGGTAAGCTGTTTACTACGGATGGTTTCAGCGTAGAGGTCACCATTTTTGACAAAGAGGTGCCGCCGCAGTTCCGGCTCTACCTCTATGAGAACGGCAAGCCGCTGCCTCCGGCTGCCGCCACCGTCGCCATCACGTTGTCCCGGCTCGGTGCGCCGGTGCAACTGTTCAAGTTCACGCCTGAAGCCGATTATTTGCTGAGCGATCAGGCGGTAGAGGAACCCCATTCGTTCGAGGTGGCGATTGCCGCTGAACATAACGGCAAAACAGTTCGCTGGAATTACAGCCAGGTCGAAGCGCGGCTGGAAATGCCGGATGAAATGCTGGAAAGTCTCGGCATCGAGATACACATCGCCGGGCCGGCGACAATCAAACCCACGCTCAAGCTGCCGGGCGAGATCGTGTTTAACCCAAATAGCATAGTGCAAGTGGTGCCACGAGCGCCGGGTCTGGTAGTCGCAGTAAATTACGAACCCGGTCAGCATGTGCGGAAAGGCGACGTGCTGGCGGTCATCGAAAGCCAGGTGCTGGCCGACCTGCGTAGCCAGTTACGCGCTGCGCAGAGGCGGCTGGTGCTGGCGCGGATCACCTACGAACGGGAGAAGCAGTTGTGGGAAGAGAAGATCTCCGCCAAACAGGATTATCTCGCCGCCCAGTTGGCATTGAACGAAGCCGAGATCGCATTGGATCTCGCTTCGGAAAAGCTGCACGCACTCGGCGTGCGACCCGAGCCAGAGCTGCAAGCAAAAAATTTGACCCGCTACGAGATCCGCGCCCCTATTTCCGGACTCATCGTCGCCAGAGCTGTAGCCCTGGGTACGGCACTTAAAGATGATGTGACTATTTTTACTGTGGCCGACATGTCGACAGTGTGGGCGGAGATTACGGTTTATCCGAAAGATCTGGGTGTGATCAGGCTCGGGCAAAAAGCGACTGTCAGGGCGACGGCGCTTGATGTCGAGAGCGAGGGTGTGGTTTCCTACATCGGCGCACTTGTCGGCACGCAAACCCGCACCGCCAAAGCGCGGGTGATAGTGGATAACAAGGAAGGCCGGTGGCTTCCAGGTATGTTTCTCAACATAGAGCTGGTGGCTGAAGAAATTGAGGTACCGGTCGCCGTCTCAGTAGATGCCATCCAGAAACTACATGACTGGTCAGTGGTGTTCGGCCGCTATGGTAAATATTTCGAAGCGCGTCCGCTGGAACTGGGCCGCAGCGACGGCAGGATGGTAGAGGTGCTCAAGGGATTTACCGCCGGAGAGCAGTATGCGGCGGGCAACAGCTTTGCCATCAAAGCCGATCTGGGCAAGGCCGGCGCAACCCACGTCCATTAAGCCAGGCAGCCAGCCGAAGAAACCAATCGAGGCAAAAAAACATGCTTGAACACATTTTGCAAATATCGATACAGCAGCGCAAGCTCGTCCTGGTGGCAGTGCTGGCGATGGCTGCACTTGGAGTCTACAGCTATCAGAAATTACCCATAGACGCAGTGCCGGACATCACCAACATACAGGTGCAAATCAATACGATGGCGATTGGTTTTTCGCCGGTGGAAAGCGAGCAGCGTGTAACCTTCCCGATCGAGTTGGTTATGGCTGGCCTGCCCAAGCTCGAATACACCCGCTCCGTCTCGCGTTACGGTATGTCGCAAGTTACGGTGATCTTCAAGGACGGTACTGACATCTACTTCGCCCGGCAATTGGTAAATCAGCGGATCCAGGAAGTGAAAAGCAGGCTGCCTGCCGGCATCGTGCCGACGATGGGACCCATCTCCACGGGCCTCGGCGAGATCCTCATGTGGTCCGTTAATGCCGAAAAAGGCGCACGCAAACCGGATGGCACGGCGTATAACCTGATCGATTTGCGCGAGATCGAGGACTGGGTCATCAAGCCGCGGATGCGCATGGTCAAAGGCGTGACGGAGGTCAATTCGGTCGGCGGTTTCGTCAAACAGTTTCATGTGACGCCCTATCCCGAAAAACTGATCTCTTTCGGGCTGACGCTGCAAGACGTGATCGCTGCGCTGGAGCGCAACAATCTCAACGTGGGTGCAGGCTATATCGAGAAAAGCGGCGAACAGAATCTGGTTCGGGTGCCGGGACAGGTGGTGAAGCTGGATGAAATCGGTGAGATTATCCTAGGCAGCCGTCAAGGCGTGCCGATACGTATCAAGAATGTCGCCGACGTCCTGATTGGCAAGGAGCTGCGCAACGGCGCCGCCACGCAAAACGGCGAGGAAGTGGTGCTGGGCACCGCGCATATGCTGATCGGGGAAAACAGTCGCACCGTCGCGCTGGCGGCCGCTGAGAAACTGGCAGAGATTAATCGCAGCCTGCCTGCAGGCGTGGTTGCGACCCCTGTCTATAACCGCACCACCCTGGTGAACAAAACCATCCAGACCGTCGCGAATAACTTGCTGGAAGGCGCTGCGCTGGTAATCGCGGTGCTGTTCGTGTCTCTCGGCAACCTGCGCGCGGCGCTGATCACCGCGCTCATCATTCCGCTGTCGATGTTGTTCACGCTCAGCGGCATGGTGGCCAACCAGGTCAGTGCCAACCTGCTGAGCCTGGGCGCACTTGATTTCGGTATCATCGTCGACGGCGCCGTCATCATCGTCGAAAATTGTATCCGGCGTCTGGCCCATGAGCAGGCGCGGTTGGGCCGGGAATTAACCCCAACCGAGCGCTTTGCAGTCGTGTTCGACGCATCCAGGGAAGTGCGGCGGGCGCTGCTGTTCGGGCAGCTTATCATCATGGTGGTCTATCTGCCCGTGTTCGCGCTGTCCGGGGTGGAAGGAAAGATGTTCCATCCGATGGCTTTCACGGTCTTGCTCGCGTTGCTGGGGGCAGTCATTCTCTCGGTGACGTTCGTGCCGGCGGCGGTCGCCCTGTTTCTCTCCGGCAAGGTGACAGAAAAAGAGAGTTCCGCAGTGGCATGGGCAAAGAAACTCTATTTGCCTGCGTTGACTGCTGCCATGCGCAATAAGGGACTGACTGTCACGCTCGCCGTGGTCATTGTGGTGCTGTCCGGTCTACTGACGACGCGCATGGGCAGCGAATTTGTGACCAGCCTCGACGAGGGGGATATTGCACTGCACGCAATCCGCATTCCCGGTACCAGCCTGACCACCGCCATCGAGATGCAAAACGAGCTGGAGAAAACCATCAAGACCTTTCCTGAAGTAGACAAAGTCTTTGCCAGGATCGGAATCGCCGAGATTGCGGTCGACCAGCAGCCACCGAGTATTGCCGATGTCTACATCATTCTCAAACCCAAATCGGAATGGCCGGGGCCGCACCGCACCAAGGCGGAATTGATAACCGCAATGGAACCGGCAGCGCGTAAAGTACCAGGTAACAACTTTGAATTCAATCAACCGATACAGATGCGTTTCAACGAACTGCTGTCGGGGGTGCGAGCGGATGTCGCGGTAAAAGTATTTGGCGATGACCTGAATACCCTGCTCGCTATAGGCAAGCAGATTGAGACGATACTCAGAACCGTCCCCGGCGCGGCGGATGTAAGAACTGAGCAGGTCATCGGGTTGCCGGTGCTTACGATCCAGATGGATCGTGCAAAAATGGCACGCTATGGCCTGAACGGGGCCGATGTGCAGGATGCCATCGTCATTGCAGTCGGTGGCAGAAGCGCCGGCATAATTTTTGAGGGCGACCGCCGCTTCGAGCTGCAGGTGCGGCTGCCAGAGCAGCAACGCGGCGATATCGAGACGCTCAAGCGCTTGCCGATCAGGCTGCCTGCTTTGAGCGTGGCTGGTGGCATCAATGTACCGTTGGCTGGTTTACCCGCTTATGTTGCCTTGGGTGAGGTGGCCAACCTCGAAATCATCCAGGGCCCCAATCAGGTAAGCCGCGAAAACGGCAAGCGCCGGGTGGTGGTCACCGCCAACGTGCGCGGCCGCGATATCGGTTCTTTTGTCAACGAAGCGGAAGCGCTCATCGCCAAGCAGGTACCGATTCCGTCAGGATACTGGACGACGTGGGGCGGACAATTCGAGCAAATGTTTCACGCGGCCCAGCGCCTGCAGATTGTGGTTCCACTTGCTCTGGCACTGGTCTTTCTTCTGCTGTATACCATGCTCGGAAATTTTCGCGACTGCTTGCTGATATTTAGCGCGGTTCCATTGGCCATCACCGGTGGCATCCTGGCGCTGTGGCTACGCGATATCCCCTTGTCCGTTTCTGCCGGGGTGGGATTCATCGCCATGTCCGGGGTGGCCGTATTGGACGGTCTGGTGCTGGTGTCGTTTATCCGCAACCTGCGCGAAGAGGGTCTGACTTTGGACAAGGCCATTGAAACTGGATCTCTCCTCAGGCTGCGTCCGGTTCTGATAACCACGTGGGTGGAAGCCCTCGGTTTCCTGCCCATGGCGCTGGCCACCACTACCGGTGCCGAGGTGCAGCGCACGCTGGCAACAGTGATGATCGGTGGCACCCTTTCCCAATCGCTGCTGTCGCTGCTGGTATTGCCAGTACTGTATCAGCTAGTGCATCGACGGGATGCTTCTAACGTTTCAAACCTAAGCAACTTGCCCGAAGATAATGAATCTGCCCCTGATAAAGGGCGGGGCTAATGCCTTTTTACACAAATCCACTGGCCAGTAACCGGAATTTCAGGCTGTTGTTTTCGGCACAGGTTATCTCGCTCACCGGCAGCGGGGTGACCACTGTGGGGCTGGCGCTATTTGCGTATCAACTGGTTGGCGGGGATTCCGCCGCCATCGTGATTGGCAATGCGTTGATGTTGCGGATTCTCGCCTTCCTGCTATTTTCCCAGCCGGCCGGTATTCTTGCGGATCGACTGAATCGCAAGCACATACTGATTGCAGCCGATCTTGTGCGGTTCGTCCTGGTGGCCATGTTTCCCTTTATCCAGTATGCGTGGCAAATATACGTCCTGATTTTTCTCATCAATGCGGCAACTGCCTTTTTCACGCCGACATTCGACTCGACAATTCCCAGTGTTGTAGGGCAAGAGCATTATGTGAAGGCCCTTTCGTTATCGCGTGTGGCGACGGACCTAGAAGCATTGGCTACAGTGGACCCCTCCGTCAAGACAATAATGCATCGAGTTTAAGAGGGTAACC
>CAKKRD010000017.1 GCA_919902515.1 Nitrosomonadaceae bacterium | reverse complement strand
ATGTGTAAAGCATGCCGCCAGCGTTCAATCTGAGCCAGGATCAAACTCTTCAGTTCAATACTGGTAAAACTCTCGCTTGACGTTTTGTTACGATTCCAACTCCCACCTCAATTTCTCAAGGTAGAAAACCGAAACCTTACTTATTACATCGTGCGAGCACTTCAACTCTTAAGCCGTTCGTATACCCTGCCTCGAAAGACAAAATACCGAACGCCCCGGTCAAGCGCCCACACCTATCGGCTGTAAATTTTTAAAGAGCAATGCCGCCCATGAACTTCATGGCCGGACAGCGAAAGGCGGGATTATACAGTTAACGAACAGAGGGTCAAGCGATTTCTGGTATTTCTGAAATTTACTTAGTTATTCCGCCTGTCCGGAAACGCTTATCCTGACAAATTTACGCTTACCTACCTGCACCACTGCGGTCTCGCCGCGAGCTATCTTGATACCTTTGTCGCTGACTTTCTCGCCATTCAATTTTACACCACCTTGCTCAATCATGCGCAGTGCTTCTGTCGTGCTGGCAGTAAGTCCGGCTTGTTTGAGTACTTGCGCTATCGGCAATCCGTCAGCTTCAGCATACAGAATTTTCTCCGGAATGTCATCCGGTAACGCGCCGCGCCTGAAGCGTGCCTCGAAATCGGCCAGCGCCGCTTCCGCATCCTGTTTACTATGAAAGCGGCTGACGATTTCCTGAGCGAACATCACTTTGATGTCGCGCGGATTGCGCCCTTGTTCCACTTCCCGCTTCCACTGCCGGATGGTATCCAGTGATTCGAGCGACAGCAATTCGATATACCGCCACATCAGTTCATCGGAAACAGACATCAGCTTGCCGAATATCTCACCTGGACTCTCGACTATGCCAATGTAGTTGCCCGAGGACTTAGACATTTTATTGACCCCATCCAGCCCTTCCAGCAGCGGCATGGTGAGAACGCACTGCGGTGACTGGCCAAAATGCCTTTGCAGTTCCCGTCCCATCAACAAATTGAATTTCTGATCGGTGCCTCCCAGTTCGATATCCGCCTTGAGCGCAACCGAGTCGTAACCCTGGATCAGCGGATACAGGAATTCGTGGATTGCGATGGGCTGATTACCCTGATAGCGCTTGCCGAAATCATCCCGCTCCAGCATGCGCGCAACCGTATGGGTGGCCGCCAGTTTGATCAGGCCGGCGGCATCCAGCTTATCCATCCAGGTGGAATTGAACACCACCTCGGTCTGATCGGGTCGGAGTATTTTGAATACCTGATCGGTGTAAGACTTGGCATTCTCCGCCACTTGCTCGCGGGTAAGCGGCGGGCGGGTGACATTCTTGCCGCTGGGGTCGCCTATCATGCCGGTGAAGTCACCGATCAGGAACAGGGCATGGTGACCCAGGTCCTGCAGTTGACGCATCTTGTTGAGCAGCACGGTATGACCCAGATGCAAATCCGGCGCAGTGGGGTCGAATCCAGCCTTGATCCGCAGCGGACGACCTGCAGCCAACTTCTGCCCGAGCTCTTCCTCTACCAGGAGCTCGTGGCAACCGCGCTTGATGACTTCCAGTTGTTCCAGGGCTTGTCTGCTCACAATGCTGCCAAGGTAATGCGGCTAACCAAGATTATTTTCCGCAAAACCCCAGTTGACCAGCTTGTCGAGCACCGCATTGACATAATCCGCGCGCCGGTTCTGGTAATCGAGGTAGTAAGCATGCTCCCACACGTCGATGACCAGCAGTGGCTTCATTCCTTCGGTCAAAGGCACATTGGCGTTGGCGGTCTTGACCACTTTGAGCTTATCGCCATCCAGCGCCAGCCACGCCCAACCGCTGCCGAATTGAGTGGTAGCCGCAGTCGCCAGTTCCTGCTTGCAGGCATCCAGGCTACCGAAAGAAGCTTCGATTTTTTGCTTCAGCGCGGCAGGAGGCTCGCCGCCGCCTTTCGGGGCCAGACTGTTCCAGTAAAAAGTATGGTTCCAGATCTGCGCTGCATTGTTGAAGATCCCGGCCTTGTCAGCCCGGCCGGCTGTCGCCGTGATCACTTGCTCCAGCGACAGATCCGCGAATTCGGTTCCGGCTACCAGCTTGTTCAGGTTATCGACATAAGCCTTGTGATGCTTGCCGTAGTGGAAACTCAGCGTATTAGCCGAAATTACGGGGTTCAGCGCATTATCTGCAAAGGGTAGCGGCGGCAACACATGTGCATTACTCATCTTTTCGACTCCTTGTAGGGTGACTTAAAAATCCGATTTGCTTCTCACGCCCAAGTATATATGAATTCTTTGCGCCCCATGAATTGGCACAGGCATTCAGAGTAATTCAAGGTATCGTTTGGCCTATAATCTGTATGCGCTGACCCAAGAATGAATCTGATCCATTGGGCGCTTCATTGGCATTCTTCAGGAACAAGACATGACCGAACCAACCATCACCTGCCCGAACTGCAAAACTGAAATCCGGCTCACCGAATCGCTCGCTGCGCCGCTGATTGAATCCACGCGCAAACAATTCCAGCAGCAGCTTGCACAGAAAGATGATGAAATCGCCAAACGCGAGCAAGGCATCCGCGAAAAAGAGAAGCAACTGACTGATGCCAAAAACAAGCTTGATGAGCAAGTGGCCGGCCAAGTTGAAGAACAACTGAAAAAGGATCGCAGCAGAATTGCGGCCGAGGAAGCCAGGAAAGCCAAACAGGCTGCCGCAACCGACCTTGAACAGAAAGCCCGTGAAGTGGCCGACCTGCAGGAAGTGCTGAAAAATCAGGAAGTGAAGCTGGCCGAGGCACAGAAGACGCAGGCCGAACTGATGAGAAAACAGCGCGAACTGGATGATGCCCGGCGCGAACTGGAACTCACCGTGGAAAAGAGGGTGCAGGAAGGCTTGGCTGTCACCCGGCAACAGGCCAGAAAAGAAGCCGAGGATGAACAGAGGCTCAAGGTGATGGAAAAAGAGCAAACCATTGCCGCGATGCAGAAGCAAATCGAAGACCTCAAGCGCCGGGCCGAACAGGGCTCGCAGCAATTGCAGGGCGAGGTGCAGGAACTGGAACTGGAGAATCTGTTACGCATTAAATTTCCTTTCGATGCGATCGAGCCGGTACCCAAGGGCGAGTTTGGCGGAGATGTATTGCACCGGGTGGTCGGCGCAGGCGGCCAGTCCGGCGGCACCATTCTGTGGGAGTTCAAGCGCACCAAGAACTGGAGCGACGCCTGGCTGGTGAAACTGCGCGACGATCAGCGCACTGCCAAAGCAGAAATCGCCGTGATCGTGAGCCAGATATTGCCCAAAGGTGTTGAAACTTTCGAAATGGTAGAAGGCGTCTGGGTCACACACCCGCGCGCGGCGTTGCCGGTGGCCATGATCCTGCGCCAGTCATTGCTGGAGCTTGCCCTTGCGCGGCAGTCCAGCGAAGGCCAGCAAACCAAGACCGAAATGATCTACCAGTACCTCACCGGCCCGCGCTTCCGCCAGCGGGTGGAAGCCATCGTCGAAGCCTTCTCCACCATGCAGGAAGACCTCGACAAGGAAAAAAGAGCAATCATGAAACAATGGGCCAAGCGCGAAGAGCAGATTGAGCGCGTGATGGGTGCAACGGTGGGGATGTATGGAGACTTGCAGGGGATTGCGGGCAAATCGCTGCAGGAGATTGAAGGGCTTGAGTTTCCGGCACTGGAAGCCCCTGTTGCGAACAATAGCAATGCGGCCGGATGATCACGACAGGCACCGGCAACAGAACTGAAACGCTACAAATCAATTTAGCATGAGGATAAACGCCATGAAGACTGACAAATTAAAACGCCTCCAGGCCGTCGGCTGGAAAATCGGCAGCGCGGAGGATTTTCTGCAATTAAGTGATGAAGAGGCGCAGCTCGTCGCACTCAAGCTCTCGCTGATTAGCGCGGTAAAAGAATCACGTATCAAACGCAAACTCTCGCAAATTGACCTCGCACAACGCATGAAATCGAGCCAATCGCGCATTGCTAAAATTGAAGCGGGCGATCCTTCCGTTTCGCTAGATTTGATCGTACGTGCGCTCATCGCAAGCGGCGCAACAACACGCGATATTCAGGCAGCGTTTACGACAAATGAACGAATGGCGGGCTAATTAGGAGGATTTTTCAGGCTATATTCAAGCACTACCCTCAAAATAATGTGCAATCCGCACCATCGCGACCGTATCCCGTTCGCAATACAACAGCAGAGCATTGTGTAATTGCTGGCGGCGTTCTGGCAAGGTTTCGGGTTGCATGATTTCGGCAAAGGCTTCCTGCGCCATGCCGCCATTCGCCACTTCCAAATTGTCATACGCCAAGTCTGGCGCAATCGTCGGCAACACAGCCTTGAGAGACCACGAGCCGCACATTGCAGGGTGGTAGTAGTAATCCCTTGCAATTGGATACAAATCAACGATGCGAACAACCGCGGCTCGTAACGCGGGTGCGAGATCAGGGTAATAGTCCGCAAGCTCCTGCATTCGGCTTCGTTCAAACGGAGCGTAGTAAACAAAGATCGGGCCGTCAGTACCAGCCACGTTAATCAGGCTTTCAGCAAAAGATCGGCGCGGATCACTTTGCCCATCGGCTAAAAATGCACAATGCGTCATCACTCCTTTGGCTGCTTCGGTATGGCATGACCACTGGAATGGCACTTGCATATAGGGTCGTGTGCCTGCCCAAACCGGCACGGCAGGGTTGATGGTCTCAAAGTCGATGTAATAGCGCGGGTAAGGAAGAGCGGCAATAATCTTTCCAGCCTCTGAGTTCAGTTCAGCCTGGCCGCTTTTTGACACACGCCAGACGCGCTGATGTCTCGGGTTGTCCAGACGTTCTTCAGGCACATCGCGCAAGTCGGTGTATCCCTCATCGCGCAAAGTGGCAGCCAACGCACGGCCATATGGCATGACTTCAGGCGGATATTCATCTTCGGTCTTAACAGTCGGTGCGCAGTACCCAAAAAAGGGGCACTCAAACGGCGTGTCACATTGAGCGCCAGGAGCAATGCACGGTTCCTCACCGGATAAGGTTTTGCGCGCGGCGTTGATCCAATCAGGAACCTCTGCTTTCATGCCTGAAATTTGTTCGCTGATGTCAGCGTGGTGGAACAACCCGTGGTAATCACCGCCGCCGGGATAGACGAATGAATTGTCGATATGTGCAATTTCCACGCTGGTCAACGGTAGCTTGGCCTGCTCCGCAACCCAGCTTTGAATAGCCGCATCGGTCAGGTGGTAATCCTTAACGCTGGTGGATGACTTGACTTCCACCATGCGAAAGCCATCGCGGTCAGGTAGCAAAAGATCGGCACGAATCAGCAGCCCATCGGATTGAAACGTCGCTTCAAAAATCGGGCGTTTTTCACCGGTCAGAATTTCCTTGGTATCAATCATGGCTTGACCAAGATCATCGCCATCGATCAACACGCCATCAGGATAAAGCTGCTGCGCCACTTCGCCGACATAAGTGCCCGTTGCGAAACGGGCCTGGTTGCCGTTGTCTATTTCTTCCAATTCAGGGTGGTAAACTTTCAGCCACAGCCGTTTCGGGCATTGGCGATGCAGCAAGAGACGCGATTTGGAAAGGCCGTGACGTTTTGTTTGTATGTTGTTCATGGTGTGATTGAGTCTGGGTGAGTTGTGGATATTACGCTCATTGTTACTGCCGAAACTTTTCCAGCACCGCCAGGTAGCGCGCTGCCCACTCATCCATTTCTTTGCCACGATAGGTCGTGATCCATGATGGATGTGGCAAGCGCATCGAGCAATCAACACTCGCTGGAAGCAATTTGCGCACGGTTTGCTGCACGACTTCACCCAATGAAATGACATGTGTGGGTTGGACAATTTCCATTTCCTGGAGAAAATTGCGCTCGACCACTTCCAGCGCCGATGCGGGGAGTTCGTTGTAATTGAGGTTTATGCCGTATCGAACTGCACCCGCAGCGTGCCAGCTTTTTGCTTGAGTATTCTTACGGAAGGCCAAGCCTCGGCGGTTTTTGGAATGCCTGCAAGATGAGCTGCCGATCCGATTTCTGCGGACAACTGCCAGACCAAATCGAACCAACCGTCGCCACACTCGAAACTCCGCTCCCTCAACTCACGGTAGAGCAACGGGTAGGCGGTAAGGAGTTTTTCTGTATTTTCGGGGTTCATTACATTGGGTGCGGTAGTTGGTGAAATGAGTCTTCCCGCCGAGGTTTATTAATCCAATTCCTCACCGATCAAGTCCGATTCTTTTTCTGCTGCCCGACAACTCGAACAGGTACGTTCATCGGCTGTCTCTGGCGCTATCGTAGGGATCCCATGCAATCCGGGTTTGGTGACCTTCTTTTCAATAAGCTGCTTGTTAAAAAACTCAACGAACTTGTCACGAAAATTCATATTCAAGTTTGAACGATGCCCTTGTGCGCGAGGAACGATGAGTTTTAAATCATCGTTCTCTATTTCGATTGAGGTTTGACTGCCCGATCCAAAGTACCAAAACGTACTGCCAATTAGCACCTTCTTTCCAGTCGTAACATCTCTGTCAAAATCCTCGGGTCCGTCGTGATTCGACCATGATTCACGAGCCTTTGAATATATGTTCGAATCGTACCAAATGCAATCACCTTGATCCTTTTTGCCATTTGGAATCTTTCCCTTAATGGAATCTGAATCATTTGAATTGCATCGTTTAATGTATTCCTCCCATGTCAGACTTTTATCAACTACCATGCAGTACACAATGCGAAGAGAATCTTCTTTGCAGCCAAATCCAACAACGACATCTCCCTGATCTGCAACACTTCTAATTCTGGGTTTGCAAATAGCAAGCGTACAAACTTTACCGTATGGATTAGGCGCACTGCCACCATCATGCGCGACCTTGTAGGTGAAAAGTCGTTTTTCAATCTTCTTAAGCTCATCCATTATATTTCCTATCCCCAATTGTTATTGATAAGCTTGACTTGCTGGAAGTCGAGCCATTTAAGGAACTGCTCTGGTTTAGTGAACCAAGGTGGGCAAACGCTCCTTTGAATGAAGCCGTCCTTGACCTTAATGTCGCCCCACGCGTCAAGAATTTTATTTGTTACGCGATATGCCCCATTCCTGTTCTCGCCGATTGGAATAGCATGATGAAACCTACCGGAACGTGACTTGTCCGCAAATACTATTAGGTGCTCGTCATTCATCTTTTGTATTCGAGTGTGTGCGTTGACATGCCATTGGTCAGGAGGAACATCCTTCGCTTTTTGAATTTCGCCAATGAAGAAAATCCCATATAACGCGTACACAAGCACATGGTCACAAGGTATGACTGGTCGGAAACTCGCGAAAAATGCAATGAAATCGCCCGCATCAAGCTCCCCAACACGATACCCCCTTCCTGTTGCTTGGTCGCCGTAGGTTAGATTTTCAAAGTCAGGATCAAGATGGCAACCTATTGACCTAAGGTGCTCTGGAAATGCCAGTTGTATAGCATTCCGCTCAGCAAATTTACTAAAGTGGGTATCCATCTGAGCATAAGTCGTCTGCATGCCCTGCCGAAATGTCTGCTGAGGATCATCTTTGCCTTGGCCTTGAGGAATAGGCATGTATAAATAATCATTTGTAAGGGGATTTATGGGCGCATTGTATTGCCCAAAGGTCTGGTCAATTCCAACGCGAAGCAGTAAGCCTTTCATGCCGGACGACCATCATCATCCTGCTGCTGATTGTGCATATCTAGAGGATATGGCTCTGAAATGCGACTGATTACCCACTTGGTCTTTGCAAGTTCGGCTTGGATTTTATCTGGTGATTGCAACTTGCGAACTATGCCGATTACCCATTCAGCTTTCGTTTTGTTCAATTCATGCAGGGCAAGATCAACTTTGCTGCTCGGGTCAAATGCGAGGTCGTAGTCAATATCGCGTAATTCGATGTCGTACAGAATTTGTTCAATATTCTTATTTTCAGCATACCGATATTGCTTGCCATTAGATGGTCTGGCTGTTATTTCCAAAGTGTTTTCATTTTTAAGCTCTTCTTTGCCCACCCAGTTGGAATAGCCCTCGAAAGCGCCGCCATCGACTAACTGAATTCCCGCAATCTCCATCACCATAATTTACCCCCGTTTGTTGTTATTGCCTGATATTGCATTTTCCGTACGCCTTGCCGCTCAACCATATTCTGAACTCTAAATATCTACATATCCCGGATTGCAGCTTGTGTAAATGAAGCATACACTTTCGACCACTACGAGACACCTGAGAGATTTACAATGGTAAATCCTGAGCTGATGACTTTGGAGCACACACCTAATCATATTGGAAGGAGATACCAATGGCAGCATGTCCTAAATGTAGAACTGACACAGGCTGGAGACTTTGTGAAGCCTGCAAGTCCTTTTTTTGCGCGCATTGCAAGTTAAAGGAAGGACACAACCGAGTTGACAAATGTCCAACGTGTGGAACAGTAGGAAAGATAAAAAATAAAATTCCGAGTTGAAGCGAATATGATTGTCGAGGATCTTTGCGAAAGAAATGCTCAGAGGGCTTGATGGCTATGATGGTGGCGGCAGAATCGCCCTCAGTAGGGCCGTTTGGTATCTACCTATGGTAAATGCCATGTAGCGATTGAGTCATATTTACAAACTCTTCCCGCAAAGATAAAGGCTCCAGCACTTCCACCTGATCCCCAAAACCCAACAACCACCAACGTAATTGTGCCGTGTCCGGCACGGTGGCTTGCAAGCGCACCCAGTCTGATTGGTCTGATTCCATTTGCTGATCAAGCGATAGCGGCGTTTCCCGCAGATGTTCGACGGCGGGTGCGGTGAAGCGCACCACCAGTTTGATTTCACCATTTTCTTCAAAGCCAAATGCACCTTGGCGGATGTATTTCGCCAGATCAAATGTTTTCGGTGTCTTGGCAGACTGATCCAATACTTGCGCCGACTGGATGCGGTGCACAGCGAGCAGGCGAATGTCCGTGTAGCCATATAACGTGGCAACCAGATAGGTAACTGCGCCGCGTTGCACAATCCCCAGTGGATGAACAGGATAGGTTTTGATTTCACCTTGCTCGCGTGAGGTGTAACTGATTTCCAATTGTTGCTCGGTCAGCAAGGCGGAATGAACCGCTTCAATGATTGCTTCGGGGTAGTCCGGCGGGATCAAAGGCTGGTTAGGCGGCACGATGGCAACCTTTTTACGCCAGCTCGCCAGTTTCTTCACGCCTTCGCCACTGGATAACACGCCATCAGCACATTTGAAATACGGGGCAAGTGTTTCCAGCAAGCTGGCAGGTAACAGAGTTGCTAAATGATCATGTGCAAGCTCCAGCGTCAAAGCTTGTAACGGCGACATGGTGGGTAAGGCAAACGCCTCGGCATCTTTACTCCAACTCCATCCATAAGGGCGTGAGCGCTCGTTGGAAAGCAATGGGAAGATTGCAGAAAGCGACAGCAGATCACGCTCCACGGTGCGCTTGCTGACCTCAAAGCCTTCCGATCCCAAACGCTCGGTGAGTTCCCGTGCGGTTATCTGGCGCGGATGTTGTGGGATGCGCCGGAGCATCGCCCATTGGCGTAGTTGCGTGTCGTTCTGAGATTGCATGATGTCGCTCGATGGATTGGATATTGTGTTCATGGCGTCAGGGTGTCCAGCCGAAAAACCAATATACATTTCGGCTGCGACGCAGTATGACGCGAATGGACGCAATTCTACTCATCTATCTGTAAAAAGGTGAAGACAATGATCTACGAACACATTGAAGGCGTGGAAGTGACTGCGCAGTTCTCCTGGGAAAACGATATGCGCTATCGCTACCGGCTGGAAATCGTTTTGAAAGATGCTCTGCCTAATGGAAAAACGGCCTGTGTAGTGATGCAAAACCCAAGTTATGCCGGGGCAGACGTGGCAGACAAGTCGGTTCAATTTATGGAGAAAGTGGTATTCAAGAAAGGACTGGCGGAATTTGAAGGGGTGTGCCGGCTGATTGTTGTTAATCAGTTCGCGCGTATTCAGACCAATCATTTTCAAGGTTTGCCACACGAAATTGGTATGCTCAATGATGTTGCAATCAAGGACGCTCTGTATGAGTCCGATATTGTCATTCTGGCGTGGGGTTCTGGAAATCGTTTTGAAGAGCGCAAAGCGTTTGTTCTTGGCCTTCTTGGGGAGATGAAGCAAAAGACGCTATTCAAGACCAGGATGCATCCTTCACGTGGTCGATACAAAGAGTTTATTCAGCCGTATCAGTATTGAATGATGAGGGAGACTACTGCGCTCTTTGCCAAGGACTCGGGGGTGGATTTTCTGAATGCCTTCAAAGCCGCGCGGCATGGCGGCGGGACCGATGACTTCTCCGTTATTGTGCTGACGGGGACACCGCAACTGAACAGACTACACTTCCTGCAGTTCCATCAACGGTTTATCAGGGTAGCGTTCCATCTGGTATGCCATCCACAACCTGCTCGCGATGCGATAGGCCAGCGAATTCGTGTGCAGCTATTTCTCCATGGCTGGAATCCGGACTGTCTTAACCTCGACCTGCAGTGGCCGCTGGAGCATCGCCAACGACTGTGCCTCATCCCCAGTCTGGTATGGTCGGGGCAAGATCACGGAGATCAGGTTCATTTTATAGTCTCCCGGCTCGCGCAGATTGGTCATGTTCAGCAGACTGTACCCGGTTGCCGGTGGTTCAGAACGAATGACAGTCCCACGGACAATCCCCCAATCCTTCCATTGCTCCGGAATCACGAAGGCCTGCAGGTATGTGCCCTGTTTTCCGCTGACGACATACCACTCGTGATCTTTGCTTGTGACCACCTCCGTTCCGTTCTTTTTACCGGAAAATGTCAGGTTGCGCGGGTTCACCGCGTCCCGATAAGTCATCTCGATCGTGCTGCCGTGGATTTCATTCTCGGTAGTAAACTCGAAACTGCGCAGAGCCTTCACGACCAGCCACGGCGCTGAAAACGTTGACGGCGTCACGAACGAGCTGAAGTAGTAGTAGGTATAGGCCGTCCCGCCCGGCATATCCGGGAAGAATTGGCCGAGGTCAAGCCATTGACGGACTCGGCGAATGGCCCGAACCGGGCCATTCCTGATTCCGTCGATCCGGACGGAGAAGTCTTCTTCGGTGAACAGGGGGCTCCAAGTCGTCAAGAGCACCGAGAACGTGGGATGCACGCGCAGTTTCATTCGGTCGAGGATGTTCTCGCCCGTGCCGCCTGCCACGGGCGTGATACGCAGACCCGTAGAGAAGTTGCGTCCGTGATAATAGTCCACCGTGTAATACAACGCCCGAGCTTGGTTGGTTTCAGCATCGAACGTCGCATAGGTGACTGGCGAGAGCGGGGGAATATGCTCAGAGAAGTGCAGCAAGTACGCCCAGCCGCGTCCTCCATCCACGGAATCGGCTACCTCGATCTCGACTGCGGTATCGTGCGAGGCCGGCAACAATCCCGCTGCCATCCGATCTCCAGTATCCTTGGCCATGAAGACCAGCTCATCGTTTTCGTCGAATCGAAACCCGCCACTGGCCCCGGCATTACTGAAGACGATGTCATCTGCGCTGTTCCTTTCGTCGAACTGGAAAGGAATGGGGGAGAGTTGACCGCGCTGGATGCTGTAGAGCCGGTAGCCGAGCGTGTCTTTTGCCGGGAGTCCCATCAGCAGAGCGGTCTTCACGATTACGGGATCATGCAGTCGCGTGAGCGTTTTCGTGTCCTGAGCCGATGCAGGATTCGCCCCAGCGGAGAAGAGTGCCACGCACACACAGCTACAAAGCGCATACCTCCATGCAGCAGTTGCTAGAGAGGCATGTCGATGCCGGGCCATTTGCGCCAGTTCACCGGAGCCGTTGGCCGGGACGTTCAGCAACCGGCAGTCTGGTCGAGCTCAAACGCGGAGTCAGGCGGCGCGTCGAGCCGGGTGGCAGAAATCGACTGGTCAGCGCCGGCGTTTGAACTTGGGGCTGCATCAGAGAAACAGCCTATGCTGCCCGCAATTCCACCAGCGGCTTGTCGGGGTAGCGTTCCATCTGGTATGCCATCCACAGCCTGCTCGCGATGCGATAGGCCAGCGAATTCGCGTGCAGTTGCAAGTTTGGGTTGCCCATTTCCTGGGTGGTTTGCTTGAAGAGTTGCAACCACCGCTCGAACAAACCGGCAGACAGCTCCGGCAAGGCCAGATGCTTGGGCATGGGTGCGCCCCGGAAACGGCTGGTTCCTCGCAACTGCATTGACCAGAAATTGATCATCTGCACAAAATGCGCGTCCCAGTCGGTGACATGCGCTTCAAAGATCGGGCCCAGCCCAGGGTCTTTTCTGGCTGTTGCATAAAAAGTATGGACCAGTTGCGAGATATCCTCTTCGCTGAACAGGCTGGGGTCGGGTATTGCAGGCTCTGCTTGTGACATGGTTTATGAGTGATTCAGAAGTGATGATTCAGTCTGGTCGTGCAACTTCAGTGTAGCCGCCAGTGTAATGTTCGCCGCTCAGGCTGTCCAACCAAAGATAACCGGGGTAACTCATTTGGACATTGCGGGCAGATGTTGCAGCGGGTCTACCGGTTTTCCATGCTTGCGGATTTCAAAATGAAGCTTTATCTGACTGGCATCGGTATTTCCCATCTCGGCAATTTTCTGTCCTCGGGTCACTGTTTGCCCTTCCTTCATTAGAAGCTTGCTGTTGTGGGCATAGGCACTAAGATAGGTATCGTTGTGCTTGATGATAATAAGATTGCCATAGCCACGTAAGCCGCTGCCGCTGTAAACTACCTTGCCTGGGGCGGAAGCCAATACCGCTTGCCCGGTCTTGCCCGCGATATCCACCCCTTTGCTACTTTCTGTAAAACCTTCCAGTACCTTGCCCTGGGTGGGCCAAATCCAGTCGATCCGCTCATCCGGATTGGATTCAGCGCTCTGTGGCTGGGGCTCGATGTCAATCTTGGCGACCCTTTCAGCCGCCGCATCAGCCCTGGCGGTTAAAACCGGGGGCGTATCTGCCGATCCTTTCAATTGCGCCAGCGTCTGCTCCGAATACGCCAGCTTGAATGCCTTGGGTTCGGTTTTCAGCTTATCGGTATTGGCATCAAACTTCCCCCTGGATTCCGTGACAACCCTGGGTACGGGCGTTTCAGCGGCCGGCGATGGCGCCGGCTCGGATAATGAAAATAGCGAGGGTTGCGCCGATTGAGCGGGTGGGGACAAACTGAGCTGCTGACCAATATCAATGGCGTTAGGATTTTCGATGTTATTCCACTCCGCCAGATCCTTGTAAGCAAGACCTTGATTGAGTGCAATGCCGTAAAGCGTGTCGCCTTTCTGCACCGTGTAAAGTTTGGCAGTTTCCGCGAGTTTGCTTGCAGGTTTTTGTAAAGCCGGGGCACGGTCGACTACCGGGACGGGAAGCTGGGTAACGCTGCAACTGGCAACCAGCAGACAAAAGATGGGAGGCAGGAGACAGAAGATGGAAGACCGGGGCCTGTCTGGGCAAAACGCCGACCGGGGACGCATAAAAACCGCAGGCGGGTTTTCACCGTTATCCAGATTCTGTTGCTTGATTCTTTTACCTTTCATTCCTTATCTCTTGCTCCGCAGCACTTAGCCGCCCACAACACCAGACAATATCGGTACAAACCTCGCTTCATCCAGGACGGTTTCGGCGTAACCCTGCGAAGTGCGCTCGATCACACACAGATACTGTTCCTGGCTCCCTTTGGGGAAAACCATTCTACCACCTACCGCCAACTGCTCCAGCAGCGAGGGAGGAACATGCGTAGCCGCAGCAGTCATGATGATACCGTCGAATGGCGCAACTTCGGACAATCCCAGCATGCCGTCAGCGTGCTTCAGACGGACATTGCTGAAACGAAACTCGCGTAGGCGGGCACGCGTGCGGGTGAGCAGCGACCCGATGCGTTCAATCGAATAAACCTCGTGCGCAAGCTGTGCCAGCACAGCAGTCTGGTAGCCGCAGCCTGTGCCAATTTCCAGCACCTTGCCGAGATTTGAACCTGCACGCAGCAGCTCACTCATGCGCGCCACGACAAATGGATTTGAGATGGTCTGACCAAAATTAATCGGCAGGGCAACATCGTCGTAGGCGCGACTCGCCAGCGCCTCCTCGACAAAGACGTGACGGGGAACAGCATTCATCGCCGCCAACACCACTTCGTCGTTGATGCCTTGCGTGCGCAGACGCTCGATCATACGCACTCGCGTGCGCTGAGAAGTCATGCCGATACCGGAATGATCAGTGCTCAAACTCGCTATCCCTGGAAATGTTGATTTGTTGGCATGCGAGATCTCGTTAATGCTTCGGCGCTATTTCAGCCACTGTTTTACCGCATCCAGTTGCCCATAACGGGTCAGGTCAATTTGTAACGGTGTCAGTGATACCCGATTGTGCTGGATGGCAAAAAAATCTGTGCCTTCGCCGGCATCCTGGGCAGGACCTGCCGCACCCACCCAGTATACCGTTTCACCGCGCGGACTCTGCGACTTGACTACCGCTTCGGCCTTGTGGCGACGGCCAAGCCGTGTTACCTCAATGCCCTGCAGTTGCTCATAAGCAACATCGGGCACATTGATGTTGAGCAATATCGGCTCATTGAATTTGTTGTCTTTAAAACGTTGCACCGTGTCCACAGCAACACGCGCCGCCGTGGAGAAATTTTCACCGGAAACGCTGGTAAGAGACACGGCCAGAGAAGGTATGCCAAGCAGAAAACCCTCGGTAGCAGCAGCTACCGTCCCGGAATAAATGGTGTCATCACCCATATTAGCGCCGGCATTGATCCCGGATACCACCATGTCGGGCAACGTATCCAGCATTCCAGTCACCGCCAGATGCACGCAATCGGTAGGGGTGCCGTTGACGTAGTAGAAACCATTGTGGGCTTTGTGCAGATTCAGCGGACGATCGAGCGTAAGCGAATTGCTGGCGCCGCTACGGTCGCGCTCAGGTGCAACCACGATGATGTCCGCAATGGCGGAAAGTGCTTCTGCAAGACAGGCGAGACCTGGCGCAAAGTACCCATCGTCGTTGCTGAGCAATATGCGCATTCGCGGAGTATCCAGATGATTTCAGGTTAGCGGGGAAATGATGTCAGCCATTCGGCTCGCATCAAGCCTGAACGACATGCGCAGTACCGGGTCAATTTGTTGATTTAAATTGGTCGGGGCGAGAGGATTTGAACCTCCGACCACTTGCACCCCATGCAAGTACGCTACCAGGCTGCGCTACGCCCCGAAGCTGCGGATTATAGCAAACAAGCCTTGGTGTTAGAAATTGCTTTCGGCGTTTCGTGACTTGAGGAATGCAGGGAATGGAGAAACGGATGAACAGGTCATGATTGCAGCAGTGATACGACACTCTTGATCTCACTCCGCAGCAATGCCAAATCGACTGGTGAGTGAATTGAAGCAACCGGGGCAGTGACAGCAGGCGTTGGTTCGACCGCGCTTTGTCCCAGGCGGCCACGGGCGCCATTGATGGTGAAACCCTGCTCGTAGAGCAACTCGCGAATACGGCGGATCAGCAGCACTTCATGATGCTGATAGTAGCGGCGATTACCACGTCGCTTGACTGGTCGCAATTGGGTGAATTCCTGCTCCCAGTAACGCAGCACATGCGGCTTGACACCGCATAACTCGCTGACCTCGCCTATGGTGAAATAGCGCTTTGCCGGGATGGGCGGCAAGACGCTGCTAGGTATCACGTTTTCCCTGATGGTTTTTTTCCACCATGGCCTTTAGTTTTTGACTGGCACGGAAAGTCACCACGCGCCGGGCGGTAATCGGAATCTCTTCGCCAGTCTTGGGGTTGCGGCCGGGGCGCTGCGGCTTGTCGCGCAACTGAAAATTGCCGAAACCTGAAAGTTTGACGCCATCGCCGCTCTGTAACGCAACACGAACTTCCTCGTAAAAAGCATCTACCATGTCTTTGGCTTCGCGCTTGTTCAAGCCAACTTTCTCGAACAGCAAATCTGCCAATTCGGCCTTTGTTAAAGTCATACCTTTCCTCACCTGTTTATTGATTTTTTGGACGTGTGCTCAACTACCTGTTCATTTGTATGCAGTTATGTACTCAGTTACGCAGCCTCGCGTCAAACTGACTTTGCAGAATATCCAGCAATTTTGTGATGGCCAAGTCTGCTTCTGCATCTGTTAATGTTTTTTCAGTATCTTGCAATAACACACGGAATGCAAGACTTTTTTTGCCATTTTCCATTCCCTTGCCGCGATAAACATCAAACAGGGAAATCTCTGAAACAATGGATGGTTTCTCAGCCTGCATGCCATCCAACAACGCCTGGACGCTGACGCTATCCGCCACAACCACAGCGATGTCGCGTCTCACTGGCGGGTATTTTGAAATTTCCCCCGCTGCTGACAGCGTACGCGCCGTCAAGGGATCCAGATCCAGTTCAAACAGCACTGCTGATTTCGGCAAATCGGCCTTCTGCTGCCAGCGAGGATGAAGCTCTCCCAGCCAGCCGACGATTTTTCCGCCCAGACAGATTTGTGCTGACTTTCCGGGATGCAAAGCGGGATGAGATGCCGCTTGGAAATTTGCTACTTCTGGCCAGAACAACGCTTCGATGTCCGCCTTGGCATCATAAAAATCCACGGTGCGGGCAGGCACACCCCACTGCTCGGCCACGGCATCACCATAGCAAAGCCCGGCCAGTCTTTCCGGCTGCACATAGGCTTCGCCCTCTTTGACGAAACAACGCCCGATTTCAAATAATCGCACCCTGGTCTGCTTGCGGTTTAGATTGAATTGCAAGTTTGCCATGAGTCCACCGATCAGGCTGCTGCGCATCACACCCATCTGGCTGGCGATGGGATTCTTCAATGCGATCGGCGTCTTGTTATGCGTAAAATCCGCTTCCCATGCAGCATCTACAAAAGGGTAATTAATCACTTCCTGATAATCCCGCGCTGCTAGGATACGCCGCAACTGTAGCGGCGTATGCAGCAGTTCGGATTCGGGCAACATGCTCAGAGCCGCATGCGGCAAGCTGGCGGGAATATGATCGTATCCGTAAATACGTGCCAACTCTTCGATCAAATCTTCCTCGATGGCAAGATCGAAGCGGTAGCTCGGCGGCGTCACCTGAAACACACCGCCATCAACAGTAAAATTGAACTGCAGACGCCGCAATAGTTCAGTTGCCTTGGACGTATCCAGGTCTATGCCCAGCACCCGTCGTGCGCGCTCCACGCGCAGGCGAATCGGATTGCGTTGCGGCAGCTTGCCCTTCACTTCAATAATTGGCCCCGCCTTGCCGCCACAAATATCCAGTATCAATCTTGTGGCGCGCTCCATTGCATTGCGCGTGGCAGCGAAGTCCACCCCGCGTTCAAAACGGTGTGCCGAATCGGAACTGAATCCCAGACGAAAAGATTTTCCGGCTATCGCCTCCGGGCTGAAGAATGCACTTTCCAGAAACAAGTCAGTGGTGTCCTGCTGCACCCCGCTTTCACTCCCGCCCATGATACCCGCCAGCGCCAGCGGCTTGGTCTCATCGGCGATCAACAGCATGTCGGGCTGCAAGATAAGGTTCTCGCCATTCAACAGTTGCAGTCTTTCGCCGGACTTGGCATAGCGCACGTGCATCGCGCCCGCAAGCATGCCTGTAATCTTCGCCAGATCAAAAGCGTGCAGCGGCTGACCGATCTCCAGCATTACATAGTTGGTTACGTCTACCACCGCGTTGATTGTCCGTATGCCGCTACGTTCCAAACGGCGGGTCATCCATGGTGGCGTGAGCGCATCGAGGCATATGCCGCGTATCACCCGGCCGCAATAGAGCGGGCAGGCATCCGGTGCCTCCACCTGCACAGTCAGGATATCGTCGATCTCGCTGTGAACCGCTTCAATTTCTAGCGGATCGAGTTTTGCGGAAGTAATCGCCGCCACTTCTCGCGCCACCCCGGCTAATCCCAGGCAATCGGCACGGTTAGGCGTGAGCTTGAGCGTAAAAAGTTTGTCATCCAGCGCGTAATAGTCGCGAAAATCCGTACCCGTTGGCGCATCGCCGGGGAGCAGCAACAAGCCTTCTGCGGTATCACTCAAACCCAATTCCCTGGCTGAGCACAACATGCCGGAGGATTCCACTCCGCGCACTTTAACCTGTTTGATGGCAGCGCCAGGCAGTTGCGCCCCGACCAGCGCGCAGGGCACTTTCACACCGGCACGAACATTGGCTGCACCACAAACGATTTGCAGCGATTCACTGCTCGCCGCTGTACCCACACTCACCTGGCATACATTCAGACGGTCTGCATCCGGATGCTTCTGCACCGACAACACCTCAGCTACCACCACTTTGTCAAAGGCCGGCGCAGCAGGCTCGATCGCTTCCACCTCTAGCCCTGCCATGGTCAGGACGTGAGCCAATTCACCACTGGAAAGCGGTGGATTGACCAGGGTACGGAGCCAGTTTTCAGAAAATTTCATGGGGGTCTGTTTTTGCCTCAGGAGATGCGATGGGCGCTGTTCAATTAAACTGTTTCAGGAAGCGTAAATCGTTCTCGAAAAACAACCGCAAATCACTCACGCCATAACGTAGCATCGCCAGCCGTTCCATTCCCATACCGAAAGCAAAGCCGGTATATCTCTCGCTGTCTATGTTGACATGCTGCAGCACGTTGGGGTGCACCATGCCGCAGCCCAGCACTTCCAGCCAGCCGGTGTGACTACACACCCGACAGCCGCTACCGTGGCACATCACACAGCCAATATCCATTTCAGCGGAAGGCTCGGTGAAAGGGAAGAAAGAAGGACGGAAGCGCACCGGTAAATCGTCACGCTCAAAAAAATGCTGCATGAAATCCGCCAGCACGCCTTTCAACGCGGCGAAATTCGCATTCTCATCCACCCACAAACCTTCTACCTGATGAAACATGGGCGTGTGGGTCACATCAGAATCGCAACGGTATACCCGCCCCGGTGCGATTACTTTTAACGGTGGTCGATTACTCTGCATGTAACGGATTTGCACCGGCGATGTATGGGTACGCAGCAAATGCTTGTCATCGACATAGAAGGTGTCATGCATCGCCCGCGCTGGGTGATTTTCCGGAATGTTGAGCGCGGTGAAATTGTAAAAATCGGTTTCGATTTCGGGGCCGGAAACAACGGCAAAACCAAGCGAGCGGAATAGCAACTCGATGCGTTCCAGCGTACGCGTTACCGGATGCAAACCACCCGTGCCCAGACCGCGCCCCGGCAACGTCACGTCCAGCGCCTCTCCGGCTAGCTGCGTTCCCAGTTTTTTTGCCTGGATCGCATCACGGCGGCGATTAAGCGCCGCCTCCAGCGCCTCCTTCGCCTGGTTGATACGGCTACCCATGGCGGGCCGTTCTTCCGGTGAGAGCTTGCCCAATCCCTTAAGCAGTTCGGTCAGCGTGCCACTTTTGCCAAGATAACGTGCCTTGGCTTGCTCCAGTTCGGCAGCATCGTCCATGCCATCAAACAAGTTGATGGCTTCACTGAGAAGATTATCCAGATTATGCATGGGTACGCAAAATAGTTGGGCTGTGTCCGCGAAATCACACAAGAAAAAAGGAGGCTGAGACTTTTCGCCTCTTGGCCTCCTTGCCTCTTTTTTGTTACTGCCTGCTATACGACGAGGCTGGCCTTGGCTTGCTCAACGATTTTTGCGAAAGCTGGCTTGTCAAACACCGCGATATCAGCCAGCACCTTGCGGTCCACTTCTATCTCAGCTTTCTTCAAACCGTTCATGAACACGCTATAGGATAAACCACATTCGCGTGCAGCAGCGTTGATACGGGCGATCCACAATGCACGGAACTGGCGCTTCTTCTGCCGACGATCACGGTAAGCATATTGCCCTGCCTTCATCACCGCTTCTTTGGCGATGCGATAGACATTCTTGCGGCGACCACGATATCCCTTGGCCAGATCCAGGATCTTCTTATGACGGGCGTGAGCCGTCACACCACGTTTTACTCTTGGCATGGCAGTCTCTCCTTAGGCGTAGGGCATCATGGCGCGTACTGATGCCACGTTGGTGGAATGGACGCCGGCGGTTCCCCGCAACTGGCGCTTGTTTTTGGTGGTTTTCTTGGTGAGAATGTGGCGCTTGAAAGCCTGCGAACGCTTGACGCTACCGCCGGGCCGCACCTTGAAGCGCTTGGCGGCGCCACTCTTGGTCTTCATCTTGGGCATGATACTGCTCCTGTTTTAACATGACATCGGGTGTTTCCTGAGCGGAACACTTTTAAGACCCGGGAGTCACTTGGTTTTACGCTGATATGAATAGAATATTCTTCGTGTCAGCTTTGCTGCTATCCGCGTATGCCAGGGCATACGCCGGTTGTCACTTGATCACTTCTCAGCCTCTGCGGCCATCACCTCTGTGCTGACTGCAGAGTCTACCTCAGTCTTTGTTGCATTTTGGGCTACGTCACTGGCTACCTTTTCCGCCTTCGGCTTGGCTGCCTTCGGCTTGGCCACTTTCACTTCCTTCTTCTTGGGCGACAACACCATCACCATTTGCCGTCCCTCCATTCTGGGGAACTGCTCTACCACAGCATGCTGTAACAGATCGTCTCGCACCCGCTCCAGCAGGCGTATACCGAATTCCTGATGCGCCATCTCACGTCCACGAAAACGCAACGTGACCTTGGCTTTGTCACCTTCTTCCAGGAAGCCGATCAAGTTGCGCAACTTGATGTTGTAATCGCCTTCGTCAGTGTTGGGACGGAATTTGACTTCCTTGATCTGGATTTGCTTTTGCTTGAGCTTGGCTTCGTGTTTTTTCTTGCTTTCTTGATAACGAAACTTGCCATAATCCATCAGGCGGCATACCGGGGGTTGGGCGGTAGGCGCAATTTCAACCAAATCTATTCCGGCCTCCTCCGCCAAGGCATTGGCGACCGCCAGCGTAACGATGCCTATCTGCTCTCCCTCTACACCAATCAAGCGCACTTCCGGGACGTTAATCTCTTGATTTGTGCGCGCTGCTTTTTCTTGAACTATAGCAATTCCCCAAGTTTGTTTAATAAATCAAACCGTACCAGCCCTTATGGATATTTCCGCTTCAAGGCGTTCAATCAACGCTTGCAGAGACATCTGGCCAAGATCCGAACCTGACCGGGTACGCACGGCAACCATTTGTGCCGCCACTTCCTTATCGCCCACTATGATCTGGTAAGGCAGTTTCTGTAAACTATGTTCGCGGATTTTATAGGTTATTTTCTCATTTCTCAAGTCCGCGTGTGCACGGATGCCATTGTGCTTGAGTTTATCAGCCACTTCACGGGCATAATCCGCCTGTCCCTCGGAGATGTTCAACACCACCGCCTGCTCCGGCGAAAGCCATAAGGGAAGCGCTCCGGCATGGTTTTCGATGAGGATGCCAATGAACCGTTCCAGCGATCCCAGAATCGCCCGGTGCAACATCACCGGTATCTGACGGGTATTATCTTCGGCTACGTATTCCGCTCCCAATCGCGCCGGCATGGAAAAATCCAGTTGCAAAGTGCCGCACTGCCAGACACGGCCGATGCTGTCCTTAAGCGAAAATTCGATTTTCGGGCCGTAGAATGCACCTTCGCCGGGCTGCAATTCCCAAACCAGTTTCTTGTGATTCAATGCGGATTCCAGCGCGGCTTCCGCCTTGTCCCACTGTTCTTCCGAACCGACGCGCTTCTGTGGGCGAGTGGAGAGCTTTACCAGAACCTCATTAAAACCAAAGTCGGTATAAACCGTCTGCAACAGGTCGATGAATTGCATCACCTCGCCCTGTATCTGGGCTTCAGTACAGAAAATATGCGCATCGTCCTGGGTGAAAGCGCGCACCCGCATGATGCCATGCAGCGCACCGGACGGTTCGTTGCGATGACATGAGCCGAACTCCGCCAGTCGCAGTGGCAAATCACGGTAGCTTTTTAATCCCTGGTTAAATACCTGGACATGGCCGGGACAATTCATCGGTTTGACCGCAAAATCGCGCTGCTCTGAATGCGTGGTGAACATGTTCTCGCGGAAATTTTCCCAATGCCCGGAACGCTCCCACAATCCTTTGTCGAGAACCTGCGGTGTACGGATTTCCAGATAGCCGTTATCGCGGAATACTTCCCGCATGTACTGCTCCACCTGTTGCCAGATGACCCAGCCCTTGGGATGCCAGAACACCATGCCCGGCGCTTCTTCCTGGATATGGAACAAATCCAGTTGCTTGCCGAGCTTGCGGTGGTCACGCTTTTCAGCTTCTTCGAGCCGGTGCAGGTAAGCGTCCTGATCCTCTTTTCTGGTCCAGGCTGTACCATAAATCCGCTGCAGCATTTCATTGCGCGAATCACCGCGCCAGTACGCACCCGCCACCTTCATCAGCTTGAACACCTTGAGCTTGGAAGTAGCCGGCACATGCGGCCCGCGGCACAAATCGGTAAAATTTCCCTGGGAATAAAGTGACACGTCCTCGTCACCGGGAATAGCCTCGATGATCTGCGCCTTGTAGTGCTCACCCTGGTTCTTGAAAAAATTGATTGCTTCGGAGCGCTCCCACACTTTGCGCTCCACTTTCAAATCGCGTTTGCTGATTTCCGCCATACGTTTTTCGATCGCCGCCAGATCCTCTGTCGTAAACGGGCGCTTGTAAGAAAAATCGTAATAAAAACCGTCCTCGATCACCGGCCCGATAGTAACCTGTGCTTCGGGAAACAGCTCCTTCACCGCATGTGCCAGCAAGTGTGCGCTGGAATGACGAATGACTTCCAGCCCCTCTGTATCTTTTTCGGTAATGATCGCCAGATCACAGTCAGCTTCGATACGGTGAGACGTGTCCATGAGCTTGCCATTGACCTTGCCGGCCAACGCCGCACGCATCAGTCCCGCACCAATCGACGCTGCGACCTCCATCACCGTCACTGGCTGCTCAAATTTACGCTCCGAACCATCCGGTAAACGAACGACTATCACAGCTTCTTCCTTTGATAAAAAATGGGGGCTAACTGCATGGGGCTTATAAAGTTTCAGATGAATTCTGGCACAAATTGCATTCTCCCATAGCTCCCGTTGAGGGGCAACCCGATGCGCTGTACCTGAACAACAGAAGCATCCAGTTTGGGTGTGACAATTTGTCGTGGCGGACACTTGAGAACAGCGATTGTTCTCCTCGTCCCCGGAATGAGATAGGAAGAAAACAGCATGGTGCAACATGCCGCATTTCTGCGACTTTTGAAACCACAATCAGTTGATGGCCTTTTAACCGGCTGCAGCGCTCCGCACGGCCTCGGCTATCTGTTCTGCCCAGCGCTTGACCTTCCGTTCCGACTCACCTTCCACCATCACTCGCACCAGCGGCTCGGTGCCTGATGCGCGCAGCAGTATACGGCCCCTGTCGCCAAGATCGTGCTCGGCAGCGGCTTGAGCGGCTTTGACCTGCGCGCTAACACGAAAATCAAATCCCTTGGCAACCTTTACGTTAACCAGTCGTTGCGGATAAAGCGTAAGGCCGCGCGTAAGGCCGGCCAGCGTCTTGCCGCAATCACGCATTGCATGCAGTACTTGCAGTGCAGAAATGATGCCGTCGCCGGTAGTATGCTTGTCGATACAAATGATATGGCCGGAGCCTTCTCCGCCCAGTTGCCAGCCTCTCTGTTGCAGCAGTTCCAGCACATAACGGTCGCCGACATTGGCACGGACAAAGGGGATATTCAATTTCCTGAAACCGTTCTCTACCGCAAGGTTGGTCATCAGCGTGCCCGCCACCCCCCCTTTGAGCAAGCCCCTCTGCTGGCGATGCTTTGCGATGATGTAGACCAGTTGATCCCCGTCATAGAGCGTGCCTTTACTATCCACCATGACAACGCGGTCGCCGTCGCCATCCAGCGCAATGCCAAGATCGGCGTGATGCTGCCTGACGGCTTCTTGCAAGGTGGAACTATGGGTCGCACCACATTCGTGATTGATGTTGAGACCATCCGGTTGCACCCCGATGGCAACCACATCTGCGCCCAGTTCGTGCAGTACATGACCGGCGATGTGATAGGTTGCACCATGGGCGCAATCGACCACGACACGCAAACCACGTAGATCGAGATGGTAAGGAAAAGTGCTTTTGCAGAATTCGATGTAGCGCCCTGGCGCGTCGCTGATACGCCGCGCTTTGCCGAGCTGCGCTGAAGGCATGGACTTGATGGGTGCATTTAGTCCCGCTTCTATCTCGTGTTCAGTCGCATCGGGCAGCTTGCTGCCTGCGGCGGAAAAGAACTTAATGCCGTTGTCTTCAAACGGATTGTGCGAAGCTGAAATTACAATGCCCGCCTGTAACCGAAGTGCGCGGGTGAGATAAGCTACCGCCGGGGTCGGCATGGGCCCGGATAGAAACACGTCCACTCCGGCGGCAGATAGTCCTGCCTGCAAGGCTGATTCCAGCATGTAGCCGGATATGCGCGTATCCTTGCCAATCAGCACCGCTGGGCGTTCGCCCTTGGACAGATGCCAATCGGCGGAGGCCAGCACCTTGCCGGCAGAATAACCCAGATGCATGATGAAATCCGGGGTGATGGGTATCTCCCCCACCCGCCCACGTATACCGTCAGTGCCAAAGTATTTCTTGCTCAATTGGAAATCCACGAAGGGTGAAAAATAAACAGCATGGCGAACAGCGATGCGCTGCCGCCTCTCATCACTTACGGGTCACTGTTCAAGCGCATTATAAACCGCCAGCGCATCTCTGGTCGCCCTTACATCGTGAACTCGCAGAATTCTGGCACCCCTGACTGCCGCCAGCAAAGCTGCAGCAACGCTGGCATGAATCCGATCATCTACTTCATTGCCGGTGAGCTTCCCCAACATGGATTTGCGCGACAATCCTGCCAGTACCGGTACGCCCATGTCCGCAAAGCGGTCAAGATGACGCAGCAATTCGAGATTATGTTCCAGTGTTTTACCGAAACCAAAACCCGGGTCTATTACCAGTCGCCCGAGCGAGATTCCTGCTGCTTGCGCTGCATTCAACCGTCGCTGCAAAAAGTCCTTCACTTCCGCCACCACATCACTGTATTGAGGATTAATCTGCATGCAGCGCGGCTCACCCTGCATGTGCATGAGGCATGCTGCCACATTTCCTGCTGCAACCGCTTCTAGTGCGCCCGGCGCTTGTAGTGCATTGACATCATTAATCATGACCGCGCCAGCCTCTATCGCCGCACACATCACTTCCGGTTTTGAAGTATCCACCGAAACAGGTATATCCCTGCTGGCTAGAGCTTGCACCACCGGGACGATACGGCGCAGTTCCTCTGCCGCGTTTACCGGAGTGCCGCCGGGACGAGTGGATTCGCCACCGATGTCCAGCATGTCGGCTCCTTCTTCAAGCAGGCGTACGGCGTGGCAAATGGCGCTTTCGGTCGAGGCATACAAACCGCCATCGAAAAAAGAATCGGGTGTGACATTGACGACCCCCATGATGAGAGGGCGGTGAAGAGGGAGATTGAATTTACCGCAATGAAGGAACAAGGGGTTTAAGAGCTGAGAGTTTGAAGCTGGGGTCTAATATGAATAAGGCGAGCCAGACTCGCCTTATTCATTTCTGCTGCATTACCTTCTACTGATAATCTGTGGCCTCTCACACTTCCTGCGCTGGGGTCGCGGTCGCTGCCGGCGCTGCCGGAGGCGTATCATCCTTCGACGACGGCACAGATTTGGAAGGTTTGGGAGGTCGCGGAGCGCGGCCTTCCATGATGTCACCAATCTGGTCGGAGTCTATGGTTTCCCACTCCAGCAGGGCTTGGGTCATAGCCTCGATCTTGTCACGGTTTTCCTCGATCAATTTACGCGCCAGAGCGTACTGTTCGTCAATAATACGACGAATTTCCATATCCACCTGTTGCATGGTGGCTTCACTCACATTTTTGTGGGTAGTAACAGATCGGCCGAGAAAAACTTCTCCCTCATTCTCACCATAGACCATCGGCCCAAGAGAATCCGACATGCCCCACTGGGTAACCATGCGCCGAGCCATTTGGGTAGCACGTTCAAAGTCATTGGACGCACCGGTTGTCATTTGCCCCATGAATATTTCTTCGGCAATACGTCCACCAAACAGTACCGCGATAGTCTGCAGAAGCTCTTCCCGATCCATGCTGAAACGATCTTCGGTCGGAAGTTGCATCGTCACACCCAGTGCACGTCCGCGCGGAATGATCGTAACTTTATGCACCGGATCGGTTTTAGGCAGAAGTTGCGCTACCACGGCGTGACCAGATTCATGGTAGGCAGTGTTACGGCGCTCGCGCTCAGGCATCACCATTGACCGTCGTTCAGCGCCCATGAAAATCTTGTCCTTGGCGCGCTCGAAATCTTCCATATCCACCAGTCGCTTATTGCTGCGCGCTGCAAACAGTGCCGCCTCATTCACTAAATTGGCGAGATCGGCACCCGACATCCCCGGCGTACCGCGCGCAATGATATCTGCACGCACGTCGGGTGCAATTGGGACTTTGCGCATATGCACGTTGAGTATCTGCTCGCGTCCACGTATATCGGGTAGCGGGACCGTCACCTGACGGTCGAAGCGACCAGGACGTAATAGTGCCGGGTCAAGCACATCGGGACGGTTGGTGGCGGCGACCACAATCACACCGACGGCCGCCTCAAATCCGTCCATTTCCACCAGCAACTGGTTCAGTGTTTGTTCGCGTTCATCGTTACCGCCGCCCAACCCTGCGCCACGCTGACGACCAACCGCATCAATCTCGTCGATAAAGATAATGCAGGGCGCCTGTTTCTTGGCTTGCTCGAACATGTCCCGTACGCGCGCAGCACCCACACCAACAAACATCTCCACGAAATCGGATCCGGAAATACTGAAGAACGGAACCTTGGCCTCGCCCGCGATGGCACGGGCCAGAAGGGTTTTACCGGTGCCGGGATTACCCACCATCAGTACGCCGCGGGGGATGCGGCCCCCAAGCTTCTGAAACTTGGTGGGATCACGCAGGAAATCGACTAGTTCCGACACCTCTTCTTTGGCTTCCTCGCAACCGGCAACATCGGCAAAAGTTACGGTGTTGGTAGTCTCGTCCAGCATGCGTGCCTTGCTCTTGCCAAACGAGAACGCACCACCGCTTCGCCCGCCACCCTGCATCTGGCGCATAAAGAAAATCCACACACCAATCAGTAACAGCATCGGGAACCACGAAACGAAAATATTCATCAGCAACGATGGCTCTTCCTCTGGCTTGGCGTCGACAATGACGCCGGCCTTGAGCAAGTCGCTCACCATCCAGGGGTCGGAGGGGGTATAGGTAGTGAAGCGCCTACCATCGGCTTTGGTGCCTTTCAGCGTACGCCCTTCAATGGTCACTTTGGCGATTCTGCCCTGCTTCACCTCATCGATGAACTGAGAATACTCCATCGTTGCCTGCGTTGTGGTCTGGCGCGTGCTGAACTGGTTGAACACGGTCATCAACACCAGTGCGATCACTAGCCAGATGGCCATGTTTTTAATGAGATTGTTCAAGATAGCTCCTTGGCTTGCGCCGTCAAAATCTTACAATAATTTGCATTCTAAACCCATTTGGGGATTTATAACAGAATGGATTACGCCCGTCTTGTTTCGATCGACACACGGCCCATTCTGTACGCTACTCGCCTAAAGCGGGAAGAGCCCTTTCCCGTTTTCCCAGCCCCAGCAAATATATTTCGCTGCTTCGGCCCCGAGAAGCTTCCGGTTTACGCGTTAACACTTGTTTGAATGTGGCGCGCATGGTATGCAAAAACTGCTCAAAACCGGAGCCTTGAAATACTTTGACGAGAAAGTTGCCGCCAGAGTTCAATCGCCCTGCGCAGAATTCCAGTGCCAGCTCAGCCAGATACATGCTGCGCGCTTGGTCGCTCATGCTTATGCCGCTTATATTGGGGGACATATCCGAAATTACAAGATCAACTGGACAGTCGCCCAGACAATTCTCCAGTTCAGCCAGTACCGTCGCTTCCCTGAAATCTCCCTGGATGAAAATCACGCCTGGCAGAGCCGCCATCTCCAGTAGATCGAGCGCAATTACCCTGCCCTTCTTACCCACCTTGTCCGCTGCCACCTGCGACCAGCCACCTGGTGCTGCACCCAGATCCACCACTGTCATGCCTGGTCTGAGCAAATGGTCGCGCTCGGCAATCTCCATCAACTTGTAGGCGGAACGTGAACGATAGCCTTCTTTTTTCGCTTGCTTGACGAAAAAATCATTCACATGCTCTCTCATCCAGGCTTTGCTGGTTTTGGCGCGTTTCATCGCGTAGAATGAGGAATTCTGGAAAATTGCATGTTAGTTCTTACTCTCGCTCATCGTCATGCCCTAAGGGCGCTTGCCCATGCCCTCAGCCCGGTTGTCATGATAGGCGAAGCGGGCTTGTCGGAAAACGTTATCCGTGAACTGGACCGGGGGCTCAGAAGCCATGAGCTAATCAAAGTCAAGATACTCAGCGGCGAACGAAAAATGAGGGAAATGCTGCTTGAGGAAATCTGCCAGCGTCTTGAAGCCGCCCCGGTACAACACATCGGCAAGATACTGGTAATCTACCGTCCCAAACCGGAAGAAGCAGTAAAACCTGCCGTTGCCAAATTCCGCAAAAAACGCGAACCACGTCGTGCCAAACGCAGCTTTCAGGCCTGATGCCGTAGTTATCGTATTAAATCAGATATATTTCACATCAAGAATCTCGTACTCCCGCACCCCACCCGGCGCCAGCACTTCCGCCACGTCACCGGGATACTTGCCGATCAGGGAGCGGGAGATTGGTGAGCTGATGGAAATCTTTCCTTGTTTGATGTCGGCTTCGTCGTCACCAACAATCTGATAGGTCACCACTGTACCACTGGCCATATCTTCCAGATCGATGGTGGCACCAAACACACAGGCACCATCGGCGTCGAGCAGTGCCGGGTTGATAATCTGGGCATTAGAAAGTTTGCTTTCCAGTTCGGCAATACGCCCCTCGACAAAACCCTGTCGCTCTTTAGCGGCATCGTATTCGGCGTTCTCGGAAAGGTCGCCGTGGGCACGGGCTTCTGCAATAGCAGCGATCACAGCTGGACGCTGTACGGTCTTCATTTCGTGCAATTCGGCACGCAGCTTTTCTGCGCCAATAACTGTCAGTGGAATCGTACCCATAATCTACCCTCTCATATTCAATTTCGTCTCGCGATTACCAGCACCGAGACAACAAAACCTGCTCCGGCAGAATTAAAGCCGGGAAGTGCCCAGTCTTACAGAGTTGTACCGAACGACAAGTGCCCTTCATTCCCCTTACACCCGGCCGCATCCAGTTGTGCATGCAACCCTTGCAAGCTGTAGGCCTGCAATTCCTGCATGTTTGCCATGCCGATACAGGCAGCACGCGCACCCGCCAGCGTGGTGTAATACGTTACTCTCGCCTGCAGCACGGCGTTGCGAATCGAGTATGAGTCCTGGATCGCACTGCGCTTGTCTTCCACGGTGTTGATGATGAAATTTATCTCGCCGTTCTTGATCATGTCCACAATGTGCGGACGCCCTTCCTTTACCTTGTTTACCGGGGTTACTATCAGCCCTGCTGCGGCCAGTACAGTCGCGGTACCGCGGGTAGCATAAAGGGTGAATCCCAATTTCGCAAGATTGTGGGCGATTTCCACCACACGCGATTTATCCGACTGGCGTACGCTGATGAACACCTTGCCTGCGGTGGGTAACTTTACTCCTGCAGCCAGTTGCGATTTGACGAATGCCTCAGCGAAAGTTTTCCCCACGCCCATCACCTCGCCGGTAGATTTCATTTCAGGTCCGAGTATGGTGTCCACGCCGGGAAATTTGATGAAAGGGAACACGGCCTCCTTCACAGAATAATAAGGGGGAATTACTTCTCTGGTTACGCCTTGACGGGCGAGCGTCACGCCAGCCATGCAGCGCGCGGAAATTTTTGCCAGCTGCAGTCCGGTGGCTTTGGATACGAAAGGTACGGTGCGCGATGCTCTGGGATTCACCTCCAACACATATACAGTATCGCCCTGAATAGCGAACTGCACGTTCATCAATCCCACCACTTTGAGTGCGCGCGCCATCGCTTCGGTTTGCCGCCGCAGCTCATCCTGCAGGGTGGGCGCCAGACTGAAAGGCGGCAGCGAACAGGCCGAGTCGCCCGAGTGGACGCCAGCCTGCTCAATATGCTCCATGATGCCGCCAATCAACACGGCCTCGCCATCGCAGATTGCATCCACATCTACTTCAATAGCGTCGTTGAGAAAACGATCCAGCAGCACCGGCGAGTCATTTGACACTTTTACCGCCTCGCGCATGTAACGTTCCAGATCGCGTTGCTCATGGACAATTTCCATGGCGCGCCCGCCCAGTACATAGCTGGGACGCACTACCAGCGGGTAACCAATTTCATTGGCAGCGGCAAAAGCAGCCTCAGGATTGCGTGCGGTGCGGTTGGATGGCTGTCTCAATCCAAGCTGCTGCAACATTTTCTGAAAGCGCTCGCGATCTTCGGCGCAATCGATCATGTCCGGACTGGTACCGATAATGGGTACCCCGTTGGCGGCGAGATCACGCGCCAGCTTCAATGGCGTCTGCCCGCCATATTGCACGATCACGCCGAAAGGTTTCTCCACCGCGATGATTTCGAGTACATCCTCCAGTGTCAGCGGCTCAAAATACAGCCGATCGGAAGTATCGTAGTCGGTCGACACTGTCTCCGGATTGCAGTTGACCATAATGGTCTCAAAATCATCCTCGCGTAGCGCCAGTGCGGCATGGACACAGCAGTAATCAAATTCGATGCCTTGACCGATACGGTTGGGTCCGCCGCCCAGCACCATGATTTTTTTTCTGTCGGTGGGCAATGCCTCGCACTCTTCCTCGTAAGTGGAATACATATAAGCAGTGCGGGTAGCAAACTCGGCAGCGCAGGTATCCACACGCTTGTATACCGGATGCAAGTTGAGTTGATGGCGCTTGGTACGCACTGCAGTCTGCTTTGTGTTTAGCAGTTTCGCCAGACGCAGATCGGAAAAACCACTGCGCTTCAGTTTGCGCAGCGCGTCCAGATCAAGCATGTCCAGAGTCTTACCAGCGAGTGCCTGTTCCTGTTTCACCAGGTCTTCAATCTGCGACAGAAACCAAGGGTCAATATGGGTGAGATTATGAATTTCAGCGAATGTCATGCCGCAGCGAAATGCGTCAGCCACATACCAGATGCGCTCCGGACCAGGGTCGCCCAGTTCGGTTTCAATGGTGCCGATATCGGTAGTTTTTTCGTCCAGACCGTCGACGCCAGTTTCCAGCCCGCGCAGGGCTTTTTGCAGTGATTCCTGAAAAGTGCGGCCGATGGCCATAACTTCGCCTACCGATTTCATCTGCGTGGTAAGACGGTCATCGGCCTGGGGAAATTTCTCGAAAGCAAAACGCGGCACCTTGGTAACGACATAGTCGATGGTCGGCTCGAATGAAGCCGGTGTCATGCCGCCGGTAATATCGTTCCTGAGTTCATCCAGCGTGTAACCCACTGCAAGCTTGGTCGCAACCTTGGCGATGGGGAAACCGGTTGCTTTCGACGCCAAAGCGGAGGAACGCGATACCCGCGGATTCATTTCGATCACCAGCATGCGGCCGTCTTGCGGATTGATGGCAAACTGCACATTGGAACCGCCGGTTTCCACGCCGATTTCACGCAACACCGCGATCGATGCATTGCGCATGATCTGGTATTCCTTATCGGTCAGCGTTTGTGCCGGGGCAACGGTGATGGAATCACCGGTATGCACACCCATCGGGTCGAGATTCTCGATGGTGCAGATGATGATGCAGTTGTCCTGTTTGTCGCGCACCACCTCCATCTCGAATTCTTTCCAGCCAATGACGGATTCTTCGATCAGTAGTTCCTTGGTGGGTGAGGCTTCCAGTCCACGCTCGCAAATATCGAGGAATTCCCTGCGGTTGTAGGCGATGCCACCGCCGCTGCCACCCATGGTAAACGATGGACGGATAATGGCAGGATAACCTACCATCGCCTGTACCTGCAGTGCTTCCTCCAGGCTGTGAGCAATGGCGGAGCGCGCCGAATCCAGTCCGATCCTGGTCATGGCCTGTTTGAATTTTTCCCGGTCTTCAGCCTTGTCTATGGCCTCCCGCGATGCGCCGATCAGTTCCACGTCGTATTTCTTCAGCACGCCATGCTTGGCCAGGTCGAGGGCGCAGTTCAACGCCGTCTGCCCGCCCATGGTCGGCAACAGCGCATCGGGGCGTTCGATGGCAATGATTTTCTCTAACATCGGCCAGGTGATCGGCTCGATATAAGTGGCGTCAGCCATTTCCGGATCGGTCATGATGGTGGCAGGATTGGAATTCACCAGAATGACGCGATAGCCCTCCTCGCGCAGTGCCTTGCAGGCCTGCGCACCGGAATAATCGAATTCGCACGCCTGCCCAATGATGATGGGCCCTGCGCCGATGATCAGAACGGATTCTATGTCGGTACGTTTAGGCATATTTTTCTAACTGCGCTGACCGCGAAGAAACCGAGAGACTCTCTGGATTTTCTCTGCAATCAAAGCTGGCTTTAATGGCTCTCCATCATATGGATGAAACGGTCGAACAGATAATCCATGTCATGCGGTCCCGGACTTGCTTCGGGATGTCCCTGAAAACAGAACGCCTGCCGGTCGGTCAACTCGAATCCTTGCAGACTGCCATCGAACAGCGACAGGTGCGTAACGCGCGCACTCTTCGGCAGCGTGTCAATATCCACGGCGAAACTGTGATTCTGACTGGAGATCATTACACGCCCAGTATCCAGATCCTGCACCGGATGATTGGCACCATGATGGCCAAACTTCATTTTGATGGTTCTGGCACCACTCGCCAGTCCCAGCAGTTGATGCCCCAGGCAAATGCCAAAAATTGGCATCCCTTTCTCGAGCAGTTTTCTGGTTGCGGCAATGGCGTAATCGCAAGGCTCGGGATCACCCGGCCCATTGGAGAGAAACACGCCATCGGGCTGCAATGCCAGAACCTCGTCGGCGGATGTCTGGGCGGGAAGCACCGTCACTTTGCAGCCGCGCTGCGCGAGTTTGCGCAGAATATTGCGCTTGATACCGAAATCGAATGCGGCAACATGAAATCGCGGGTGCTCCTGCACCTGATAGCCACGCCCGCGCGCCCATTCACCTTCACTCCATGAATAAGGCTGGCTGCAGCTCACCACTGCGGCCAGATCCATCCCGGCGAGGCCGGGGAATTCCCGGGCGCGTTTCAGCGCTGCTGCTTCATCAATGCGCCCCGCCATGAGGCAACCGGCCTGCGCGCCCTTCTCCCGCAGCAGACGCGTGAGCTTGCGTGTATCGATGTCCGCAATCGCCACCACACCTTGTTCCTTGAGATATTCCGGCAAAGTCTGGGTCTGCCGCCAATTGCTGGAGGCTAGGGGCAGATCCCGGATCACCAGCCCAGCGGCATATACTTTGTTGACCTTGCCGGATTCGACATCATCCTGATTGACGCCGGTGTTGCCAATGTGTGGATAAGTAAGTGTGATGATCTGCCGACAGTAGGAGGGATCGGTGAGGATTTCCTGATAGCCAGTCATGGCAGTGTTAAACACCACCTCACCCACACTGTCTCCTTCCGCCCCGATGGAAATACCGCGAAAAATGGTACCATCAGCGAGAGCGAGGACAGCGTGCGGGCGTTGTAACACGGGGAACTCCTTGAGTACTGGCCAGACGTGGGAAGCGGGACAGGCTGACGCCCGTCCCGCTTCGCTGGACTTGTCAAATCATACGCGAAAAAGGTGCGGGCTTCAATGCAGCCGCAGTTGTCCGGAATTATGACCGGGCAGTCAAGGAACGCAATACGCCTTCTCCGCCATGCTTTGGATCGCTAGCGCAGACCGAGTACGTCCTGCATATCAAATAGACCGTTCTGCTTGTCTGCGAGGAAGCGTGCAGCACGTAGTGCGCCCACAGCAAACGTTGCGCGGCTACTGGCTTTGTGGGAGATTTCAATGCGCTCACCGGTGCCAGCGAACATTACGGTGTGATCCCCGACGATATCCCCACCACGCACGGTGGCGAAACCGATGGTAGCAGGCGTGCGTTCGCCGGTAACACCCTGGCGCCCGTAAACAGCAACTTCCGCAAGGCTTCTGCCCAGCGTTTGCGCCACTACTTCGCCCATGTGCAATGCGGTGCCGGAAGGAGCATCCACTTTGTGACGGTGATGCGCTTCGATGATTTCGATGTCATAACCTTCATTCAACGCCTTAGCCGCTATTTCCAGAAGTTTGAAAGTAACGTTTACCCCCACGCTCATGTTGGGTGCGAATACGATAGCGATGTCCTTTGCTGCCGCCTTGAGTTCCTCTTTCTGTTCCGCTGAAAAACCGGTGGTACCGATCACCATTTTTACACCCTTGGCACGGCACACCGCGAGATGCGCGAGCGTTCCCTCGGGACGGGTGAAATCAATCAGCACATTACTGCCGGAAAGCGCGGCGACGAAATCGTCAGTGACGGCAACGCCGCAAGACGTACCGATCAATTCCCCGGCATCCTTGCCAAGATAAGGGCTGCCGCTCCGTTCCAGAGCAGCTGCCAGCCGCATGTCCGGCGCTTGGGTAACAGCCTCCAGCAGGGCGCGTCCCATGCGGCCGGAACTTCCGGCAATGGTGATATTCAAGATTGTCATTTTCCTATGAACCTATTTTCCCAACATCTTGTCGAGCAGGCCTTTTTTCTCTTTCGGCTGATCTGCCCCTCTCCCGCCGAACAAGTCTCTTTCCCCTTTCGGTCGATCCGCTTCCATAAGGTCTACCGCGCTGGACGGGGAAGAAGTCTGCGTAGAGCTGGGTTTCGCCGGTTGCGGCGAAACTGCCGTGTCGTACTTCTTCTCGATAACCGGTTCCACTTTTTTACTGCCTACAGCCTCAGATTGCGGTGAAGCTACTGGCGCAGGCTTTTCCTCGACAGGTTTGGTGGCTGCCGCCTTGGGCGGAACCGAGGCAAGCGAAGGCCGCAGCCGGCCTTCGGTGTGCGTCAACCTGTCATCCTCAAAAAATACCGTAATCCGGTGCTGTTCGATCAGTCTGCCGTCCTGCTCGAGGCGGTATACATAATCCCAGCGATTGTCGTGAAAAGCGTCGCTGATCATAGGCGAGCCAAGCACGAAACGCACCTGCGCCCTGGTCATCCCGGGCTTTAGTTTTTCCATCATTTCATGGGTGATAACATTGCCTTGCTGGATTTCGATTTTATAGAGCAGCGATGGGACAGACGAACATCCGGCAAGCAGTAGCAACACATGCAACGTGAATATTTTTGCGCGCATTGCGGCAGTATGTGTTTTCAAAACAGACCCAGCGCTATATGATACAGCAAATAATTTAAACTTGACGGATACAACCATGAGCAAACCAAACGACCTCAAAACCATGGGCCTCAAGGCCACGCTACCGCGGCTGAGAATACTTGGCCTGTTCGAGAGTAGCACGGTGCGGCATCTGTCGGCGGAAGATGTTTACAAGGCACTGATCAATGAGGGTGAAGATATCGGCCTTGCCACGGTCTATCGGGTGCTGACCCAGTTTGAACAGGCCGGGTTGCTGGAACGCCACCATTTTGAAAGCGGCAAGGCGGTATTTGAACTCAGCAGCGTCGACCACCACGACCACCTGGTGTGTCTGCAATGTGGCCGGGTGGAAGAATTCTATGATGCAGAAATCGAGAAACGCCAAGCCAAAATCGCCAGAGAGCGCGGCTTCACTATCCATGAGCACTCATTGTCGCTCTATGCAGACTGCATCAAAACGGCTTGTCCGTATCGCAAGGCGTAGGCAGTGTGCGATGCGCTGGACGCTTTGCGGCGGTGGAGCCGGTAGTTGGCAATCTGCGCCACAACAAGCGGCTGAACCGGTTCATGCTCTGCGGGCAAACCAAGGTCGAGGGGCAGTGGCAGCGATGCTGCCTGGTGCACAACATCGAAAAGCTGGCCAACAACGGCTATGCAAGTTGACCCACGAGGGTCCAGCCGACACGCCTGCACGATGATTGGACGTTCCTCAACGAGCGTTCCGGAAAATCAAACAAAAACTACGCTTCGAAAACCTCACAAAGGTGCTTCTGCGCACCTGAAAATGGGTTTTTCTACAGCTGCAGCGCCGTTAGGTTTTCGAGTCGGCACCGGAAATTAGGAATTCGGCAGTACCGACCTGTTGACTCTTGTTGAGAATAAGCAACTTGCGCATGGCTTTTATGACCGCAGACAACTTTTCTCTGTTCGAGTCGCCGCAGACTTGGCAAGAAAACTGCGCGTAAGAAACGCCAGGATCATAACTGAGCTGGACGATGCGGACTGCTATGTCTCCCCCAGCACACTCTACGTGACTGAAACGAAGTTCACCCCGAACTGCGAGATCCACTGGATCAAATTGATCCGACTCGCTGAGGGAAGTCGTAGGCTTCGACTTTACTTTGAGTTGCATGACGAATCTCCTCTTTGGAACCTAACGGGGATCGCGAATTGAACGGCACCCCGAGAAAATTGAGATACAGGCAGTGTAGCGAAATTTTCGAGTAGGCGTAACCGGGAAACGGTGTCCATTCGAATTCAACCCGCCGCTCAATCAAACAACGCCTCGACAAATTCCCGCGCATCGAACGGCCGCAGATCATCCACGCCTTCGCCCACGCCGAGGAAACGAATCGGCAATGGCAGGTTTTGCTGACGCTGTCTGGCGATGGCGGCGATCACACCACCCTTGGCGGTGCCGTCAAGCTTGGTGAGTATCAGGCCAGTGACACCGAGTGCGTCATCGAAGGCTTGCACCTGATTGACCGCGTTCTGGCCGGTGTTGGCGTCCAGCACCAGCAGCACTTCATGCGGCGCCCCTGGCTCGGCTTTGGCGATAACGCGCTTGACCTTTTTGATTTCCTCCATCAGGTGCAACTGGGTGGCGAGCCGCCCGGCGGTATCCGCCAGCACGATGTCTATGCCACGCGCTTTGGCGGCGTTGATTGCGTCGAATATCACCGCTGCCGGATCGCCTTTCTGCTGGCCACTGCTTTCCTGGGCGATGACAGCAACGTTGTTGCGCTCGCCCCAAGCCATGAGTTGTTCGCGCGCGGCGGCACGAAAAGTGTCGCCGGCAGCAAGCAGCACCGATTTTCCCTGCGACTGAAAATATTTGGCGAGCTTGCCGATGGAAGTGGTTTTGCCCGCGCCGTTCACGCCCGCCAGCATGATGATGAAAGGTTTGTTGGTGCTGACATCAAGCGGCTGCGCCAGCGGTGCCAGCAGGTTGATCAGGGCTTCTTGCAACACCCCTTTCAGTTGCGCCGCGTCGGTCAGACCGTCGCGCTTGACTTGCCGGCGCAGCTCATCCAGCAGCCAGGCAGTCGCATTCACGCCGGCATCGGCAGTGAGCAGTATGGTCTCCAGTTCCTCGTAGAGAGCTGCGTCTATCTTGCCGCCGCCGAACAGACCGGATAGCTGCCTGCCCAGGTTCTCCCGCGTGCGAGAAAGACCCTGTCTGACCTTGATCGCCCAGTCGGCAGGCATGACCTCAGTGGGGGCAGGGCTATTTTTAGACTTGAAGAAACTTAACATTCTGGTAGGCTGTCACACCCCTTGATGCACAAAGACACGATTTTATTCCGTTTACCCAAGCTTAGGTTATTAAAAAATGAGATTAAATCGCCGCGCCGCTGCTCTTTCTCCCGGTCTGCAGGTTGCCGTAATGGCGCTGGCCTTGCTGGTTATCCCGGTTTCATCCGAGGCTTTCGCCAATCCGCATGAATACACGCTTGCCAACGGCCTCAGGCTGATCGTCAAGGAGGACCATCGTTCGCCGGTAGTGGTCTCGCAAATCTGGTACAAAGCCGGCAGCGTTGATGAACTGAACGGCGCCACCGGGGTTGCCCATGTGCTGGAACACATGATGTTCAAGGGCACGAAAAAAGTCCCAGGCGGTGAATTCTCCAAGCGTATCGCCGCCGCAGGCGGACGCGAGAATGCGTTCACCGGACGCGATTACACCGCGTACTTCCAGCAGTTGCACAAATCCCGATTGCCGCTGGCGATGGAACTGGAGTCTGACCGGATGCGTAATCTGATACTGACGAAAGAAGAATTCGCCAAAGAGATCCAGGTGGTAATGGAGGAGCGGCGCTTACGCACCGATGACAAGCCCCATGCACTGGTGCACGAGAAAATGATGGCTGCAGCCTATCAATCGCATCCCTATCAGCGCCCGATCATCGGTTGGATGAACGATCTGGAGAACATGAGCGTGCGCGATGCAAAGGAATGGTACGACCGCTGGTACGCACCCAATAATGCCGTACTGGTGGTGGTGGGCGATGTCAACCCAAAAGAAGTATTTGCCCTGGCGCAAAAATATTACGGCGAAATAAAACCACGTCCGCTGGTGCCTCTGGCCTTGCGCAAACCGCAGATTGAACCAGCGCAAGTCGGGATCAAGCGGCTGACGGTCAAAGCGCCGGCAAAACTGCCCTATCTGACCATGGGCTACCATGCACCGGCGTTGCGCAACGCCGGCGACGACTGGGAACCCTATGCACTGGAAATGCTGGTGGGAGTGCTGGATGGCAACGAGTCCGCACGGCTCAACAAAGAACTGGTGCGCGAGCGCCGCATCGCCAACTCGACAGGCGCAGGTTACGATTCCACTGCGCGCGGCCCCGGCATGTTTTATCTCTACGGCACACCCAGTGAAGGGAAAACCGTAGTGGAACTGGAAACCGCCTTGCGCGGTGAAATGGAAAAACTCATGCTGGACGGCGTAACCGAAGAGGAGCTCGCGCGCGTCAAGGCGCAAGTAGTGGCCAACCACGTATTCAGGCTCGACTCAATGTTTTATCAGGCGATGCAGATCGGCCAACTGGAAAGTGTCGGACTGTCTTATCGTGACCTCGATACGATGGTAAAAAAATTGCAGGCCGTCACCGCCGAACAGGTGCGCGAAGTGGCAAAGAAATATGTGCAGGATGACAGCCTGACCGTGGCGGTGCTCGATCCGCAACCGCTGGAACAGAAATTCCCCACCGCTGCGCCCAGCGGGTTGCGGCATTAAGAGCTAAAGTCGGGTCTGGAGATCTGTCCTTATTTTTCCCAAGTAGATCAGTAACTGGCTGGTTCGGTTTGAAACTTACAAACCTGGAACTCAGCAAGAATCCTTTAGAGAGGTTGTCGATGCAAGCGATACGTTTATTATTCATCCTGCTCCTGGCGGCTTACTCCCAGCTGGCGCTCGCGACCCTGCCGATCCAGCTCTGGCAGACATCCGCCGGCACTTGGGTATATTTTGTCGAAAGCCGCGATTTGCCGATACTCGATATCAGCGTGGATTTCGACGCGGGCAGCAGTTCCGATACGCCGGAAACCTCCGGTCGTGCCGGCCTGACTCTGCAACTGCTCAACCTGGGCGCAGGCGGACTGTCCGAAGACCAGATCGCCAAAGCGCTGGCCGATGTCGGTGCAGAGCTGGGTGGCCGCTTCGATCAGGATCGCGCGGGCGTTTTGTTACGAACCCTGAGCAGTGAGCGTGAACGCAAGCAAGCGCTGGATATACTCGGCCGCGTGATACAGCACCCCGAGTTTCCTGAAGATGTACTGGAACGGGAACGGGCGCGAGTGATCACCGGACTGAAGGAGGCCGACACCAAACCGGATCACATCGCCAGCCGTACCTTAAGGAAAATGCTCTACGGCGGCCATCCCTATGGATTGCGCGGTTCGGGTGAGATCGCCAGCCTGGAGCTATTGCAACGCAAGGATCTGGTGGATCTCTATCAATCCCGCTATCTTGCCGCCGGTGCGGTAGTGTCGATCATGGGCGATGTGAGTCGTGCCGAAGCGGCGGCCATTGCTGAGGCCCTGACCAAGGATCTGCCACAAGGCAAGCCGGACATCGTTTTGCCGCCAGTGATGGCGCCGGTGGCAGAGACCAGGAGAATCGCCCATCCTGCGAGCCAAAGCCATATTCTGCTAGCCTACCCAGGGCTGCGGCGCGATGATCCTGATTTTTTCCCGCTGGTTGTGGGCAATTACATACTTGGCGGCGGCGGGTTCGTTTCGCGCCTGATGCAGGAAATCCGTCAGAAACGCGGGCTGGCCTACAGCGTTTACAGCGGCTTTTCTCCGCTCCGGCATGAAGGCCCATTCGAGATCGGCCTGCAAACCAAGAAGGAGCAGTCAGAAGAGGCGCTCAGGCTGACGCAACGGGTACTGGCTGATTTCGTTGCCGGCGGTCCAACGAAAAAAGAGTTGATCGCAGCCAAGCAAAATATTATCGGTGGCTTTCCGCTACGCTTGGACAGCAACAAGAAGATCATCGATCACCTCGCTATGATTGGTTTCTACAATCTGCCTCTCACTTATTTGGATGACTACGTGAAAGCGATAGACAAAGTGACTGTAGCGCAGGTCAAGGAGGCTTTTCAGCGCCGGATCAAACCGGAAGGAATGGTGACGGTGGTAGTAGGAGCAATAGAAGAAAAATAATAAAGTTATTCGCCGCAGAGGACGCGGAGAACGCAGAGGAAAAATAAAAGACAGGATCTACAGGATTACATCTATTTTTTGTTTTGTCTGATTCTGAATTCCTCTGTGTCCTCCGCGTCCTCTGCGGTTTAAGCTTTAGCATCGTGTATCGGGGTTTTCTTGATTCAAAACAAAGTTCGCATCATCGGCGGCGAATGGCGCAGCCGCGTCATTACTTTTCCTGACAGCCCGGATTTGCGCCCCACGCCTGACCGGGTACGCGAAACATTGTTCAACTGGCTGGGACAGGACTTGAGCGGCAAGACCTGCCTTGATCTGTTTGCAGGTAGCGGGGTGCTGGGCTTTGAGGCCGCGTCCCGCTGGGCAGCACGGGTAGTGATGGTGGAATCCGATCCCAGGATATTGAAAGCGCTGCACGCCAGTTTGCAAAAGCTTGAGACGAAGCGGATAGAATTGGTGGCGATGGATGCACTAAAATTCATTGCTTCCGACTGGCGCCCATTTGACGTAATTTTTCTCGATCCACCCTACCGGCTGGAACTGTTGCCAAAGTTGCTGCCTCTGCTCCCGCCACACCTTGCCAAAGATGGCTTGGTCTATATAGAAGGTGAAAATCTTTCGCGACCCGCTGCCGGATGGCAGGTCTGGCGCAGCGGGCGAGCAGGCACGGTATGCTACCAACTGTTAAAATTGGAGACAAATGGATAAAGCTATCTATCCCGGCACTTTCGATCCCATCACGCGCGGTCACGAGGATTTGATTCGGCGCGCGGCGCGTTTGTTCGACCGGGTGGTAGTGGCAGTAGCGGCAAGCAGTGGCAAAAAACCATTTTTCACCTTGGCTGAGCGGGTAGAAATGGCGCAACAGGTGCTGGCAGACTGCCCCAATGTCGAGGTAACGGCGTTTTCTGGTCTGTTGATGGAGTTCTTGCAGCAGCAGAATGCCCGGGTAATCTTGCGCGGGTTGCGCGCAGTTTCCGATTTTGAATATGAATTTCAGATGGCAGGGATGAACCGCAGCATGTATCCCGATGTTGAAACCATGTTCATGACCCCATCGGAACAGTACATGTTTGTTTCCGCCACGATCGTGCGGGAAATCGCTCTACTGGGTGGCGACGCCGACAAGTTTGTTCATCCCCTGATTGCCGCACAGCTACGCAGCAAAGCCGGGAAATAATTTTTAGAGAGATTGATTTGGCTCTGATAATTACCGACGAATGTATCAACTGCGACGTATGCGAGCCGGAATGTCCCAACGCTGCGATCTCGCAAGGTGCGGAAATCTACCTCATCAACTCCGCTCTATGCACCGAGTGCGTGGGGCATTACGACACGCCACAATGCATCGAAGTGTGTCCGGTAGACTGTATCATCATCAATCCGGATAGCGTTGAGACTAAAGAACAATTGCAAGATAAATATCTTGCGCTCACCGGGCAGCGCGGGCAGCAAGCTCCTCCGGTATAGGGTAGCGCCTTGGCCCGAAAATCGCCGTGCCTACGCGCACCATGGACGCACCTTCGGCAATGGCAATATCCATATCTTCTGACATCCCCATGGAGAGGGTATCAAGTTCGTAACCATCCCGCTTGAGCTGGTCAAACAATTCCCGCAGCAGATGAAACTGGCTGCGCTGCAGGGCCGTGGCAGTAGTGAGCTCAGGAACGGCCATCAATCCGCGCAATTTCAGGTGGGGCAGGCTAACGACATGAGCTGCCAAAGCTGCCAATTCTTCAGGCGCCACGCCACTTTTACTATCCTCCCCACTCACGTTCACTTGCAGGCAGATTTGCAGCGGTGGCAGTGATTCGGAACGGTCTTTCGACAAGCGGTCGGCAATCTTTGCCCTGTCCACACTGTGAACCCAGGCAAAATTCTCTGCAATGCGTTTTGTCTTATTGCTTTGTATCGGGCCGATGAAATGCCATTCGATTGGCAAATCGGCAAGAGCTGGCATTTTTGCCAGCGCCTCCTGCAGATAATTCTCGCCAAAAATGGTTTGCCCAGCGAGCCAGGCCTCCCGTACTGCCTCGGCAGGATTGGTCTTACTCGCTGCCAGCAGGATGATCTCGTCCGGTTGGCGGCCGACGGATTGTGCAACTCTGGCAATGCGGGCATTTACGGCTTGCAAGCTTGAGGCGATTGTTGTCATAATCTGCGCGGTTGTCCCACGTTCCTGAATTGGCTCACGTCTGACGGAGCATCACGATGAATATAGTAGAGCTACTCGCTTTCGTGGTCAAGAATAAAGCCTCGGATCTGCATCTGTCTGCGGGCATGCCGCCGATGATCCGGGTGCACGGCGAGATCAGGCGCATCAATTTGCCGGTGATGGAGCACAAGGATGTGCACGACATGGTGTATGACATCATGAACGACAGCCAGCGCAAATTCTATGAGGAAAATCTGGAGTGCGATTTTTCTTTCGCCATACCCAATCTGGCGCGCTTCCGGGTGAATGCGTTCAATACCCAGCGCGGTGCCGCCTCGGTGATGCGCACTATTCCGTCGAAAGTATTGAGCCTGGAAGAACTGAAAGCACCGAAAATTTTTGCTGACATTGCCAAACAGCCGCGCGGTGTGGTGCTGATAACCGGCCCTACCGGCTCCGGCAAGTCCACCACCCTGGCAGCGATGATCAATGATATCAACGAGAGTCAACACGGCCACATTTTGACACTGGAAGATCCGATCGAATTCGTCCACGAAAGCAAGAAGTGTCTCATCAATCAGCGTGAAATCGGTCGTGACACCTTGAGCTTTGCCAGTGCATTGCGTTCGGCGCTGCGCGAAGACCCGGATATCATTCTGGTGGGCGAGATGCGCGATCTGGAAACCATCCGTCTGGCCATGACGGCAGCGGAAACCGGTCACCTGGTGTTTGGCACACTGCATACCAGCTCCGCCGCCAAGACCATCGACCGGATCATTGATGTGTTTCCGGCAGAAGAAAAAGAAATGGTGCGCTCCATGCTGTCAGAATCCCTGCGTGCGGTAATTTCGCAGGCGCTGCTTAAAACCAAGGATGGCACTGGCCGGGTGGCAGCACATGAGATCATGATCGGCACCCCGGCGATCCGCAATTTGATCCGTGAAGCGAAGGTGGCGCAAATGTACTCAACTATCCAGACCAGTCAGAGCGTAGGCATGCAGACGCTGGATCAGAATCTGACAGATCTGGTGAAACGTAATATTATTTCCAACGCGGAAGCCCGTACCAAGGCCATGAACAAGGACAGTTTCCCAGGCTGATGTTATCCGACCCTGGTTTTGAGAAATGTAGGAGTAACTCATGGAACAAGACCCAGCGACGGATCAGATAACAGATCGGGCAACAAAATTCATCTTTGATCTGCTGCGTCTGATGCTCAGCAAAAAAGCCTCGGACATGTTCATTACCGCCGGTTTCCCTCCTGCCTTCAAGGTGGACGGAGAAATGACTCCGGTATCCAGTCAACCATTGACGCCGCAGCACACTGCTGAGCTGGCGCGCGCCATCATGAACGACAAGCAAGCAGCAGAATTTGAGGCGGGCAAGGAGTGTAACTTTGCCATCCACCCGCCCGGTATTGGGCGTTTCCGCGTCAATGCCTTCGTCCAGCAACAACGCGTGGGTCTGGTGCTGCGCACCATCACCACCGCGATCCCGGAGTTTGATGCCCTGGGGTTACCGCTGGTATTGAAAGATGTGGTGATGAGCAAGCGCGGCCTGGTGATTTTCGTCGGTGGTACCGGTTCGGGCAAATCCACTTCGCTGGCGGCGATGATCGGCTACCGCAACAAAAACAGCCATGGCCATATCATTACCATCGAAGACCCGGTGGAATTCGTGCATGAACACATTAACTGCGTGATAACCCAGCGCGAGGTGGGGGTGGATACGGACTCATGGGAATCCGCGCTGAAAAACACTCTGCGCCAGGCACCGGATGTAATCCTGATTGGCGAGATCCGCGAACGTGAAACCATGGAGCACGCTATCGCCTTCGCCGAAACCGGTCACTTGTGCATGGGTACGCTGCATGCCAACAGCGCCAACCAGGCGCTCGACCGCATCATCAATTTCTTCCCGGAAGAACGCAGAGCGCAGTTGCTGATGGACTTGTCGTTGAATTTGAGAGCGGTAGTGGCCCAGCGATTGCTGCCGTTAAAAAGGGGCGAAGGTCGAACAGCGGCAATTGAAATCATGCTCAATTCCCCGCTGATCTCCGATCTGATCTTCAAGGGTGAGGTTCACGAGATCAAGGAAATCATGAAAAAATCCCGCGAGCTCGGGATGCAAACCTTTGACACGGCGCTGTTTGAGTTGTATGAAGCCGGCAAAATCAGTTACGAGGATGCCTTGAGGAACGCCGATTCCATGAACGAACTGCGCTTGCAAATCAAACTCCAGGGGGCGGAAGCAAAGGATCGGGACCTGAGTTCGGGAATTGAGCATTTGAAGTTTAGCTGATAGGTGCATATTCATCGCTGGCCGTGAATTCGACACGCGCACTGCTAGAAATATACCTTTACTGTTCAAACTTGTATCTTCTTGAAAGAGACTCCCCATTGACTGGCGCGCTCGGACAGATTAGAATCCGCGTTTTTAAAACACAGACACAAACGTTGGGTTTTACTGCTTCGGCCTGATGCCGGAAAATAGAGGATAAGCGCTGGCCCGTGGAATGGAAAAACGCAATTCACCTGAAATCACTCTTTCGGCATCCTCTGTATCACACCAAGCAGTTCAGCTTTTCTGACAGACGCCAAATTATGCCTTGGATACGAAGCAAGCCGGTACGCACCATCATGCGCTGGCAATTGATCGTCACCGTGGTGATGGTGCTGATCCTCGCCCCACTATGGGGATTTCACGATGCAGTCTCGGCGTTTCTGGGAGGGGTAGTGAGCATTGTCGCCGCTGCCGCTTATGCAACAATTGTCTCACGCTACCATGGCGCCACCATAAGTGGGGCGCTGAAAACTGCATTGCGGGCGGAAGCGGTAAAAATCGTGGCCATGATAGGCCTGCTCTGGCTGGTACTGACATTTTACAAGGATGTTGTTGCGGTAAGCTTCATTGGAACGTTCGCCATCACTGTCCTGGTCTTCGGCATGGCGTTGTTTGTCCCGGATGATACAAGAGTGGTCCCACAGATTAAATAGTTTGAGCAGGCACTAAATAACCATGGCTTCAGGCGCGGAACTCACCCCCACATCGTACATGACTCACCACCTCACCAATATGACTAGCTCAGTTGGCGAAGGCGCGTTCTGGACGCTGCATGTTGACACATTGGTGATGTCGCTGCTGCTGGGCATCCTCAGCTTCGGCTTCTTGTGGTCAGTGGTGCGCGGCGCAACTTCCGGGGTTCCCGGCAAGCGCCAGGCGTTTGTCGAACTGGCTGTTGAGTTCATCGACGACCAGGTTAAAAGTACTTTTCACGGTGACCGTCACGCGTTTGTTGCTCCGGCAGCACTCACAGTGTTTGTGTGGGTGCTCATGATGAATGCAATGGATCTGCTACCGATAGATATCATGGCGTTGCTCTACGAGCTGCTGGGCCTGCACAACTGGCGCAGCGTACCCACTACCGACATCAACGCTACTTTTGCACTGGCGCTGTCGGTATGGTTGCTGATGATTTTTTTCAACATCAAGGTCAAGGGATTGGGCGGCTGGATACACGAGCTGGTTTGTACCCCGTTCGGCAAGAATCCCCTGTTGTGGCCGGTTAACCTGCTGTTCAACCTGGTCGAATATGTCTCCAAGCCGCTGTCCCACTCCTTGCGTCTCTACGGCAACATCTACGCTGGCGAAATCATTTTTCTACTGATCGGTATGTGGGCTGCCACTGGCCTGGCCGGCACCGTGTTCGGCACAATGCTTGGCGCAGGATGGGCGATTTTCCATATTCTGATCATTACCTTACAGGCGTTTATTTTCATGATGCTGACGGTGGTCTACCTTTCCATGGCTCATGAATCACACTGATTTTTCATCTTAATATTTACTTATCATTACTATCCACCACGACGAGAGGAAAACAAAATGGACAATTTGCAATACTTGGCAATGATTCAGGCTTACACGGGCATTGGTATCGGCCTGATGATCGGCCTCGGCGCAGCCGGTGCCTGTATCGGCATCGGTATTATGTGCAGCAGCTTCCTTGAGGGAGCCGCCCGGCAACCCGAAATGATTCCGACGCTACAGGGCAAAGTATTCCTGCTGCTCGGACTGATCGACGCATCTTTCATTATCGGTGTTGGTCTGGCGATGCTGTTTGCGTTCGGCAATCCGCTACTCGCTGTCATCAAATAATAATGCCGGCTCTCGGTGCCATTAGCAGGGGCTAGCCATGAACATCAATTTTACCCTTTTTTCTCAGGCGGCAGCTTTTGCCATATTCATCTGGTTTACGGTCAAATTTGTCTGGCCGCCGTTGATGCGTGCGATTGAAGACCGCCAGAAAACCATCGCCGACGGTCTGGCAGCGGGTGAGCGTGGCAAGCATGAACTGGAGTTGGCCAGCCACCGTTCCGCCGACGCGCTGAAGGAGGCCAAGCAGCGGGCTGCCGACATTATTGCCCAGGCAGAGAAGCGTGCTTCCCAGATCATTGAGGAAGCAAAGGGAACCGCCAAGGATGAAAGCGATCGCATCCTCGTCGGCGCGAAGGCAGAAGTCGAGCAGGAAGTGTTTCGCGCCAAGGAAACATTGCGTCAGCACGTGGCCGATCTGGCCGTGGCAGGTGCCGCGAAAATCCTGCGGCGCGAAGTAGACGCCAAAACTCACGCCGATCTGCTCACATCCATCAAGGCGGAATTGTAAGCGATGGCCGAAGCCCGCACCATTGCACGGCCCTACGCTGAAGCGGTATTCAAGCTGGCCAAGGCGAATAATGCGCTACCCGCCTGGTCCGACATGCTGCAGCTCACGGCTACGATAGCCGGCGATGAGCGTATTCGCGCCCTTATCGGCGACCCGAAAATTCCCGCCAAACGACTGAGCGAGCTACTTCTCAGCATCTGTGGCGACAAGCTCAACAACGAAGGCCGCAATTTTGTTCTGCTACTGGTGGAAAACGGCCGGGTCGAAATACTGCCGCAAGTAAGTGAACTGTTCGAACAACTGAAGGCGCAACATGAAGGCGTGCTGGAAGCGCATGTTACCTCCGCGTTTGCCATGAGTGACGCGCAACTGAAGGATTTGGTGATAAACCTCGAGGCCAAGTTTAAACGCAAAATAGAGGCCAAGGTAAGTGTAAACCCGGAATTAATCGGTGGAGTGAAAGTTGAAATCGGTGACGAAGTGCTCGACGCATCCGTGCGCGGCAAATTGGAAGCCATGGCCGTTGCCCTTAAAAGCTAGGAGTTATTTGAAATGCAGTTAAATCCATCTGAAATCAGTGAACTGATTAAAAGCAGAATCGAAGGACTCGCCACTACTGCGGAAGTCCGTACCCAAGGCACCATCGTTTCGGTGACCGACGGTATCGTACGTATTCACGGTCTGTCCGACGTAATGCAAGGCGAGATGCTGGAATTTCCCGGCAATACTTTCGGTCTCGCCCTCAACCTCGAACGCGATTCTGTTGGCGCGGTGATTATGGGCGCCTACGAGCACATCACCGAAGGTGATACCGTCAAGTGTACTGGCCGCATTCTGGAAGTCCCGGTAGGCGAGGGATTGATGGGCCGTGTGGTCAACGCGCTGGGACAGCCGATAGACGGCAAGGGTCCGATAACCGCACAAGGCTCAGAACCGATCGAAAAAATTGCACCCGGCGTAATTTGGCGTCAATCAGTAAATCAACCGGTACAGACCGGACTGAAATCAATTGATGCCATGGTCCCTGTCGGGCGCGGCCAGCGCGAATTGATCATCGGCGACCGTCAGACCGGCAAGACTGCGGTGGCGATAGACGCGATTATCAACCAGAAGGGCGAGAACATGGTTTGCATCTACGTCGCGATCGGGCAGAAAGCCTCGTCTATCGCTAACGTAGTGCGCAAACTGGAAGAGCACGGCGCGATGGAGTACACCATCGTGGTGGCTGCCACCGCATCTGAATCGGCGGCGATGCAGTTCATTGCCCCCTATTCCGGCTGCACCATGGGCGAATACTTTCGCGACAAGGGTGAAGACGCTCTCATCATTTATGACGACTTGACCAAACAGGCCTGGGCCTACCGGCAGATTTCACTGCTGCTGCGTCGTCCACCCGGTCGCGAAGCCTATCCGGGCGATGTGTTTTATTTGCACTCACGTTTGCTGGAGCGTGCCGCTCGCGTCAGTGCGGCGTACGTTGAAAAAGCCACCAACGGAGCAGTTAAAGGCAAGACTGGCTCGTTGACTGCATTACCGGTGATCGAAACCCAGGCTGGTGACGTAACCGCCTTCGTCCCCACCAATGTGATTTCAATCACCGACGGTCAGATTTTTCTGGAAACCGATCTGTTCAATGCCGGCATCCGCCCTGCGATCAATGCCGGGGTTTCAGTGTCGCGCGTGGGCGGCGCGGCACAAACCAAGGTCATCAAGAAACTGGGCGGCGGTGTGCGTCTGGCGCTGGCACAGTATCGTGAACTGGCAGCATTTGCACAGTTCGCTTCCGATCTCGACGAAGCTACTCGCAAGCAATTGGAACGCGGCAAGATGGTGACAGAACTGATGAAGCAGGCGCAATACGCCACCCTGAGCGTATCCGAAATGGCGCTCACGTTGTTTGCCGTTAACAAAGGCTATCTGGACGACGTGGAAGTGAAGCGCGCACTGGCGTTCGAATCGGCATTGAAAGGCCATATGCGGAGCAAATACAACGCCATTATGGACAAGATTGAAACCAGCAAGGACCTCGACGCCACGACCGAGAAAGAGCTTGACGCCGCGATCCAGGATTTCAAGACAAACGGAACGTATTGACCGATGGCCGGTAGCAGAGAAATCCGCAACAAGATCAAAAGCGTCAAGAACACGCAGAAGATCACGCGCGCCATGGAAATGGTAGCTGCTTCCAAAATGCGCAAGGCGCAGGAGCGCATGAAAAAAGCGCGGCCTTACGGCGAGAAGATACGTAATGTTGCAGCACACATGAGCCGCGCCAACACCGAGTATCGTCATCCTTTTCTGATAGAGCGGGATACGGTCAAACGCATCGGCATTGTCGTGGTCACTTCCGACAAGGGCTTGTGCGGCGGTCTCAACACCAACGTGCTGCGCATGGCGCTAGGCAAAATGAAAGCGTGGGAAGGCGAGGGCGAACAGATCGAGGCCTGCTGCATTGGTAACAAGGGTTTTGGTTTCATGAACCGGCTCGGTGCCAACGTGATTTCGCATGTTACCGGTCTGGGGGATGCGCCAGATCTGGCAAAGCTGATTGGCGCAGTGAAAATCATCCTGGACGGTTATACCCAGGATCGCTTTGACCGCGTATACATTTTCTACACCCGCTTCATCAACACCATGAAACAGGAACCGGTGATGGAGCAGTTACTGCCACTTTCCGACGAGCGCCTCAGAGGAGGCGAAGGTCCCAAGGGGCAGAAAGGTGTGTGGGATTACATTTACGAACCCGAAGCCAAACCCGTCATTGACGACATCATGGTGCGCTATGTCGAGGCGCTGATTTACCAGGCGCTGACCGAAAACATGGCATCGGAACAATCGGCGCGGATGGTGGCAATGAAAGCTGCATCCGACAACGCCGGTAGCGTAATAGATGAATTGACGCTGATTTACAACAAATCCCGTCAGGCTGCGATTACCAAGGAATTGTCGGAAATCGTCGGCGGCGCGGCAGCAGTTTAAACATTTTGATTTAGCATTTAGGGAACAACCATGAACCAAGGAAAAATTGTTCAGTGTATCGGCGCGGTGGTAGACGTTGAATTTCCGCGTGAAGCGATACCGAAAGTGTATGACGCGCTGGTGCTGGAAGGAACGGAACTCACGCTGGAGGTACAGCAACAATTGGGCGATGGTGTAGTGCGCACGATTGCCCTCGGATCTTCAGATGGATTGCGCCGCGGCATGATGGTTACCAATACCGGCGAACAGATTCTGGTACCGGTCGGCCTCAAGACCTTGGGCCGTATCATGGACGTATTGGGCAGGCCGATAGACGAGATGGGTCCCATCGGCGCGGAAAAAACCATGTCGATCCACCGCAAGGCGCCGGCATTTGATGAGCTGGCAGCATCTACCGAATTGCTGGAAACCGGCATCAAGGTGATCGATCTGGTCTGCCCTTTCGCCAAAGGCGGCAAGGTAGGCCTGTTTGGCGGTGCGGGCGTGGGCAAGACCGTGAACATGATGGAACTGATCCGCAACATCGCCATTGAGCACAGCGGCTTTTCGGTGTTTGCCGGCGTGGGTGAACGCACGCGCGAAGGCAACGACTTCTACCATGAAATGAAAGAATCCGGCGTGCTGGACAAGGTGGCACTGGTGTACGGACAAATGAATGAGCCGCCCGGAAACCGCTTGCGTGTGGCTCTGACCGGCCTGACCATGGCGGAATCTTTCCGCGACGAAGGCCGCGATGTGCTGCTGTTTGTGGACAATATCTATCGCTTCACGCTGGCAGGAACCGAGGTATCGGCATTGCTGGGCCGCATGCCCTCCGCAGTGGGCTATCAACCGACACTGGCCGAAGAAATGGGACGCTTGCAGGAACGCATCACTTCCACCAAGACCGGCTCCATCACGTCGATTCAAGCGGTGTATGTGCCGGCAGACGATCTGACCGACCCCTCGCCCGCAACCACTTTCGGCCATCTGGATGCAACCGTGGTGCTGTCACGCGACATCGCCTCACTGGGCATCTATCCGGCGGTGGATCCACTCGACTCAACTTCGCGCCAGCTTGACCCGCTGGTGGTCGGCGAAGAACACTACAACACCGCACGTGACGTGCAGCAGACCCTGCAACGCTACAAGGAATTACGCGACATTATCGCGATTCTGGGGATGGATGAACTCTCCCCCGAGGACAAGCTGGCAGTGGCAAGAGCACGCAAGATTCAGCGTTTCCTGTCGCAACCGTTCAACGTGGCGGAAGTATTCACCGGCTCACCTGGAAAATACGTATCGCTGAAAGAAACCATCAAAGGTTTCAAAGGCATCGTCAACGGTGATTACGATCACTTGCCGGAACAGGCGTTCTACATGGTGGGTGGGATAGACGAAGCGGTCGAAAAAGCCAAGACCCTGCAGTAGCAGAAGCTTACAAACCCGACTGGCTCGCCTATCATATAATCTGACTAATTATTCCAATTCCAGTTCGAAAGTGAAACAAGGCGATGACGAACGAGCGCCGCAGACAGTACCAATAGTACGGCCAGGCGCGAGTGAGAATATCAACGAAGTGTCACTGATGAAATGGAATTGGAATCAGATACAGGGAACCTAAATGAGCACCGTATTTCACGTTGATATCGTCAGCGCCGAGGAATCGATCTACTCAGGTCCTGCCGAGTTTCTGGTGGCGCCGGCGGAAGCGGGCGAAGTGGGCATTTACCCGCACCACACGCCCATGCTGACCCGGATCAAGCCCGGCTCAGTACGGATCAAGGCGCCGCTGCAGGAAGAAGAGCTGATTTATGTCTCCGGCGGCATGCTGGAGATACAGCCAGACGTGGTGACCATCCTTGCCGATACCGCTGTGCGTGGCGCCAATCTGGACGAAGCCAAGGCGATAGAGGCCAAGAAACATGCGGAGGAAGCCCTGAAAGATCGTTCCTCCAACATGGATTACGCCCGTGCCCAGGCGGAACTAGCCGAATCGATCGCACAGTTGGCGGCGATTCAAAAGCTGAGAAAACGCGGCCATTGAATTATTTCACCCCACTCCTGAAAAAGGCGACCCAGGTCGCCTTTTTGTTTCTCTGTAATCAGGAAATCGCTGAACAAATCCTCCGTGGGTTGCCGTTATCACGCTAAAGCTCTAGAATCCAGCCATGTCTATCCAAACACGCATGGCCCATCTATGCCGATTCTGCAGCGGACCATACACCGTGTCTGAAAGCGCTGTGGGAGAAATAGGCTCTTGTCTCCCGCTGTACCGCTTTTCATGAATGCTTGATTACCGCCTATCGTCGTGCCCAAACTGAACATAGTCATTCTCGCCGCCGGACTCGGCAAACGCATGCACTCGACGCTGCCCAAGGTGCTGCACCCGCTGGCTGGCAGGTCGCTGCTTTCCCATGTGCTCGACACGGCGCGTACGCTGGTACCTGAAAAAATCTGTGTGGTGTACGGTCACGGCGGCGAAACCGTACCGCAGACGATAGCCGACAAGAAACTCATCTGGGTAAAGCAGGAACCACAATTGGGCACAGGCCACGCGCTGATGCAAACGCTGCCGCATCTGGACAAGAAAGGCGTGACACTGGTGTTGTATGGCGATGTGCCGCTGACCAGAGTTGAAACCTTGAAGAAATTGATGGCAGCGGCGGCGGCAAAATATCTTGCGCTACTCACGCTGGAACTGGACGAGCCCTCTGGCTACGGCAGAATCGTGCGTAGCAGCAAGGGGGGCAAGATCACCGCCATTGTTGAAGACAAGGATGCCAGCAAAGCCCAGCGGCAGATCCGCGAAATCAATACCGGCATCATGGCAATTCCCAATCAGTATCTGCACAACTGGCTACCCAGACTGGAGAACAGGAATGCACAGAAGGAGTATTACCTCACCGACATCGTGGCGCTGGCGGTCAAGGATGGGGTCAGAGTGGAGGCTGCCCAGCCGGATCATGCCTGGGAAATACTGGGCATCAACAGCAAGGTGCAACTGGCAGCGCTTGAACGTATTTATCAAAACGAATCCGCCAATAGATTGCTGGAACAGGGTGTGACCCTAGCCGATCCATCCCGTATCGACATTCGCGGCCAGCTTGCCTGCGGCAGTGACGTGGCGATCGACATCAACTGTATTTTCGAAGGCTTGGTGCAGTTGGGAGATAACGTGAGAGTAGGCGCTCACAGTATCCTGAAGGATGTGGAGGTCGCAGCAGGAACAGTGATTGCTCCCTTCAGCCATATCGAAGACGCCGAAATCGGGAAAAACTGCCGCATTGGACCTTATGCCCGCATTCGTCCCGGAACCCGGCTTGCGAGCGAAGTCCATATCGGTAACTTTGTCGAAGTCAAAAATAGCAGCATCGCCGCCGGCAGCAAAGCGAATCATTTGAGTTACATCGGCGATGCCGTCGTCGGCAAGAATGTCAACATCGGTGCCGGAACCATTACCTGCAACTATGATGGCGCCAACAAACATCAAACCATCATCGAAGACGACGTATTTATCGGCTCCGATACCCAGCTGATCGCGCCGGTGACAGTGGCGAAAGGCGCGACCATAGGCGCGGGTTCGACCATCACCAAGAACACGCCGCCGGAGAGCCTGACCCTGTCACGCGCCAAGCAGATGAGCATCGCCGGCTGGAAGCGGCCGGTGAAAAAAGCAAAAAGCGGAAAATGAAGGGACTCTCTCAGTTCTATCACTCCGGGGAAAGTAGCATCAAGGGAATTTGCTTATGTGCGGCATAGTCGGCGCGGTTGCCAGACATGATGTTGTCCCTGCCCTGCTGGAAGGTTTGCGCCGCCTCGAATACCGTGGCTACGACTCTGCCGGAATCGCGCTGGTGGATGGCGGATTGCGCAGATTGCGCACCACCGGACGGGTAGCGGAACTCAGCAAGCTTGCGCAGGAGCAGCAGTTTCACGGTGAGGTCGGTATCGCCCACACTCGCTGGGCCACACACGGCGCACCTTCCGAGCGCAATGCTCACCCGCATTTCTCCACTGGGGTGACAAAGGTTGCAGTGGTGCATAACGGCATCATCGAAAACCATGAAGCGCTGCGCCAGCGCCTGCAGATTGCAGGCTTCGAGTTTTTGTCCGACACCGACACCGAAGTCATCGCCCATCTCATCACGTTCAACCTCAAGCAAACCCCTGATCTGTTTGCAGCAGTGTGCCGTTCCCTTACCGAATTACAAGGCGCTTATGCCATCGCCGTGATGGAAGAGACGCGACCCGAGCGCATTGTTGTTGCCCGCAATGGCGCGCCGTTGTTGCTGGGACTGAGCGAGCACGGCAATTACGCTGCCTCCGATGCTTCTGCGCTGCTGCAGGTAACCAGGCACATGATTTACCTGGAAGAAGGCGACGTGGCCGAACTGCGTTACGACGGCTACCGCATCGTCAATTGTCTTGCTGATAGCTCAGGCAGGGAAGTGACACGAGCTGTGCACGAAAGTGAACTGACTGATGCCGCAGTGGAACTGGGACCCTATGCCCATTTCATGCAGAAGGAAATATTCGAGCAGCCGGGTGTAGTGGCGAATACGCTGGAAATGGTGCTCAATGCCCATTCCATTTCTCCGCAACTGTTTGGCAGTGAAGCGGAAAATATTTTTCAGCATACCGACAGCGTGCTGATACTCGCCTGCGGCACCAGCTACCACGCTGGACTGGTCGCCCGCTACTGGCTGGAATCCATGGCGGGATTGGCCTGCAACGTCGAGATCGCGAGCGAATACCGCTACCGCGACCCGGTAGCCAGCCCCAACGCGCTGGTAGTGGCGATTTCCCAATCAGGGGAAACTGCCGACACACTGGCCGCACTCGGCTATGCCAAGTCACTGGGACACCGTCACAGTCTGGCCATCTGCAACGTGCCGGAAAGTGCACTGGTGCGGCAAACTGATCTGCGCTTCCTTACCCGCGCCGGGCCGGAAATCGGCGTGGCCTCCACCAAGGCATTCACCACACAGTTGGCAGCACTGATGCTGCTTGCCATGACGCTGGCGAAACTGCACGGGAAATTATCGAGCGAGCGTGAACGCGAGATGATCACCGCGCTGCGCCATCTGCCAGTTGCACTGCAGCACGCGCTGCAAGTGGAACCCCAGGTCAAGGTCTGGGCTGAAAGATTTGCGCAGAAACGCCACGCCTTGTTTCTCGGGCGCGGCATGCACTATCCCATCGCCATGGAAGGCGCGCTCAAGCTCAAAGAAATTTCTTATATCCATGCTGAAGCTTACGCCGCAGGCGAATTGAAGCACGGTCCGCTCGCACTGGTAGACGAGGACATGCCAGTGGTCGCGATTGCTCCCAATAACGCGTTACTGGAAAAACTCAAATCCAATTTACAGGAAGTGCGCGCGCGCGGCGGCGAACTCTATGTTTTCGTTGATGCCGACTCTACCATTCAGCAAAGCGAAGGCATGCACGTCATCAGCCTGCCGGAACATGCGGGATTACTCAGCCCCATCCTCCACACCATCCCGCTGCAACTGCTTGCCTACCATGTCGCCCTGCAAAAAAATACCGACGTGGACAAGCCGCGCAATCTGGCGAAATCAGTAACAGTCGAGTAGTTCCGGGGCTTCCAACTGAAGCAAGAATAGCGGGCGGTCTTAAAGACCCAGATCCCGCCAGATTTCATCCACGCGCGCTTTCACCGCTGCATCCATCGCAATCGGCGTGCCCCATGCGCGGGTAGTTTCTCCCGGCCATTTGTTAGTGGCGTCCAGGCCCATTTTCCCGCCCAGACCCGATACCGGACTGGCGAAATCAAGATAATCTATCGGCGTATTTTCTACGATCAGTGTATCGCGCGCAGGATCGACGCGCGTGGTAACGGCCCAGATCACTTCCTTCCAGTCGCGGATATTCACGTCGTCGTCGGTGACAATGATGAATTTGGTGTACATGAACTGGCGCAGGAAGCTCCACACGCCGAACATCACGCGCTTGGCATGCCCCACGTACTGCTTTTTCATGCTCACCACCGCCATGCGATAGGAACAACCTTCCGGCGGCAAATAAAAATCGGCGATTTCGGGAAACTGCTTTTGCAGCAGCGGCACGAACACTTCGTTCAGCGCCACACCGAGTATCGCCGGCTCGTCCGGCGGCTTGCCGGTGTAAGTGGAATGAAAAATCGGGTTGCGCCGCATGCTGATGCGCTCAATCGTGAATACCGGAAAAGTCTCCTGCTCGTTGTAATAGCCGGTGTGATCGCCGAACGGACCTTCGAGCGCCGTTTCGCCCGGATAAATATATCCTTCCAGTACGATTTCTGCGCTTGCCGGAACCTGCAGGTCATGGCTCAGGCACTTGATGATTTCGGTTTTTGCGCCGCGCAGCAAACCGGCAAACTGGTATTCGCTGAGGCTGTCCGGCACCGGGGTGACCGCGCCGAGTATGGTCGCCGGGTCTGCTCCCAGCGCTACTGCGAGCGGATAAGGCTGCCCCGGATGGGTGAGACAGAAATCACGGAAATCCAGTGCACCGCCGCGGTGAGCCAGCCAGCGCATGATGATTTTGTTGGGTGCGATCACCTGCTGCCGGTAAATTCCCAGATTCTGCCGGGTCTTGTGCGGCCCTCGGGTGACGGTTAACCCCCAGGTAATCAGCGGACCGGCATCTCCCGGCCAGCAGGTCTGGATCGGCAGCCTGCCGAGATCCACGTCCTTACCCTCCCACACGATTTCCTGGCACGGCGCGCTCGAAACCACTTTGGGCGCCATGTTGAGCACTTGCTTCAGCACCGGAAATTTGTCCCATGCATCTTTCAAACCCTTGGGCGGCTCGGGCTCTTTCAGAGCAGCGAGCAGCTCACCCACTCCCCGCAATGCTGCCACCGATTCCTGCCCCATGCCCATCGCCACTCGCCGCGGGGTGCCGAACAAATTTCCGAGCACGGAAATGGTATGTCCCTTGGGATGCTCGAACAGAATGGCAGGACCGCCAGCCTTCAACACCCGGTCGCAGATTTCGGTCATCTCCAGATGCGGGTCTATCTCGGTGGTGATGCGCTTCAGTTCGCCCTGGCTTTCCAGTTGCGCGAGAAAATCCCGCAGGTCTTTATATTTCATGGTAGTGGAGCACTTATGAAGTTGTCTCTATCAGGTAATCGAGCGCAATGCCGGCAAACACCACCGCGCCCACCCAGTTGTTGTGTAAAAAAGCCTTGAAACAGCACGCCGGCTCGCGCTCGTGAATCAGCCGATACTGGTAAGCAATCAAACCCGAGGCAGCAACCAGACCGGCATAATACGCCATGCCCAGGTTCTGCATCAGCCCTATGCCGACCATGATACCCAGAAAAACCGTATGGCACAGCATGATCCCGGCCACATCGAAACGCCCGAATGTGATCGCGGAAGTCTTGATACCTATCTTGAGGTCGTCGGCTCTATCCACCATCGCATACTCGGTATCGTAAGCAATCACCCACAGCAGGTTCGCTGCCATCAGCAGCCAGACGATTGGTGGCAGTTCACCGGTCTGTGCGGCGAACGCCATCGGGATGCCAAAACTGAAAGCAACCCCAAGATAGGCTTGCGGCATGGCGAAGAAGCGTTTGGTAAACGGATAGCTTGCGGCAAGGAACAGTGCAAATACCGCCAGCTCGAGCGTGAGCCAGTTCAGCGGCAGTATCAGCAGAAACGCGCACAGACTCAGACCCGCTGCCAGCAACAGCGCCTCTTTAGTGCTCACCACTCCCGTCGCCAGCGGACGGTTCTTGGTGCGTGCGACATGCGGGTCGATATTGCGGTCGGCATAGTCGTTGACCACGCAACCGGCGGAGCGCATCAGCACCGTACCCAGCACGAATATCACCAGGATGTTAATGTCGGGCACACCGCCCGCAGCCAGCCACAGGCCCCATAATGTCGGCCACAACAGCAGCAGGATGCCGATGGGCTTGTCCAGCCGCATCAGTTTGCGGTAATGGTCGAGGCGTTGCGTGAAAGTCACTACCTTAAATCCAGAATGGCGGGAAGAAACACTTCGGTGACCAGTATGGACTGTCCGTGCAGAGTGAATAGCGAGCGGCGCGCCCACAGACTGGACGGCAGACCTGCGGGCGTTACCGGCAGTCCCCTGCAAGCGCGGCGGAAAAGCGGGTGACCTGCATTCAGTTTCTTGAATCGCAGTGGCGTACGTCTGACCACCGGGTTGGTAAACAGCACCGTGCCCAGCGACCGGTTGCCGAGGCCGCTCAATCCGCGCCATGCGCCGCGCAGATTTTTCCTGGCCACAACCGAGTGCGCAAAAACCACTGGTGTGTTGCCGCAATACAGATACACCTCCCGCACCAGCGCCAACTCGCTGCGGCGCAGACCCATGACGACAAGCTCGTCCCCGCATACCGTCGCCAGCGACTGGGATACCGGCTGGACACGAAAATTGCTGCACCGCTGCTGAATCAGGCGGGTAAGAGAACCACGGTTCTGCAGCCAGTCACGGGTACGCGGTGAGATGGAAGAGGGTGCGGGAGACCAGGCCAGCCGGGGAGCATTCATTGCAGCGAAATGAAAAAGGAAGAATTATGCCGCATAACCCAGCGTCGCTGAATCTCTTTTCAGGTTTTCCTCATTCTCCCTGGTATTCGGCCGGATAACGCTTGCCGTTAAACAGAATGTATTACTTGCATTCCGTAAAATATATGCTATTCAATAATTGTTCGTGTGTGCATAGGCAAAAGATAGTTCGACTTTAAATTGAATTTTTTCTGAAAAGGAGTATTGCCATGAGAATCGCACTGAGAAAACTTTTGTTTGGAGTAGTTGTTCTGCCGATATTTTTTTCCGGAGCCGCCATGGCTCAAGTAAAAAAATCGGAACCCATCAAGGCTATCACTGGGTCGCATGTCTCTGCAGCAGGAATCAGACATGAATCTGACGCCCCCGAGCATCCAGCCGGATCTCAGCCAACCGTAGGCCCTGGGGTTAAAATGGTTGACCCCGGTACTGTTATCGCTGGGGCAGAGGCTTTGGTAGGTATCATGGCGACCCTGATCGGAGAAATGAAAGTGGATCGCGATATAGCTGTTGGCATCGACAACTATACCAACTCGAATCTGGTTCGGCCTGAGACCTACATTTATTCTGGACAGATCCCTGGCCCACCACCACCCATCATCCAGGCGGGAACCGCAGACGCAGCCTCGTTCGAAAAGACCAACGGCGTGGGCCGCGGCACGGTTGGGGTATTAACCTACATTATCGAGGGAACACAATACAAGTTCGCCATCCTGTGGAGTGTCCCCTATAACTATACCTTACCTCCGTACTTCAACTATTACAACGTAAGGATCATCCCCAAGAGTACCCCCACAGATGTAGAGCTCTACAACGCCATGTATAAAGAAGCGACCAAAGCAGGAACAAACATCAGCACAGTCGAAAAGAATTTTGCGATAGGTGGTGCCGGTGCCACTGTCGGTCAAGCCCAACTTCGAGTAAGCATTCGACAAAAAAAATGAAGCGCTTGATGATACAGACCTATCGCGGCCGAGCTACGCGGTGCACCGCGAGCCGATAGGCGCTGCGCTTAAAAAAAGACAAGCGCTCCGCCTATCAAATAAGGATTGGAGTCGTCCGTAGCGACGATTCCAATCCCTGGTTCAAGAAGCCCGGTGGAAGTTACGGATGCTCAGCTGCAAGGGTATTGTTTCGGTCAAGAATAATTTAGAGAATAATTTAGGGTCAGACTCTGAGGTTTCCCCACGAATCAGGCAGTATTAAGTTGAAGTGCGATAGCATCATAA